>NZ_JAEUPY010000543.1 GCF_016790065.1 Steroidobacter sp.
AATTGCCTGTCCGGTCTGGTCGCGGAATTGGTTGTCGCGCCAATGCACGTCGGAGGTGGTGCCGCCGCCGTTACCGGAGCCGCCGAAACTGCTGTTCAAGCCCAGCGTGGTCCACACTTCGGTGCTGAGCACCGTCGTCAGGTCTTGGTTGAACACCGTAGTGAGCAGTTCCGCCAGCCAGTTCAAGCCGCCGTCGGAATAAAACCAAGTGGTGCCTGGCTGATACTGCAAGGTCGGGCTGACCTGATCGACCTGCGACACATACCAGCCGCCAGTCTTGATGAAACCGGCAGTGTGCGTGGCCAGCTGCTGCACGGTGATGTCATCGAGCCAGCCAGTGGTAATGTTCGATGCCGGCTTGGCGCCGATCCCCGAGTATCTGGTCTGCGCGACATCGCTGAGCGCGAGACTGCCGTTATCGATAGCGACGCCGAGCGCGATACCGCCGATGGATTTGGTGGTCGACTTCATGTCGTAGCGCTTGTCGATGTCGCCCCACGAATGCACCAGTCGACCCCGACGCACGATCATGCCGGCGGTGTCGGCCGTGTTCACCGTGCCGGACGTGGTCGCGTAGGTGCTCGCTTGGTCGAGCAGCGTCTGACTCATCCCAACGTCAGCTGCGGCCACTCGAGTCCAACCATGATCGGCGGTGTCGTTAGTGGTATCGCCTGCAGGATACGTTGCTGCCGCGACCGTCACGCTCACCGTGTCGGTGCCGGTGAGACTGCCGTCGCTCACTGACAGCGTCAGCACATAAGAACCCGCGGCCGGAAACGTCACAGTGGTCGAAGCCGCATTCGCCGTACCGAAGGTCACACCGCTTGGACCGCTGGTCGCGCTCCAGGTGTATGTCAGCGTCGATGTGGTTGAATCGTCGGTGGCCGACCCGGTCAGCTGCGCATTGTTCTTTGGCAATTCGATACTTTGATCGGTACCCGCTTGCACGGTCGGCGCGACATTGGCCGCTTGTTGCTGCTGCCCGCCGCCACCGCCGCCTCCACCACCGCCGCAGGCAGCGAGGGACAAAGCAAACGTTACGCCTATCGCCAGTTGGCGACAGCGCCGAATCGATTCTGAACGAGAACTCACCGGCTCTCGCGACATGACGCGCATTCGATTTTCCCCTCGATGTTGTCGCGCTGTACTGGGCGCGCGATGCAAACAACGCTTCCAGCTTTCGGAAAGGTTCCTCAGGTCCGTCAGAAACGGCCTGAGCAAGCTATGCAGCTGGCGTGCCGTCGCGAAGCGCGGAAAATCTCGGGCTTCTGAATGTTTCTATTGTATTTTCTGCAACGAAGCATGCCGTCGCTGGTAATGTTTGCGATACCCATCACAGACGCCCGCCCGCTGCGCCTACGGACGAATCCCGGGTGTGAAGGGCTTAACATTTGCGGGCGCTGCGGCCTGCGTAGTCTGGCCCGTCATGATTCGCAGACTACGCACACGCATCATCGTCTTCGTCGTGGCCTTGCTGGCGCTGGTCCAGGTGGTCGCCTTCGTGACGGTGACTTCAGCCAACTCGGAATTGCGCGAACTCACATCGTCACCGGTCGCAGTGGCTGCGTTCGATCGACTGGAACAGACCTTGGCGGCACTCGGCGCGATCAGCATGCTGCTGTCCATGGGCGGCGCCATCGTGATCGCCATGGATATCACGCGCCCCATCACTCAACTGACCGAAGCCGCCGCACGCATGCAAGACGGCGATTATTCCAAACCAGTCAGCCTGCCGCGCTCGGATGAGATCGGCGCGCTCGCCAACAGTCTGAACCACATGCGCGAATGTATTGCGGAGCGCGAGCAGGAGATTTTGCATCTCGCCTACCGCGACACGCTCACCGATCTGGCCAATCGTGTGTTGTTTCATGACCGGCTCGAACATGCCATCGTCAATGCCAAACGCACCGGCCGCACGCTCAGCGTGTTGATGATGGACCTGGACCGCTTCAAGTACGTCAACGACTCGCTCGGCCACGGCGTCGGCGACCACGTGTTACGCGAGGTCGCACAGCGGTTGAGCGACTTGCTGCGTCAGGCAGACACGATCGCGCGACTCGGCGGCGATGAATTCGCCATCCTGCTGGAGAATGTGGACGAGCGCTATGTGACTCGGGTGGCGCTGAAGATTCAGCACGCACTGGAACAGCCCATCGACTACGAAGATCAGTTGCTCGACGTGGGCAGCAGTATCGGCATCGCGCACTTTCCGGAACATGGCGAGAACATCGGCACGCTGCTGCGGAACGCGGATATCTCCATGTACGTCGCCAAACGTAACAAGAGTGGTCATGCCGTCTACGACGTGAGCTACGACACTCATCAGCAGAAGCATCTGTCGCTGCTCAGCGAGATTCGCCAGGCCGTCGAAGGCAATCAGTTGCGTGTGTACTATCAGCCGAAGATCAGCCTGGCAACGTCGACGGTGGAAGGTGTCGAAGCGCTGTTGCGTTGGGATCATCCGCGTCGCGGCTTCATCCCACCTGGGGACTTCATTCCGTTTGCCGAGCACACCGGCTACATCAAAGTGTTGACGCGCTGGGTGCTGGAGCAGGCCGTGCGCCAATGCGGCCAATGGCGTACCGCCGGCATTCCGCTGCGAGTCGCGGTAAATATTTCGGCGCGCGATCTGCTCAACCGCGAGCTCCCCGAGTTCATCGCTCGCTTGCTGGATCGTTGCGACACGCCCGCGTCGCTGCTGTGTCTGGAAATCACCGAAAGCGGCTTCATGGAAGATGCAGCTCACTCGCAACGAGTGCTGGAACAGCTGAGCGCCTTGGGCGTGCGCTTGTCCATCGACGACTATGGCACCGGCTACTCATCGCTGAGTTACATCGCGCGCCTGCCGGTGGATGAGCTCAAGATCGACCGCTCGTTCATCAACCAAATGAGCGATCCGACCACCGCCACCATCGTGCGCTCCACCATCGATCTGGGCCACAGCTTGGGATTGCAGGTGGTGGCCGAAGGCGTCGAGGACGAAAACGATCTGCGCACGCTGCGCCAGTTCGGTTGCGATCAGGCGCAGGGTTATTTCATGAGTCGGCCATTACCGGCCAGGGAGCTGGAGGAGTGGTTGCGTCACTCCTCCTGGAACTGCGTCGGCACCAAGACGGCGAAATCGAGTTCGCCGGCACCGACGCTGCTGCCTTCTTTTAGCGGCGCGCGGTAAGCGGCTCCGCCTGATCTCCTAAACCACCGCCCACGGCCAACGCCAGGTCGACGGTGTTGAGCAGAGCATCGCGTTGCGCGGCGACCAGATCGATCTGCGCCTGATACAAGCCACGACGCACGTCGAGCAGTTCCAGATACGCGATGTCGCCCTGCCCGTAACGCAACTCCGCCAACTCGGTAGCGCGAGCCAGTGCCGCCACCTGCTGATCGTTCGCTTCACGCACTCCGGCGATCAGCGATTGACCCTGCAAGTTATCCAGCACTTCGCGGAACGCTTGTTGAACAGCTCGTGCGTACTCGGCCTTGCGCTGTTCTCTCACCGCTTCAGCACGAGAGACGTTGGCTCGCAACCGGCCGCCTTGGAAGATGGGTTGCAAAATGCCGCCGGTCGCCGACCACACTTTGGCCGGACCAGTGAACAAATCGTCCAGCTCGGGACTCGCCGAACCCAATGCACCAGTGATGCTGATACTTGGGAACAGCTGCGCACGCGCGACACCGATATCCGCTGCTGATGCATTGAGCGCCGCTTCGGCCGCACCGATGTCCGGACGCTGCGCCAATACCGCCGACGGCAACGCCGAAGGCAATTGCACCGGCGCCGGCAAGCTCACGCCTTGCACACTGATAGCTTCATCGACCAACGCTTTCGGCGAACGGCCCAACAATGCGCCGAGCGCATTGGTGAACTGAACCACCTGCAACTCCAGTTGCCGGGTCGAGACGCGCGTCGCGGCGGCCTCGGCTTCGGCCCGCTTGAACGTGAACTCGTCGCTCTCGCCCGAATCGAAGCGCAGCTTTTCCAGCCCCACCGCTTCTTCACGCGAGTTCAACGTGTCACGGCCTCGCGCCAACTGCTCAGCGGCGGCGATCAACGAGAAGTAAGTGCGCGCCACTTCGCCGGTCAAACTGAGCTTGGTCGCTTCGCGGCCGTACTCGGAGTTCAGCAACTGCGCACGCGCCGACTCGGAGGCGCGCAGATACTTGCCCCACAGGTCCAACTCATACGCCACCGTGCCTTGCACCGTGTACAGCGTCTGATGCGTGTTGACGCCAGGCACGTTCTCCAGGCCCTGCTGGGCCAGCGACAAGTCGCTTTGTTTGGAGCGAGTGGCGTTGCCTTCGAGATTCAGGGTCGGCAGCCGGTCCGCATTGGAGATGCGCAGATACGAACGCGCTTCCTGCACGCGCGCCGCCGCGACTAGCGCGTCGGGGTTGTGCTTCAGCGCCTCGAGCATCAGCTCATCGAGCTTGGCATCGCCAAACAACGACCACCACGGATTGGGCAGCGGAGACGTCTCCGCCGCGAGCGTCGGTAGTGCATCCGGCAACGGCAGCTCCGGCTTCTGCGGATCCACTTTGGATACGAAGCAACCGCCGAGCATCAGAGCCAGAGTCACCGCGAGGCTGACCCTAGCCGAAGTTTTTATTACTTGCTGATTCATTCGCTGGTCACTCATCAATGAGACTCGCGGGGCGCGGCCGGCTTGGGCTCGACACCGCCGTGGTGCGACGTGCCCTTGCCATGCTCGTCGTCATACGCCTCGCCGCCCCGGGCGCCGGCAATCCACTTGAAGAACAGCGGCACGAACAGCGTCGCAATGAAGGTGGCCGCCAACATGCCACCGATCACGCTGGTCCCCAGCGAATGACGGCTGTTGGCGCCGGCACCGGTGCTGATGGCCAACGGCAACACACCGAAGATCAACGCCAGCGACGTCATGATGATGGGCCGGAACCGCAGCTTGGCGCCTTCGATGGCGGCATCCGCCAGCTTCATGCCTTCGTGATACTTCATCAGCGCGAACTCGACGATCAAGATGGCATTCTTGGCCGCCAAGCCGATCAGCGTCAGCATGCCGATCTGGAAGTAAATGTCGTTAGCCTGGCCGCGCGAGAACACCGCCACTAACGCACCGAACGCTGCGAACGGCACAGCCAGAATCACCGCCAGCGGCAACGTCCAACGCTCGAACTGAGCCGCGAGGATCAGGAACACCATCAACACGCCGAGCAGATACACACCCTGCGAAGCGCCGCCGCTGGCCTTCTCTTGATAAGCCGTACCGGTGAACGCAAGCGCGTAGCCCTGCGGCAAGGTTTGTTCGGCCACCTCTTCGATGGCCTTCAGCGCATCGCCCGAGCTGAAGCCCGGCGCCGCTGCACCCATGACCTTGGCCGCAGTGAACGCGTTGAAGCG
This sequence comes from Steroidobacter sp., assembly GCF_016790065.1. Lineage (GTDB taxonomy): Bacteria > Pseudomonadota > Gammaproteobacteria > Steroidobacterales > Steroidobacteraceae > Steroidobacter. Next base: position 5,375 of record NZ_JAEUPY010000543.1, read on the forward strand.
CTCGACGATTTCTGCACCGGTGACTTCACGAATGCTGGCCAACGCCGTCAGCGGCACCAGGTCGCCTTTCTTGGAACGCACGTACACGTTACGAATGTCTTCGGGATACGCACGGAAGCGCGGCTCCGATTGCAACTGCACCTGATATACCCGGCCGTTGCGATTGAAGTCGTTCACGTACAACGCACCGAAAGTACTTTGTAACGTTTCGAACACTTGGCTCACTTCCACGCCCAAGGTCATGGCCTTTTCGCGATCCAGATCGATGCGCATCTGCGGCACGCTGGCGCTAAACGTAGTTTGGGTGCCCGCCAGCTCAGGGCGCTGATTGGCCGCAGCCACAACTTTCGCCGTCACCGCTTCGAGATCTTTGATCGAGCCGCTACCGCGCGATTGAATGTAGGCCTCGAAACCGCCGGTCATGGACAAACCTTCGATGGGCGGCGGCTCGACGGCGAAGAAGAAGCCGTCTTTGATCTTCGAGCCGGCACCGAACACGGCACCGACCAGCGCCGACGGCGACAGATCGTCGCTCTTACGCTCGTCCCAAGGCTTCATCGGCAACCAGATGATGCCGCTGTTGGTCTTCATCGCTTGGGTGAGCGGATCCATGCCCGACACGGCAACCGCATTGGCCACCGCCGGATGATGGCTCACTTCCTCGGCCACGGTCTGAATGGACTTGACCGTGCGATCCAATGACGCCGCGTCCTGCAGGAAACCGATCACGAACACGTAGCCCTGATCTTCCGAAGGCGCCAGCGAAGTCGGCAGCGCGCGGAACAATCCGACGACCGCCACCAACATCACGACGAACACGCCAGCCGCCAGCGCGCCGCGCTTCATCACGAAGCGCACACCGTTTTCGTAGCGCTGTGTCATCCGCTCGAACCAGCGGTTGAAGCCCTTGAGGAAACTATTGGTGACCGCGTGGTCGTGCTTCAACAGCAACGCGCACAGTGCCGGCGTCAACGTCAGCGCGACGAAGCCCGAGATCACCACCGATACGGAAATAGTGACTGCGAACTGTCGATACATCTCGCCGACCAAGCCACCCAGGAAGGCCACCGGCAGGAACACCGCCGTCAGCACCAGCACGATGGCGATCACCGGCCGCGTCACTTCCTCCATGGCTTTGGCCGTGGCCTGCGGCGCCGGCAGATTTTCCGTGGTCATGATGCGCTCGACGTTTTCGAGCACCACGATGGCGTCGTCAACCACGATACCGATAGCCAGCACCATGCCGAATAGCGTCAGCATGTTGATGGAGAAACCGAACATGTACATGGCCGCGAACGTGCCCACCAGCGACACCGGCACCGCCAGCATCGGGATCACCGTGGCACGCCAGTTCTGCAAGAACAGCA
>NZ_JAEUPY010000582.1 GCF_016790065.1 Steroidobacter sp.
ACTTGCCGATGGCGGATACGTCACGAAAGACGGCCTTGCTACGCTGCCTCGAGCCGCTCAAGGCACGAGGATTCATTCATGCGCACCCCGGTCAAACTCAGTCTGCTCGCGCTGCTGTCAGGGATGCTGACCGTCCAGGCAGACGCGCATCACTCATACGCAATGTTCGATGAGGATAAGTGCGCGACCATTGCCGGCAACGTCAGGAAGTTCACTTGGGCCTACCCCCACATGTGGCTCTGGGTAGAAACCGGGACAGGCGCAGACGCGAAGCCCATTCTGTGGGGCTTCGAAGGCGGCGACCCGGCTTCATTGGCGGTGGCAGGCTGGAAGCCGGACACACTGAAGCGCGGCGACAAGGTCACGGTGCTCTTCAACCCGCTACGCGATGGTCGCAAGGGCGGGTCGCTGCGCCAAGTCACCTTCGAGAACGGCAAGACACTCGGAGCGCAGGTTTCCGGTTCGGTCGACGACAAGTATTTCAGCACTTGCAAGCCGGCGAAGGGGTCATGATGGGAACCGGCTCATCCCGCTTGCTGCGCATGGTGCCGGCTTCGCTGCTGATGGTATTGGCCGCAGGATGCGCCAAACGTACCGGGGACGTTGCGCCGACCGCCGAGGAGGTGCCGTCGGCTGCGATCCGCGAACAGCTCAGTGGCACCTGGGTGATGACGGACGAAAGCACCTACAGCGCCTGGGTCGCTTGCTGCGAAGGCCCGGACACGGACGTGCCGTTCACGCCTGAGTTCAGGAAGATTCGCGACGCCTTCGCGACCATTCCCAGTTTTCCGGCCAAGGACAAACCGACGCTGAACAACTTGGCGAATTGCGTGACGGCGGGTGTGCCGGGCACGATCGAACATCCACTGATGTTTGAATTCCTGCTCACGCCCGGGCGCGCCAATGTCATCTTCATGGATGGCAGTTTCCGTCGCATTTGGACGGATGGCCGTGGTTTTCCCGAGACGTTCATCTACGATTACCAGGGCTATACGATCGGACGTTGGGAAGGCAATACGCTCATCGCCGAAACGCAGGGCATTTCCCCGCGCGCCGACATGTTCATCGACGGCGGCATCAAGACCACCAAACAGACGAAAGTCACGGAACGAATCACGGTGGAGAGTGAGAAGTCGCTGCGCATGACCATCACCGTGGAAGATCCCACGGTGTTCGCGCAGCCGTATACCTATAAGCGAGACTTCATCAAGGTGCCGCTCTCGTTCGAAGTCGGCTGCGCCGCGGAGAATCGCGACACGGGCAGCGAAGTAGATCTCACGCCGCCGGCAGACGATGAGTGAGGTGAGGTCTGCGCTCAAATAAGGGCGGAGACGCCGCCGTCGATGGGCAGCACCTGACCAGTGATGTGCTTGCCCGCGGCGGAGCACAGGAGCACGGTGGCACCTTTCAGATCTTCATCGTCTCCTAATCTACGCAAGGGCGCGCGTGCTATCAGTGCTTCGAAGCCCTGAGCGTCCATCGTGCCGCGGGTCATCTTGGTGGGAAAGAAACCGGGCGCAAGCGCGTTGACGTTGATGCCGAACTCGCCCCATTCACCGGCCAGCACTCGAGTGAGATTGATCACGGCGGCCTTGCTGGTGTTGTAGGCCGCGGTCTCCATGGACGTGCCGGGCGCGCGCAGGCCACCGATAGAGGCCATCATCAGGATGTGACCTTGGCGTTGCGGGATCATGCTGTGTTTCGCAATGTACTGGCTCAAGAGAAATACGCCACGCACATTCAGGTTCATGACCTTGTCCCAGGCTTGCAGCGGATAGTCTTCGGCCGGCGCACCCCAGGTCGCGCCGGCGTTGTTTACGAGGATGTCGACTCGTCCCAGACGTTCGATGGCATCGCGAC
>NZ_JAEUPY010000583.1 GCF_016790065.1 Steroidobacter sp.
CGGCTCGCCGTTCATGGTCGGCGACAAGCAGCGTGAGTGGTTGCAGAAAGATCTGGCCAAGGTGAAGAAGGACACGCCCATCGTGGTGTTCTCGCATTCGCCGCTGCAGAAGATCTACAAGGGCTGGAATTTCTGGACCGAAGACGCGGAGCAGGTGCAAGCACTGTTGGCGCCGTTCAATAAAGTCACTGTGTTCTACGGGCACGTGCACCAGATCCAGTACAACCAGGTCGGCAACATTTCGTTCACGTCTGCGATGGCGACTGCGTGGCCGTGGCCGTATCCGCAGAGCTATGCGCAGGCTGAGCAGTTGCTGCCGAAGCTGACGGTACAGATGAATCGCGCCGATCCGTTCTTCGAGCGTGATGCGACCGGTTGGCAATTCATCGACGTGAACAGCGGTCGTGCCAGTGCGACCTTCAATCTGTACAACAACAGCACACGCACGGTGGCGTTCGATCCGCAAGCCGGCCATCCGAAGGACCAGACCTATCAGGATCCCGACAAGCGAATTTCGCCCCAGGTGCACTACTAAAGCCACGGCAAGCTAAAGACGCCAAGGTAACTTTATGAAAATCGCATCCGTCATTGCTTGTGCGGCGCTGGCTGTCGGCGCCTCCGGTGTGGCCAGCGCCGATGAGTTCAGCAAGGAAGATCTGGCTCGCTGGCAAGAACAGTTCGACGGCGTGGTGAAAGAAGGCCGCGCTTTGTGGACCGATGCCAAGCTCGGCACCAACGGTGTGGTGTGCGCGCAGTGCCATCCCAACGCCGCCAACACGCATCCGGAAACTTATCCAAAGTTCCAGAAGCAGCTTGGCAAGGTGGCCAACCTGTGGGAGATGATCAACTGGTGTTTGCGCAATCCGCTGGAAGGTGAGCAGCTGGCCGCAGATGACCCGAAGATGACTGCGATGCTCGCCTACGTTGCTTGGGAGCGTCGCGGTGTGAAACTCGAGCCGGGTAAACACTGATGGCCGCTCGTTTGATTCTTGCCGCCGCGGCGCTCACGTTCGCCGCGGTGTCTCACGCCGGTGAGACGCCAAAGATCGATCAAGCTTCGTTGTTGAAGCGGATTGAAAGTAAAGACTCGTCGCTGGTCATTCTCGACGTACGCTCGCCGGAAGAATTCAAAGCCGGCCACGTGCCCGGCGCCATCAACATTCCGTACACGCACCTGCCTTCGCGCATTTCCGAAGTCGCCGATGCCGCTGACAAGGACATCGTCGTTTATTGCGCCATCGGTGTTCGTGCCGAGCTCGGCGCCGAACGCCTGCGCGAAAACGGCTTCACCAAGCTGCTGCACCTCGACGGCGACATGAAAGCTTGGGAAGAAAAGAAGCGACCGCTGGTCAAATAGCGGTCGTCACTGTTCAGCTCAACGCCTGATCCAGATCAGCGATCAGGTCCTCCGCACTTTCCAGGCCGACTGAGAGACGCAACAGATTCTGCGGCGTGACCGAGTGCGGGCCTTCGACTGACGCGCGATGTTCGATCAGCGATTCCACGCCGCCTAGACTAGTGGCACGAATGAACAGCTGCGCCTTGGCAGCGACGGCGAAGGCTTCATCGCGGCCGCCGCGGACGGCGAACGACAGCATGGCACCGAAGCCGCCTTTCATCTGTCGTTGCGCAATCGCATGACCGGGATGCGTATCCAATCCCGGATAGAACACACGCTCGACGTTCTTATGACTTTGTAGAAATCCCGCCAGCCGACTGGCGTTATGCGTTTGCGCGCGAACGCGACAAGACAGCGTGGTGAGGCTGCGACGAATCAACCAGCAATCGAACGGTGACGGCACGCTGCCGGCGGTCTGCTGATAGTCGCGCAGCTTCTCCGAAAGCCCACCGCGATCGCGCGTGATGAGCGCCCCGCCCATGACGTCGCTGTGGCCGCCGAAGTACTTGGTGCTCGAATGCATCACCACGTCGGCGCCCAGTTCCAGCGGTCGTTGCCAGACCGGCGTCGCGAAGGTGTTGTCACAACAAACCAGGGCGCCGCGACCGTGCGCCAGATCGGCGATGGTTTCGATGTCGCTGATGTTCAGCGTCGGATTGGAGGGTGTCTCGATCCAAACCAACTTCGTCTCTTTACGAAGCGCATCGCGTACGGCATCGATCCGAGTCATATCGACGAACGTATGCGTAATGCCCATTGGGGCAAAGACGTCGCGCAGTTGCTTGGCCGTGCCGTGATACGACTCAATGGGAGCGATCACGTGATCGCCGGGTCGGAGCAGGCTGAACACCGCCAACGACGCGGCTGAGCCGGAGCTGTAGGTCGTTGCATCCTCACCGCCTTCCAGCGCAGCGATGCATTCTTCCAACGGGCGGCGAGCGGGGTTGTCGGCGCGGCTGTAAGAGAAGCCGCGGGAGAATTCGCCGTCGGCATCTCGCTCGAAGGTCGTGCTCAGCTGGATCGGCGGGGCGACCGCACCGGTGGCGCGTTCCACGTCGCGTCCGGTGTGTATGGACAGAGTTTCGAACTTCATCGCAGGCTTCCTGATCGACAGCCCCGCACTTTACTGCATAGTTCGCGGGCTGACATGTTCATGCCCCATTTCGGGGCAGAGCTATGATCCGCCGCCATGAACCCCGCCAAACCGCGCACCGTCGACGTTCCCGATATGCCACCGCCGAACGGCCACTACGCCTACGCCATCGAGCATGGCGGGGTGATTTATGCCTCGGGCCAACTGGGGCGCGGGCCCGGCATGACGGACTTGGAAGCTGGCGACATCTCCCAGCAAACCCGTCGCAGCCTGGAAAGACTCGAAAAGGTACTGCGCGCGGCGAACAGCGACCTGTCCGGTTTGCTGAAAGTGAACATCACTATCGTGAACATGGACGATTGGCCGGCCGTGAACGCCATCTACAGCGAAATGCTGGGAACGCACCGGCCGGCCCGTGCCGTCATCGCGGCAAAATCATTGCACTTTGACGCCTTGATCGAGATCGAGGGCATCGCCGCCGTTGGCTAGCGCTCGGCTGTCCGCCTTCTTGGCCTTCACTTCGATGGTTGGCGGGATCAGCTTGTACATCACCGGCGTGACGATTCGCGCGATCAGCGTCGACGACACCAAGCCACCGATGATGACCCACGCGAGCGGCGAGTACATGCCGGCGTTTTGCAGCGCCAGCGGTAGCAGGCCGCCAATGGCCGTGGCGCTGGTCAACAAGATGGGCAGGAAACGAATCTCGCCGGCGCGTTCGATGGCTTCATCCAACGGCATGCCATCCGCTCTTAGCTGATTGGTGAAGTCCACCAGCAAGATGGAGTTCTTGGTCTCGATGCCGATGAGCGCGATGAAGCCGATGGTCGCCGTGAACGAGATGCTGTAACCGGCCAGACCCAGCGCCAGGATGCCGCCGGCAATACCGAAGGGCACCACGCTGAGCACGATGAGCGTGCTCTTAAAGCTGCCGAACTCCAGCACCAACACTGCCACGATGCCGAGCAAGGCGACGATAGTGGCTGCCTGCAAGCCGCCGAAACTTTCGGCACGGCTTTCCAACTCGCCACCTGGCACATAGGAATAACCGCGCGGCCATTGCATTTCATCCAGCCGTCGCAGCACTTCAGTCGTCACACGATCCGTGTTGTAGCCATTCTGAACCTCAGCATTGATGGTCACGGCGCGCGAACGATTGAACCGATCGACCTGCGTCGGAGCTGCAGCGAATTCGATCTGCGCCAGCTGACTCAACGGCAAAGTAGCGCCGGTCAGTGTCGTCACACGCACCTGATCCAGCGCATGAATGTCGGCGCGTTCGGCAATCGGCGTGCGAACCATGATGTCGTACTGCTCGCCGTCGGTTTCTTTGTAACGGCTGGCGGGAATACCAGCGACAGCCAAGCGCACGGCGCGATCGAACTCAATGGCGGGCACGCCGAACAGCGCCGCCTTTTGCGAATCGATCTTCAACTGTAGATTGGTTCGCTTGATGCGCACAGGATTCTCGACATCACGCGTGCCTGGCGTTTCCTTGATGAGCTGCTCGACGCGCGTGGCCAACCTATCCAGCTCGTCCAAATCGGAACCGATGACCCGAATCGCGATGGGCGCGGTGATCGGCGGGCCGTTCTGGAACTCCTTTACATAGATGTGTGCACTCGGATAGCGCTTGAGCTCGCGACGTAGCTGTTCCAGTTTCTTGGGCGTGTCGCTGGTGTCATAGCTCTTCAGCTTGACGAAGATGTCGCCGTAGTTGCTGGCGCCTTCGTTGCCGAACTCGTTGTAATAGATCTTGGGGTTGCCGCGGCCGAGATTGGTGAAGTACGAGGTCACTTCGGGCATCGCCGCCAACTGGCCTTCGACAAACTTCAACGCGCGATCGGTCTCGGCGAGGCTGCTGCCGTCGGGAGTTTCGACCGTGACGATGAAGTTCGGCGTATCGGCCTTGGGGAACAGGCTGAAACCGATGATGCTGCCGACACCAATCATGATGACGAAGCATGCGATCAGCGAACCCCACACGGTGAGTCGCGGCTTGGCCAGCGCCCGATGCAACAGCGGTTGATAGAAGCGATGAATGCCCCGCTGCACCGACTGCAACAGCTTGTTGCCTTCGGGATTCTCATGCTTGCTAAGAATTCGGCTCGCCAGAAACGGAATGATGGTCAACGCGATCAACAGCGACGCCACTACCGTAGACAGCACGGCCGTCGGCAGCACGCGAATGAATTTACCCGAGGGGCCGGACAGCATCATCAATGGCAAGAACGCGAAAATGATGGTTGCGGTACAGCCTAGGATCGCGAGGAAGATCTGCCGCGTGGCTAAGATCGCTGCTTCTGTGCGTGAGTGCCCCTCACGCAAGAAGCGCGAAATGTTCTCTACGACCACGATGGAATCGTCCACCAGCAAACCCAGCGCGACCACGAAGCCGGCGATGGAAATCTGGTTCAGCGAATAGCCAACCATGTGCAACGTGGAGACGCCGATAGCCAGTGACAGTGGAATCGAGATCATCACGATGCTGGCGGCGCGCAGGCCGAGCGGTAGCAATGTGATCGCCACCAGCGCGATGGCGATGGCGAAGTCGGTAGTCAATCGATTGAGTCGGGTCGCGACGTTGTCCGATTGGTCGAAGCCCAGCTCCAGCTTGATGCGCTTGGGCAGCTGCTGCTCGAACTTCTCGGCCGCGGCGACAATGCGTTTGCGCACCTCGAAGATGTTGTAACCGTCTTTCTGATTGGCAGTGACGAACACGGCGCGCTGGCCGTTGTAGCGGCCAATGTATGTGTGTTCCTGCGTGTCCCAATTCACTTCGGCGACGTCGCGAATCCGGACGGTGCGGCCGTCGACGGCAGCTATCACAGTATCGCGAACTTCATCCAACGATTCGTAGCTGCCCGAGGTCTTCACGCTGAAGCTGCGGCTGCCGACATCGATGGCGCCGCCGGGAACAGTCGTGTTCTCGCTCTGCAATGCCTCGATCACTCGGTTCGGTGCGAGTTTCAACTCAGCCATGCGAGGCAGATCGAGCGCGACGCGCAGTTCACGCGCGGGATAGGCCCACGTTTCCGAAGTGCGTACACCGTCGACAGCTTTCAGGATGTCTTTCAGGTCGCGCGCTTGATCTTCGAGTTCACGATACGGCGCGTCGGGCGACACCAGGGCGAACTGCACGATGTTCACCAAACCGGGATTGCTCTTGCGAATCTCCAACCGAGCGATCTCGGCAGGCAGGGTCGGACGCAGCGCATTGATCTCGCGCACTACCTCGTCGTACTTCTCTTCAGCGTCGGCAGTGCTGTAGAACTCGGTGATCAAAGTCGCCAGGCCGTCGTTACTGAACGACTCGATCTTCTTGATGTCGTCCAGCTCGCTGATCCGATCTTCGATGGGCTTGACCACCAAGCGCTCCACATCGCGCGGTTCGGCGCCAGGGTAGGCGACGATGATTTGATAAATCGGAATGGGGAAGTAAGGATCTTCCTGCCGCGGAATGCTCAGAAAAGAAGAAATGCCGAGCGCCACCAGCATGGCGAACGCCACCAGCGTGAACTGATAGCGCTTGATGGGAAATTCCAGGAAGCTCATGGGGCTACTCCCGGTTCGCAGCCACTGGCTCGGCGATGGTCACTTCCTCGCCGTCTTCCAGATACTGAGCGCCGTCAGTGATGACTTGCTCGCCTGCTTCCAACCCCGAGTTCAGTGCCACGGTCTCGCCTTCGAGGAAGGCCACTTCGACCTGGCGCTGACGAGCATGTTTCTGATCGAGCACGAACACGCGCGCGGTGCGGCCGTCGCCTTCGACGATGGCGCCGATGGGCACATAAACGCGCTCGCCGGCCTTGGCCGTGGCGGGAATGATGGTGAGCTTGGCGACCAGGCCGCTCTTCAATGGCAGATCGGTCGGGTCGATGGACACCTCGATGCCGAACATGCCGCTGCCCGCATCCGATGCGCCGGACACTTCAGTGACCTTGCCGTTCAATGTCTGGCCGGGCAGGGCGTCGAGCCGGACTTGCGCGGTATCGCCGAGCTTCACCTGCACGATCTCTCGATCGGCCAAGCCGGTGCGCACCACAAAGCCTTTGTCCTTGGCGCCGAGTACCAGAATGGGGTTGCCGGCTTGAACCAACTCGCGCTCTTCCGCGAGTCGGCGCAGCACGGTGCCATCGTGAGGAGCGACGATAGCTGCGTAACTCCAGTTGAACTTGGCGGAGTTCAGCGCTGCATCGTTCACCGCTAGCTGTGTGCGCAGATCCTGGAGCTGTTCGAGGCTGATGACTTTGTCGGCGTACAAACGTTCGCCGCGTTCGAGGTCGCGTCGCGCTTTCTCATGAGCTTGTGCGGCCTGCTCCACTTGCGCGTTGATTTCGGCCTGCTCGATTTCCGCCAGCTTCTGGCCTTTGCGCACTTGCTCGCCTTCAGTCACCGCCAGCCGACGAATCACGCCGCCGACTTTGAACGACAAGCGGATTTCATCTTCGTTGGCCAGTAAGCCATTGGTGCGGATCGACGGCGCCGCCGGTCCGGTGACAGCAGGAGCCGTGCGCACTCGCGCCAGCTCGACGGGCTGCTGATTCTCGGCGCCGCTGTTACACCCGGCTACACCGAGCAAACAGACGGACAAAAATAACGGCGGAAGAACGCTGTACAGGCGCGGCATGACTCAAACTCCTGGATCGAGCGGGAGATCTCCCGTCGAGGTCGCATATTCCAGCTCGGCGCGACGCGCCAGCACGTTGAAACGGGTGAGGTTGTGGTTTAGTTCGGCACTGGTGAGCGCACTGCGCGCGTCGATGAATTCGACCTGGCTGATCACACCTTCGTCGCGTTTGCGACTAGCGATGCGAAAAGCCGCGCGCGCTGCTTCAGCACGAGCGGCAGCGGTGGCGAGCGAATCTCGTGCAGTAGCCAGCCGATCGTAGGACTGTTGCACTTCCAGGCGGATCTGCTGAGCAATTTCCTCCTGGCGCAACACCAGTTGTTTCTCGGCAGAGCGCGCTTGATGCACGCGGGCGGTATCGCCGCCGCCATCGAAAATGCGCCAGGTGAAAATCAGCGAGGCGGTGCCGAAGTTGTAGCCTTCGCCGAAACGATACTCCTCGCCTTGGGTGCCGGCATCGACACCCAGCGACAAGGTTGGCCACTTCTGCTGGCGAGCGATACGAACTTGCTCTTCGCTCGCGCTCCGCAAGTGTTCGACCTGCGCAATCTCAGGGCGACGATCGAGCGCCATCGACCAAAGCTGTTCGAGCGCGGCATCGGCTGCAGCCGAGTTTACCGGTGGCGCCGACGGCTCGATGGATGTCTGCAGTTGGCGATTCAGTAAGAAGTTGAAATAGCTCTGCGCCTGAGTGGCCAGGTTTTGCGCTTCACGCTTCTGCTGTTCGACATCCAGCAGCTCGGCCTTGGCGCGTAACACCAAGTCTTCGGTGATCTTGCCGTTGCCGAACAAGGATTCGTTGACGCGCAGGTTCTCTTGCAGCAGGGCTTCGCTAGCCGCAACGATCTCGACCGAGCTGCGCGCCTTCAACCAGTCGACGTAGGAAACGGTGATGTCTCGGCGTAGCGCGCGAGCAATTGCCATGCGGTTGAAGCTGCTCGCATCCAACAATGCGCGCTGAGCGCGAACCGCAGCGGGAATGGCCGGCGCATACAACGGCTGACGTAACATCAGCCTCGTGTCCTGCTCTTCTTTACGAAGAAAGGGGATGCTGGTGTCGGAGATTTGCGGAAAGCGTTCCGGCTGACCTTGCGCGACCAACAGTTCGTTCAAGGTCGAGTAGACGGGATTGAGCGCGGTGCCGAGTGGTACATCGATGACGCGGCCGCCTTCGGCGCGCGTGTATCGAGCTTCGAACGAGAGCTGCGGGAAGAATCGGGAACGCGCTTCGCTGAGTGCCTGGGAAGCTTTGTCGACTTCGAGCGTTTGTCCCTGCAAAGCCAGGTTGCTGCGCAGACCTTCGGCGACGTAGTTCGAGACCAGGGTGTCGAAGTCGCTGGCGGGCGGCGTTTGCGCGCCGGCGGCGCTGGCGCCCAAGCACAGGCCGACCATCATTAGGGTTCGCAGCGCTGGCATGTCCTATCCACAGTTGTTTAGTCGTTAGACAAGTGTCAAAAATGGCTCAAATAAAAACCAGCGCTAATCGGTCAATGACGGCCGGGTACCGGCCAACGTGTAACGGATCAAAGCGATGGCCTGCTGAGTGAGCTGGGGGACGCTGATACCGGCTTCAGCCAGCGGCCGCGCCTTGGTGATCGCAATCTGCGTCAGGCCATGGGTGAAACCCCACAGCACGCGGGAAGTTACTTGCAAGTCGCCGAGGTCGGCGCGAATGCTGCCATCACGTTGGCCTGCTTCGAGCGAGGCCACGACCACGTCGTGTACCTTCATGCCCATCTGGAACGCGGCCGCTTCGTGCGAACCGTCTTCTGGGGTGCCGGTCGCGCGCTGTTCGAGGCGGGCGCAGGCGTCGAAATAATGGGGAAATTCCATCCCGAACGCCATGTAGGCCCGGCCCATGGCTTCGATCTGATCGATACCACCGCGAGTGCGCGCACTGGCGTCCTCGAAGCGCGAATAAAGTACGGCCATCGCGCGTTCAGTGATGGCCAACAACAACTCGCTCTTGTCCTTGAAGTACACATACACCAGGGCGCGGCTCAGTCGCGCTTTCTTCGCGACGCTGTCCATGGTGACTGCCTCCCAGCCCAGCTCGCGGTACAGCTGCTCGGCCGCGTCGACGATTTCAGCTCGTCGGCGGTCTTTCTCTTCCTGGCGGCGGTCGGCGATATAGGACATGGGCGCTATGGTGCGCTCGCATTAGACACAGTGTCAATGACTAAATGGCTGTCTAAATCAGTGGGGCCGCGCGTATTTCGCGCAATGGCCGGGATTCTCGGACGCGGTCACAGTCCGCCCCGGGGATGGGGCGCCGTGGGGACGGGCGCATGAGCTTCGAACACGACTATTTCAGCACCGATGTCGACGAACAACGCGATGGCGACTGGCTAGCGCGCACGCTGCCCATGCTGGGCGGTTTGGAAAAAGAGCTGCTGACGGCGCTGGTGGACGAATTCGACTGGTTGGCCATTCAGGGCGGCACGACCTTGTTCGAAGCAGGCGACGCGCCGGACGCCTTGTACTGCGTCATCAGCGGCAGCCTTGGCGCCTTCGCATCGACCCCGGCGGGTGCGCGTCGTTTAGTTGGGCGGATTGCGGCCGGCGAACTGGTCGGCGAGATGGCGTTGATCTCCGGCAAACCTCGTAGCGCAACGGTCATCGCTCTGCGCGACAGCGAGCTGGGCCGGTTGTCCCGTTCTGCGTTCGAACGAGTGATGCGCCAGCATCCGGAGTGGCTGCTGCGAGTGTCGCAACTCCTCGTGCAACGACTCGAGTCGTCGCAATCCCAGTCGCAGGCGCGCGCTCAGCGCTCGATGCCGAGAACCTTCGCCATCGTTCCTCACGATGGCAGCGACGGCGCAACGGTATTCGCGGCCAAGCTGGTGACTTTCCTGAATCGCATCGGCTCTGCCGAGTTGGTTTGGAATCAGCGCGGCGCCGAGCGAACCACCGAATGGTTTCATGCGGTGGAGCGAGCCAACGAATTCGTCGTCTATGTTTGCGAGACGGCGGCCACCAGTTGGAGCAAGTTGTGTCTGCGTCAGGCCGACGTGATTCTGTTGCTGGCCGACGCGGATTCACAGCTGGCCGATTGGCCGGCGCTGCAGGGCTATCTGGAGCGCAACGTCATCGGACAACGGCCCGAGTTGGTGCTGTTACACAAAGGTTCGGCAGCACTGGGACACACGCAACGCTGGCTCGATCTCAAACCTGGATTATCACATCACCATATTCGCGGTCCAGCAGATATCGGCAGACTGGCACGCTCGCTGACGGGCACAGGGTTGGGTGTCGTGTTGTCCGGTGGCGGCGCGAGAGGGTTTGCTCACATCGGGGTGTTGCGCGCTTTTCGTGAGGCTGGCATCGCCATCGATGCCATCGGCGGAACAAGCTTGGGCTCCATCGTCGCTGCTGGCTACGCATTGGAGTGGGATCAACAGGAATTGCAGGAACGCGTGCGTCGCAGTTTTGTCGCGACCAATCCGCTCAACGATTACACGTTGCCATTGGTGTCGCTGGTGTCGGGGCGCAAGGTGAGTCGTTTGTTGCACGATGAGTTCGGCGACGTCGCTATCGAAGATCTGCCGCTGAC
>NZ_JAEUPY010000596.1 GCF_016790065.1 Steroidobacter sp.
CAAAGAGCTTTTGCACGGCGATCCCGCGCGCGTTCTGGAAGCGGAAGCGGCGGCGGCCAATGTGCCGACGTCGTTGATCGAGGTGGAGTTGACCGAGTCGCTGCTGATCAAGGACTCGGCAACGGTGCAGGGCGCACTGGCGCGTATTCGACAGCTTGGTTGCCGAATCGCGTTGGACGATTTTGGTACCGGCTATTCGTCGTTGTCCTATATCACTCGGTTCCCGCCGGACCGAATCAAGATCGATAAAGCATTCGTCACCAACGTGGATCGCTCGCCGAGCGATGCGGCCGTGGCGAACGCGATTCTGTCGCTGGCCGAAAGTTTGAAGCTGATCGTGACCGCCGAGGGCGTCGAGCGTCCCGGCCAATTGGAATGGTTGCGGTCGCGCGGTTGTCAGGAAGTACAAGGCTTCCTGCTGTCCAAACCGCTGTCGGCTGCGGATTTGGAAGCACGCTTCCTGGCCCCGGCCGCGCCGGAGCAAGGTGAGTTGTCTCAGGCGCCGTTCAGCGCCTGAGACAGTGCCGATCAGTGACGGGCGATCAGTGGGTTTCGAGCTTACCGATGGCGTGACTTAGTGCGTGATCGAGCCGCTCCAGCGCGCCGTCGATGGCGAGTTGCAGGGTCTCGGCGTGGTGAGTGACTGCGATGGGTTGCAGATTCGACATCCTGGCTTCCAGCATACAGCGCTTGTCTGGGCCACCCTTGCCTCCGTTCAAATCGCCGAGGTGCATTTCTACTCGGGTGATTCTTTCGGCGAACTTCGCCAGCGAGTCTTGCACTGCTTGGGAGAGCCGTTCGGCGGTGTCGCCGGTGAGACGGGTACGGTTGTCGTGATTCACTTGTATCTGCATGCGAGCTTCCTTCGGGGCCTGAACTTGGCCTATTGAAACTACTCGGGCGGCCGCACCTGGGTTCCCGTCAGGGAAAGTTCCACAGCGGTGGCCCTCCCGAACGACCATAGGGTCGCTGTGGCCATTACGCAAGGCACTAGCTTCACGATCAATAAGGCGAATCCGCAAATTCGCGGTGCCAAGCACGCGCCACTCGACCCCGCCGTTGGGATCTCGCAACGCCTGGGTCGATTTCGTCGCAAGGTCGCCACGGGTGCTCGGTGCGGCGTATCATGCTTGGAGCGATAAGAACGAGAATGGGTGTGAACAAGGTCACCGTGCGAGGCGTCGACGGCTCTCACCGCGACTATGGCTTATCCGGCGGCCCCATCGTCATCGGGCGCGACCCGGCCAGCGGCATTCATTTGAAAGACTCCCAGGTCAGCTGGCGCCACGCCGTGCTGATCGGCGACGCCAACGGCTGCGTCATCGAAGACCTGGGCAGCTCCAACGGCACCTTCGTCAGCTCGGTTCGGATCCAGCGCCATGTGTTGCAGCCGGGCGAGCGCATCAAGATCGGCCCGTACGAGCTGGTGATGCATGCCGCGCACGCGCCATCGCCCAACTCGGCCAGCGAACAAACCCTGTTCGCGGCTGCCGATCACTATGTGCGTCATCATGCCGGCGAGACCGGCACGAGCATGCAGCGTGCTGTCGTCAATGCCGGCGTGGCGGTCAAAGACGCCGTCGATGTACGCGACTGGCGCGGGTTGTTGAAACGCTGGGTGCCCATTTCCCAGGGCACGGCGTTGTATGGAAAGTTCGAGCTGCGCACCGAAGTCATGGCGGGACTGACGGTCGCTGCGTTGTTGGTGCCACAAGGCATTGCATACGCGCTGCTGGCGGGATTGCCGCCAGTCATGGGTCTGTACGCGTCGATGCTGCCGATGATTCTGTACGCGCTCACCGGCAGCGGCAGACAAAACTCAGTCGGCCCGGTGACCGTGGACTCGCTGATGTTGGTGCTGGGGCTGAGCACGATTGCCACTGCCGGCACCGCGACCTACATCGCTCTGGCAATTCTATTGACCGCGGTCATCGGTGTGTCGCAGTTGGCGATGGGCGCGCTGCGCTTGGGATTTCTGGTCAACTTCTTGTCGTATCCGGTGCTCGCCGGATTCACCTCGGCCATCGCCATCATCACGGCGCTGGGTCAGTTACATCATTTGTTAGGTATCCCGCAGCAGCAGTTTCCGTTTTTGTATGAAGCGCTGTTCGACGTGGCCTCGCGTGCCGGCGAGGCCAATCTGGCGACGTTGGCGATCGGGGCCAGTTGCATCCTGCTGTTGTTGGGCTTCACCAAACTGTCGCCTAAAGCGCCGGGACCATTGACCATGGTGGTCATGTGCACGTTGCTGTCGTTTATCTTCGGCCTCGGCGAGCACGGAGTGAAGGTGCTCGGTGAGGTGCCGCGCGGTTTGCCTCATCTAGCTGTTCCAGAATTCGACTGGGCACAAATCAAGCAACTGCTGCCGTTGGCGCTGACCATGGCGCTGGTGGGCTTCTCGCAGACCGTGTCGGTCGGCAAGTCGCTCGGCAACAAATACGGTTACGACATCGATGCGAATCGCGAGCTGGCGGCGCTCGGGTTGGCGAATGTGAGTTCGAGTGTGTCGCAAGGCTATGTCGTGTCCGGCAGCCTCGGTCGATCTGCGCTCAATGCGACAGCGGGGGCGAGGACGCCGTTAGCGGCGATCGTCACCGCATTCTGCGTGTTGTTGACGGCGCTGTTCTTCACGCCGCTGTTTCGATATCTGCCGGACGTGACATTGGCTGCGATTCTGGTCGTGTCCTCGTTGCGGCTGATCGACATGCGCGAGATTCGCTATCTGTTCAACGTGAAGATCACCGAAGGCTTGCTGCTGGTGTTCACGTTCCTCGCCACACTGATCTTCGGCATCATGCCGGGCTTGCTGGCGGGCATCGTCGCTTCCATTCTGCTGTTCATTACTTTGAATACGCGACCATACACGGCCATTCTGGGGCGGCTGCCCAATACCAATATTTTCCGCAACGTCGAGCATTTCCCCGAAGCGGAGACTATTCCTGGACTGGTGATCCTGCGCATCGACGCGTCGCTGTATTTCGCCAACGTGGTGTTCCTGAAAGAGCGTATCCACGAAATCTGCGACCGCTACGAAGGTCAGTTGCATGCACTGATCCTCGATGCCAGCGCCGTGAACGATTTGGATTCCTCGGCGGACACGGCCTTGCATCAGCTGTCTGAGGAGTTCAAGCGCAAGGGCATCGAGTTCTACATCGCCGGGGTCAAGGCGCCGGTGCGTAAAGTCATGCAGCGCTCCGGGTTGTACGAGCGGCTGGGCGGCGATCATTTCTTTTTCACCATCGATGCCGCCGTGCGCCGCTACTTGGACAAGACCGGCAATTCGGCGACGCGCCACCACCATCCGGATTGAAGCATTGAAGAAGTCATCTACTGAAGCGGTGTGCCCGTGCGGCTCGGCGTTGGTTTACGAGCGCTGCTGTGGACGCTGGCACGACGGCCAGCCGGCGCCTGATGCCGAATCTTTGATGCGATCCAGATACTCGGCATTCGTCATGCGTAACGAACCGTATCTGCTGGCGACGTGGCATGTCGGTCAGCGGCCGGCCTCGATTCCATTCGACGCCAATCAGAAATGGCTCGGGCTCAAGATCGTCGAATCCAAGAGCACCGGCGCAGACACTGCGGAAGTCGAGTTCATCGCGCGCTTTCGTATCGGCGGTGGCTCGGCGGCGCGGCTGCATGAACGCAGCCGCTTCGTCAAAGCAGACGGTCGATGGTTCTACGTGGACGGTGACCTGCGCGGCTGATTACAAGCCGGCCAGGCCCAGCCCGAAGTCGACCTTCAACAGGATCAGCGCGCCGAAAATCGCGAACAGCGCTGCGGCGACGAATCGCATCTTGCTCAACGGGAAGCGCTTCGCGAGGCTTTCGCCGAGCAACACCGCCGGAACGTTGGCGACCATCATGCCGAGCGTGGTGCCGGCGGCCACTGCCATCAAGCTCGCATACTTGGCGCCGAGCGCGACTGTCGCGAGTTGAGTCTTGTCGCCCATCTCGGCCAGAAAAAACATCACCAGCGTGGTGAGGAATGCGCCGTGCCGGCTGACTTTCTGGTCGGACTCATCGAGCGTGTCCGGGATCAAGGCCCAGGCTGCGAACGCCAGGAAGGCGACGCCCAGGATCCAGCGCAAGACATCGGGATTCACGGCGCTCGCGACCCAGTCGCCGGCCATGGCGGCTAGCGCGTGATTGACCAGGGTGGCGATGAAAATCGCCGCAATGATGGTGCCGGCTTTGCCCCGGAAACGGGCCGCGAGCACAAAGGACAACAGCTGGGTTTTATCGCCCATCTCGGCGATCGCAACCATGCCGAGCGAGGTGAACAAGGCTTCCACGAAAAACTCCGGGGGCCAGCGGCGCAAATACCAATGACTCTGCGCTCCACTGCCAGCCCCGGTTGTGGTCGCAAAGTCAAAGGTCTCGCCAAGCGATTTGCTGCCGACGCCATGGTCTGAGGACCAAGTGTGTTGACGACGGCTCCTTACGTTGCGTAAGGCGGCTACTCCCCAGTGACCGGCGCAAGATAGCGGGTCGGGCGGCGACATACAAGCATTCCGGGCTTGGGGGTAGCCGCTGTTGTGAGCTGGGTCCGGCTTTTATCAGCCGTCTGCGATCAGGAGGAGCGCGACGGGTCGGTGAGCGGCTCCGCCAGATCGTGCGGTGTCGAGATGTGTCCGGCCGGCAGCGCGGCGGTTTGGCGCTCGATCAGGCGTCGAACCACGGGCAGGCCGGGGCCTTGATGCAGTTCGCGCAGACGCTGAGGAATATTGGCGTCGTCCTGAGTCATGCGGTTGTTGTGACGGATGTACTCGAGCCAGGTCGGGGTCGTGTAGCGTTCCATCCAGACGTCCGGCTCGTTGAGGTCGCGCAATAACATCCAGTTCATGGCGCCGTCGCGTTTCCGGATGCGTCGCCGTTCGGCCATCGTCGCCAGGAATTCGAGCACGTCCTCATCTCGAATTCGATATTCGATGGTGACCACGACCGGACCGGTGCGCGGCTCGACCGCGACTGAGGTGGCTGGTTCTTGCCAGCGGCGCAGCGGATCGAGATTTAGATCCGTGGTTTCCGCCAGCGGCAAGCGATAGCCCATGGCCGTGCAAATCAACATCACCAATGCCGCTGCCAGTAGCGCGAGCCTCACGCCGTCGCTGGCAGAGATGATGCCCCAAAGCCAACTGCCCGCGGCCATGCCGCCGAACGTGGTGACTTGATAGATCGACAGCGCGCGAGCCACGACCCAACGCGGCGTCGAGAGTTGCACTGAAACGTTGAGGGTCGATAGCGTCAGTACCCAGGCCGCGCCGGCAATCAACATCATCAATAGAGTGAGCCAGAGCTGGTGGCTGAGTCCGGAGATGGCCGCCGCTATGGCGAATGCCAGACAAGCGACTTTCGCCAGACCTTCGGAAGCCAGTCGTTGACGGAGGCGAGCGCTACTGAGTGCTCCGCCCACTGCGCCGACACCGAATGCGCCGAGCAGCACGCCGTAAGTCAGAGGTCCGCCAGCCAGCAGGTCTTTTGCCACCAACGGCAGCAAGGCCATCACCGAGCTGGCGCCGATGCCGAAGACCGTGCCTCGAGCCAGCACTCGACGAATCGCAGGAGACATCGAGACGTAACGAATGCCGGCTGCAACGGCAATGCCTAAGGTTTCTCTCGGTAACAGTTGTGGCGGGCGAACCGGGCGCCAGCGTTGCAGCACCACGATCAGCGAGATGTAACTTGCCGCGTTCACCGCAAACGCCGCGGCCGCTCCCGCTGCGGCCACAATCGCGCCGCCTATTGCTGGGCCGACGCTGCGTGCGATGTTGAAGCCCATGCTGTTGATGGCAACAGCGCCGGGTAGATGGGCTCGGGGCACCATGTCGCCCACCGACGCTTGCCAGGCTGGTCCGTTAAACGCTGCGCCACAGCCGATCAAGAACGTGAACACCAACAGCAGCCAGGGTGTGATGAGGCCGAAATAGGCGCAGACAGTCAGCGCAGTCGACACGATCAGCATATAGATCTGCGCGCCCAGCATGACCTTGCGGCGGTCTAGGTTGTCGGCCATCGCGCCGGCGAACAATGACAACAACACGATGGGCAAGGCCACCGAGGTTTGCACCAGCGCCACCATGTGCGCCGAATCCGCGATCGACGTCATCATCCATGACGCGCCTACGGTCTGAATCAGACCGCCCAGGTTGGACAGCACGCTGGCAAACCAGATCGAGCGGAATACCGGGAAATGAAATGGCGCCAGCGCCGAAACCGGGGGTGGATCGTCGGCGGGGGCAGTGGTGGCTTGAAGCATCGGGGCCAATTGTACCGCGCTCGGCTTAGACGTCCTCGTTATGTGTTGATTCGTTGTGACCGGTACCCGACGCCTGGTGCCGGTGCCTCGGGCCTGCGAATCCCGACTCGATGTGTAAAAAACACGCGCACTGTGGGCCAGTGCCATGAATGGCTGGTGACCGACGGGTAACTGCTTCACGACTGAGCCAGTGACCGGGCGTTCCTAGAATTCCGCCGCCAATTCAACAGCGCTGCTCGCTCTCGACACGGATCCAAGTCTGCTCATTGAACGACACAGCGGAGCGTGCGCCGCGCTGTTGTGTCGTTCTCAGCCGTGGATCCTTAAATGCACACCAATAGTTTCGCGCTCGGTTCTGCCAAAAAAGTTCTGCCTGGATTGATCGGTGCACTGTTGTGCACGGAGGCTTCAGCTCAGCAGCAAGAGCTCGAAGAAGTGGTCATCGTCGGTAGCCGGCGCGAGACCACGGTGCTCGAAAGCCCCAACGTGGTCGACCTGGTGACCGAGCAAGAACTCAGCCAGAGCGGTGGCGTGGTGC
>NZ_JAEUPY010000682.1 GCF_016790065.1 Steroidobacter sp.
GCCGTCGATGCTGATGGAATAGATGTGAGTCTGACGATCGTCGAGATAATGGTCCCAGTGACTCACCGGCGCTTTGTCCCAGACACGCGCGCTCATCTTGGCTTCGGTGCGCTCGGTCATGCGCTTGTCCATGTCGGCCCAACTGTTCAGGTCGGTCCAGACCTGCGACAAGAAGGCAATGCGCCGCGAATCCGGAAACCATTTGGGCGCAATCACGCCGGTGGGCACGTTGGTCACGCGTCGCGCTTCGCCGCCGTCGACCGCGATGACATAAAGTTGCTGTTGTTTATCGTCGCCGCGCTTGCCGACGAACGCGATCATCTCGCCGTCCGGACTCCACACCGGCGTCGCGGCCGAACCGCCGGCGCTGGTGAGTTGTCGTGCCTTGCCCGGTTTGGTCGGCACCAACCACAAATGGGTGTCGCCCTTGTTCTTGTCGACGTCGAAGCGGGTCACCGGCACCACGGCGAGACGGCCATCGGGAGAAATATCGGGATCGCCGAGTCGTTGCAGCTGCCACATCGCCGCTGCGCTATAGGGCTCGGCGTGCGCCGTCGACGCGAGTACGATGCCGGCCGCGAACAACGCTACTGTGCGCGTCGTGCTGTGCGGTTTTTGCTTATGACAATGCCTGCGATCGTGCCTGCGAAATGTCGGCATGCGGATCATCGGTGTGCCTCGTGTGCAATTAACATTAGTCTATCCGACCGCGCGGTCTGTGCTGTGCAAGCTGAGAAGTGCATCCATATCTGCGTAGGCATCGCTACGTACACTCGCGACTGTCCAGCATGTGTGCTGTCTCGTTTGAATAGCGAGCCACGTACCGGCTCGCCAGAGCCGCGCTCAACTCGCACGGAGGCGTCGGTCGCATGGAGCGTCAGAAGAGGGGACTTCGAGTGATCCAAGCTAAATTTCGTAATCGCCTGCCTTTGCCACAACCTGCTGTCGTGCATGTTCGCCGCTCCTATGCCGAAAGCCGGTTCGGTCAGATTCATCTGTCGACGGCCTATCCGTCGGGCGGCGGTTTCGACGAGCGTACACCGGTTATCTGCCTGCATCACAGTGGCGGCTCCGGTCGCTTCTTTAACCCGGTGCTGCGCGAGATCGGTCATGACCGCAGTATTTATGCGCCGGATTTGCCGGGCCATGGCAGCTCCGATCCGGCCAGCAGTAAAGCGACGGTGGCCGATCTGGCCGCGGGCATCGGCGATTTCGTCGACAGCCTGCGCTTGCGTAACGTCGACCTGGCCGGCTATCAGCTCGGCGCCTTGGTCGCCGCCGAACTCGCCATCAGCCGCCCGCAATTGATTCGTCGTGTGTTGCTGTGGGGCGTGCCTGCCTACGGCGTCCAGGAACGGGCCGCGCTCTTGCAAAATGTACCGTCGCCGGGCTCGCGCGATGACGGCTCCGATGTGCTGGAAGACTGGCGTCGCACGCTGGACCGTCGTGGCCCCGGTGCGCCCATCGGTGCGCTGGCCGACGATTTCGGTGATCGCTTACGGGCCGGCAGCGCCGGTGCGCGTTCGTTCGCCGCCATGCTCGAGTATCCGGTGTCGGAACGCCTGCCGCTGGTCAAGCAGTCGGCATTGATACTGCGTTTGAAGGATGAGTACTGGGAACACTCGGGACGCGCGCGAGCGTCATTGCCCAACGGCTCCATGCTCGACTTGCCGGACTACGGCCAGGGCTTCCTGAGCGCCGCACCTCAGCGCTTCACGTCAGTGGCGCGCGAGTTCTTCGATCGTTGATCTTCGAGCGTAAAAGGGGACAGATTTAATATCCGTCCCCTCTCGGGGATATTAAATCTGTCCCCTTTTACGCTTCAAACCGAGCGCTCCCAGCTCCACGCACAGGTCAGGCCGGCGATCAGGCAAGTGGTCGCCCAGCGCGAGGCCATCATGGCCATCGTTTTGGTCGACAGGCCGCGTTCCGGCGCGGTACTGATCCATGCCGCTACGACGGCAGGCAGCGAAACCGGCACCCAGCACAGCATCGCGAACGACACGCCGCGAAACCACCACGGCACGTCGACCATCGCCGCCAAGCCCCAGCTGAGCCAGAACAACAGGCCGAGCCCGGTGCCGCAGATCAAATGCAAAAAGGCATCGGTCAGGCTGAGCGACGTCATGGCGCTGCCGCGCCAGCGAATCATTTCGTAAATGGAATACAGCACCGAGTGCGCCAGCACGGCGACCAGGCCGCTCAAACTGCCCATCAGCAATAAATAAGTGAGTTCCATGGTCGGTGCGCTCAGCGCAGGACCTGTTGCAAGCCGTTGAACAGCTTGTCCACTTCATCGTGAGTATTGAAGGCATGGGTCGAGATGCGGACCGCACCTTCGCTCTTGCCGGGCCATTGCAGGTCACGTGCGAATACACGGTGACCGCGCACCAAGCCGAGTGTGATATCCGAAGCCGCTCGGCCGGGCACATGAAACGCCAAAATGCCGGCCCACAAACCGGGACGATTCGGGGTCAGCACTTCGACGCCGGGCAACTGTTGCAAGCGCAGCCGCGCGTAGATGGTCAGCTCACGAATGCGCGCTTCGATTCGACTACGCAAGACTTGCTGATGAAATTCCAGCGCCACTTCGGAGCCACGCAATGGCGGCCAGTGCAGCGGCACGATGTTTCCTAACTTGTGTAACGCCGCCGGCACGCCGACGTGGCCGTTGGATTGGGTCGGTGTGATGACCGGCGGCGATGCATCCATGCCGCGCGGCTGCGACGGCCAGACGCGATCGAGCATGTCACGACGAACATACAACATCCCGGTGCCGTTGCTGCCGCCGAGCCATTTATGGAACGACGTGCCGTAAAAATCGCAGCCCAGATCGCGCAGCTGAAAATCCAGCATGCCGACCGCCTGCGCACCGTCGACCACACTGATCAGATTGCGCTGGCGGGCGAACTGAGTCAGCTCCTGCACCGGCATCAACGTGCCATCGGCGTATTGCACATGGGAGAACAACAACACCTTGGTGCGTTCGGTGACCGCGCCGGCAAACAGCCCGAGCGCTTGTTCCGGTCCGCTCATCGGCGCCGGCAAATCGATTTGTTTCACCACGATGCCGCGACGTCGGGCGAGCAACAGCCAGGGGCTGAGCGTCGCCGGATGTTCGCGATTGGTGGTCAGGATTTCATCGCCGGCATTCAGGTCCAACCCTTGTGCGACCGTAGCGATGGCCTCGCCGGTGCCTCGGGTAAACAAAACTTCATCGGCGTCGCAGCCCAGGAAGCCGGCGAACGCGGTCGCGATGCGCGTGCTCTCGGCGCTCCATTGACCGTCGGCGAATGCGGCGATGTTCAGGCTTTGTGAGTCACGCACACGATATTCAGTTGCCATCGCGCCCCGCAGCGTCGGGCCGGCGCCGGCGACATCTAAATACGTTCGCTGCAGGTCCAGCACCGGTTGGGTGCGGAACCATTGCCACAGCTCCTTGGTGGTCGCCGGCATGCTCGCTATCGGCTGCGCGCTCGCAGGTGCGGCCGAGCCGAGGGCAGCGACGCCCACGGATGTCATGAGGCTGGAGGCCAGTAGATCGCGGCGGGTGAGACGGGCGGTCGAATCGTTCATGCGGCGTGTCGGTGGCTGGCGGCGGCGCGCATTATTGCAGGAATGCGGTATCCTGGCCTGTATGTCCCACGATTACCTCGAACGTATTCTCAAAGCGCGCGTCTATGACGTCGCTATCGCCACACCGCTGGAAGCGGCGCCGCGGCTGAGCCGCCGGCTGGCGAACAGCGTCCTCTTCAAGCGAGAGGATCTGCAGCCGGTGTTCTCGTTCAAGATTCGCGGCGCATACAACAAGATTGCCCACCTGTCGGAAACTGCCGCCAAGCGGGGTGTGATTTGTGCCTCCGCCGGCAATCATGCGCAGGGCGTGGCGTTGGCCGCCAAGCGTCGCGGCATTCCCGCCACCATCGTGATGCCTCAAACCACTCCGGAGATCAAAGTGCAGGCGGTGCTGGATCATGGCGCCGAGGTCGTGCTCCATGGCGACGATTACGATGCCGCCTACGAGCATGCGATGAAGCTGATGGGCGAGCGCCAGCTGGCGTTCATTCATCCGTTCGACGATCCGGATGTGATCGCCGGTCAGGGCACCATCGGCATGGAACTGTTGCGGCAATGTCCGGGCGAGCAAATCGATGCGATTTTCATCGCGGTGGGCGGCGGCGGTCTGATCGCCGGCGTCGCGGCGTATGTGAAATATTTGTTTCCCAAGGTCAAGATCATCGGCGTCGAGCCCGACGATGCGGACGCCATGTCCAAGTCGTTGCAGGCTGGCAAGCGTGTGATGCTGGATCGCGTCGGCATCTTTGCCGACGGCGTCGCGGTCCGGCGCGTCGGCGAGGAAACATTCCGCCTGGCGCGCGAGTATGTGGACGAAATCATCCTGGTCAGCACCGACGAGATCTGCTCGGCCATGCAGGATATTTTCGAAGAGAACCGCACCATCGTCGAACCGTCCGGGGCGTTGTCGGTGGCCGGCATCAAGCGCTACGTGCAGCGTGAGCAATGCAAAGACCGCACGTTCATCTCCATCAACTGCGGCGCCAATGTGAACTTCGACCGCCTGCGTCACGTCGCCGAGCGCGCCGACATCGGTGGCCAACGCGAGGCGCTGATCTCGGTGGAGATTCCGGAAGTGAAAGGCAGCTTCCTGCGCTTCTGCGAAACCCTCGGCCGGCGGAACGTCACCGAGTTCAACTATCGCTACAGCGATGCGGCGTCCGCGCAGCTGTTCGTCGGCTTCGGGCTCAGCGACGGTCGTCGTGAGAAAGAAGCAGTGATCAAACAGCTGAAGGATACGGGTTACAACGTGCACGACATGAGCGACAACGAAGTCGCCAAGCTGCACGTCCGCTACATGATCGGCGGCCACGCTC
Source organism: Steroidobacter sp. (assembly GCF_016790065.1). Classification (GTDB taxonomy): domain Bacteria; phylum Pseudomonadota; class Gammaproteobacteria; order Steroidobacterales; family Steroidobacteraceae; genus Steroidobacter. The sequence goes on from NZ_JAEUPY010000682.1 coordinate 4,893, forward strand.
GCGGCATCGACGATGAACGTCTGTTCCGCTTCGAATTTCCTGAACGCCCCGGCGCGCTACTCAAGTTCCTGCACGCCATCGGCACTCGCTGGAACATCACCTTGTTCCATTACCGCAATCATGGCTCCGACTACGGTCGCGTCCTGGTCGGCGTGCAAATTCCCGCTGCCGAAAGCACCGAGTTCGACCTGCATGTCCGTGAGCTCAAATATGTGTACGCGGAAGAAACTCAAAACGCGGCGTACACCATGTTCCTGGGCGGGTGAATCCTACGGCGACGCTAACGTCGCCAGCGCTTCCTTGGTGCGCTGAGTGATGACCGCGTCTTCGCCTTGGGCCTGCGACAGGATGGGATAGCTGGCCTGCAGCAGCGGTGCCGCTTCGGCAGCGCGTTGTTGAGCGAGCAGAGCGCGACCCAGAGAACTGTTGATCGCAGCGAGTTGCGGGCTGTCGGCGGTCAGGGACTTCGAAGCGATCTGCGAGGCTTGCCGCAATGTTTGCTCGGCCTCTTTGAGTCGACCTTGTTCCAACTGCGCGCGACCCAAGCCGGAGAGCGCCGAGGCGGCGAAAGGATGGTCGGCAGGCAACGATGCTGAATAGATCGCGAGCGCGGCGCTAAAGTCTTGCTGAGCTTGAACAGGATTGCCGGCATCCACTCGTAACATACCGAGGCTCACCAAGTCGTGACCGACGAAGGGATGCGTATCGCCGCGTGCCTTGCGATCCAAGTCGACGACCCGCGCCAATACTCGTTCCGCCTCGGCCAAGTGACCGCGACGATGCAGGAAGCGTCCGTAATTGGACGTCGCATCCAAAGTCATGGGATGAGCTTCACCCAACACCTTGCCCAGAATTTGTAACGACTCGGTGTAGAGCGGCGCAGCCTCGTCGAGCTTGCCTTGAGACTGCAGCGTAAACGCCAGGTTCAGCTCATGCATGCCCACGCTGGGATGATCGTTGCCGAGTGCCTGGCGATCGATATCCAATGCCGCACGATACAGCGTCGCTGCGCGCTCATAGTCGTTGCGATACGTGTGCAGACTCGCTAACTCGTTCATCACCGACGCCGCTGCAGGCGTGCGGTCCTGTTGATGTTGCCGATAGATCGTCAGGCTGTCTTCGAAGTAGCGTTCAGCCAGATCCAACTCGCCGCGTAGCTGAGCGAGCCTGCCATGCGCCTGCAACGTTGGCGCGACGGCGGCATCGTTGGCGCCCAACAGTTCTTTCTGCATCAGCAATGCGACGTTGAGATGGTCGGCACACTTGTCGAGCTGGCCGCGGTCGCAAAGCGCGTTGCCGAGCGCGACATGAGCGAGTGCCACTTCAGCGTGACGCTCGCCATGAATCCGAACTCGCGACTTCAAGGCATCTTCCAGCAGCTCCACCGAGCTTTCATACAAGCCCATGCTGCCGTAAACACGACCAATGGTACCCAGCAGAGTCGCCCGCGTTTCGGGTTGTTCATTGAGCCCTAGTCGAATGCGGCGTGCGCCGATATCCAACATTTCGCGGGCCGTGATTTGATTGCCTCGACTGCGCGATGGATCGGACAGCTCGAACAACTCGACCAGGAACGACGAAATCTGTTCGGCGCGCGTTCGCTCTGCAGTAGCGACGTCGCGCTCTTGGGCAATCCGCTGGGCTTGGAGGTAAGTGACCGCAGAAAAAGCGGCAAGCGTAATGACGACCGCCACGCCGGCTGCCACCGACCAGGCATGTCGAGAAATGAACTTCTGGGTTCGATACAACCAAGTGTCGCTGGTCGCGAGCACCGGCTGGCCATTCAAATGATGTTCGATGTCGGCCGCGAGTTGCTCGGCCGACGCATAGCGACGCTCCGGATCCTTACGCATCGCCATGCCGATGATGTTGTCGAGATCGCCGCGTAACTGTTTGTGTAATCGAGGCGAAGTCGTCGAGCGACGCGCTGCCACGTCCGCCATGAGCTCCGGCGACTCGGCGTCGAGGCGTGACACCGTCTCGCTGGGCGTCGGCGCTTCCTGCTCACAGATGATCCGTTCCATGTCGGTCAGGCTGGTGCCGACCAGATGGAACGGCCGCTTGCCACACAGCAACTCATACAGCAGCACGCCCAGCACATAGATGTCGCTGGAGGTGGTAATCACATCGCCGCGCACCTGTTCGGGGCTGGCATGCGCCGGCGTCATCACCCGGTACTCGAAATGGGTGACTGCCAGCGTGTGTGCCGAATGCCGCGAGTCGAGCAGCTTGGCGATGCCGAAATCCAATAGTTTGGGCACGCCGTCGGCGGTGATCAGGATGTTGTTGGGCTTCAGGTCCCGATGCACGATCAGGTTCTGATGCGCGTATTGAACGGCGCCGCAGATGGTGCGGATCAACTGTAAGCGCGCTTCCACCGAGAGCTTGTGCCGGTCGCAGTAGATGTCGATGGGTTCGCCATCGATGTATTCCATGACCAGGTAAGGCGTGCCATCCGGCGCGCGGCCGCCATCCAGCAGTCGTGCGATGTTGGGATGCTGGAGCGTGGCCAGTATTTGCCGCTCCATGCGCAAGCGGCTCTGGATCTGCGGCGAAAACAGCCCGCCGCGCACGATCTTCAATGCGACGCGCTGCTGATACTCCTCGTCGGCGCGGTCGGCCAGATAGACGTCGCCCATGCCGCCCGAGCCCAGCTTGCGGACGATGCGGTAGTGGCCGAGGCGCTGACCTTCGAGCGATTCGAGCGGCGTGGCACGCATGCTCTCGCCGGCTGCCACTTCATCCCAGAATCCCTGCTCTTGCGCGGCCTTTTCGCCCAGCGCATCGCCCAATGCCTGCATTACATGCGACAGCAATGTTTCATCGGCGCCGCAGGCACGCCGCACGTAGTCGCCTCGGTCTCGAGTGTTGAGGCCGCGCGCGTGCGCGACGATGGTGGTGACTTGTTCGTGCATGTTGTTGCCGTTTTCCATCGGCCGCAATCATGCATCAGCTCGGTGCCACCGTGTAATATGCTTACGCACGTCCGAACGTGACAAAAACGTCAGTGGGACTAACCCGGAGGTTCGAGCATGGCAACCAAGCGTAAAGCCGCCAAAAAGGCCGGCAAGAAAAAAGCTACCAAAAAGAAGGTAGCCAAGGCGGGCACCAACGTGATCCGCACGCCGCAGAAGAGGTAAGTGCCGCGGCGATGTCGTGCGCCTGACGCCGGCATCGCCCTGTTTCCCGTCTGACTTGCCATCGTCCAGTTCATGTCCTACCGCGCACTGCGCCCCCTGCAAAACGACAGTCTCGAGGCGCGGGGCCTGACCTTCCATGTGTATCGCTGGCCGGGCGCCGACCCCGAGCCGCTGGTGCTACTGCACGGCTGGGGCGATACCGGCGAGACTTTTCAATTCCTGGTCGATTGCTTGAGTGCCGAGCGCACCTGTATCGCCATCGACCTGCGGGGCTTCGGTCGCACCCAGCGACCGCCCGATGGCTATTGGTTTGCCGATTACCTGGCCGATGTCGATGCCGTGCTGGATCAGTTGGTGCCGGATGCGCCGGTCGACCTGGTCGGTCATAGCATGGGCGGCAACATCGCGATGCTGTATGCGGGCGTCAGGCCGCAGCGGATCCGGCGCTTGGTGAGCTTGGAAGGTTTCGGCATGGCGCGGACCACCGCCGATCAAGCTCCCGCTCGGTATGCGCAATGGCTCGACGAGGTGAAGCACGGTAGCGAGTTCAATGTATACGAGAGTTACGAACAGCTGATTCGAGTGCTTGCTCGACGTAACCCGCGTACGCCCAAAGATCGGCTCGACTTCATCGCGCGCTCTTGGGGCCAAGAACGTGACGACGGCAAGATCGAGCTGCGTGCCGATCCCAAACACAAACGAGTCAATCCGGTGTTGTATTCGCGTGAGCAAGCCGAGGCATGCTGGCGTGCTATCGAAGCGCCGCTTTTGTTTGTACTCGGCGATCAGTCGGAGTTGGTGAAGCGCATGGGCGATGAGCTGGCCGAAGAAAAATTGCGCACGGTGTTTGGTGACGGAACGTTTGCAACCATCGCCGACGCCGGGCACATGCTGCATCACGAACAGCCGCAGCGGCTGGCCGAGCTGATGGAAACTTTCTTGGAAGACTGAAAATAACAAGGCCCGGCCGCAATACTGCGCCGGGCCTTCTAGAAAATAGCTATCAGTTCTTCTTCAGCTCGTCGACGGCATCTTTGGCGCCTTCGCGCGCTTCATCGACTGCATCGTCCACTTTGCTGGCGGTGGATTCCTTGCCGCCGTTCTTGATGGTGTCGATGGCTTCATCGACTTCCTCGCCGGCTTGTTCCACCGGGCCTTTCTTGTCGCAGGCCGCCAGGCCCAGGCTCAAGCTCGCGGCGAGCATCGCCGACCAAATTACTTTTGCAGTTACTTTCATGATGTTTGCTCCGCAGTGCGCCCGGCACCGGGCGTTTTATAGGGTTACCAATAAAGTCGTCAGAAAAACGTATACGGCTGCGGGAAGTTCCGCAGCGACGACTCCGGAACCGGACATAAGTTCGCGCGTTCGGTGACTGAAGCGGCTCGTTGCAAACCATGTTACGAGCTGGAGATTTGGCAACAGGTACGGAGGTTCACATGCTGTCTTGGGCGCTGACATTCTTTGTCGTCGCGATCATCGCTGCCGTGCTGGGCTTTACCAGCATCGCCGGTGCCGCGGCCGGTATCGCGAAGATTCTGTTCTTTATTTTCTTGGTGCTGACCTTGGTCGCACTGGTGGGTGGCGCATTGCGCGGCAGGCCCCCGGTCTAGAGATGAGTGGCGGTAAAAACAAACGGGGCCTGACGGCCCCGTTTTTTTATGCACCCCAATAATTGGGAAATGACTAATTGGCGTTACGCGAACAGCAGCGCCTGACTCACTGCCACTCGCACGGTCTCCGGCACGAACGGCTTGGTCACCAGGAAGGTCGGCTCGGGACGTTCGCCGGTCAGCAACCGCTCCGGATACGCAGTGATGAACACGATGGGCACATCCACTTCGCTCAAGATCTGGCGGACGGCATCGATACCGGAACTGCCGTCGGCTAGTTTGATGTCGGCGAGCACCAATCCCGGCTCGGTCTTGCGCGCGGCTTTCACCGCTTCGTCCCGAGTAGTGGCGATGGCGGCGACGGTATGACCCATCTCGCGCACGATGCTTTGCAGATCCAACGAAATGATGGGCTCGTCTTCGATGATCAGCACCTTGGTGCTGGGCTGATTGGAAATCTCGCGCACCGCCTGGCTGACCATCTGCTTCGCTTCTTCCTCATCGACGCTGAGGATGTGCGCGGCATCGCTAATGTTGAAGCCTTCCATCGCGGTCAGCAGCAGCGCCTGGCGGCGCGCCGGTGTGAGCTCGCTCAAGCGTCGCTCGACGCCATCGGCATCGCGCTTGGACGAGGCCGCGGGAATTTCGATGTGGGCGCTGTTCCACAGCTTATGGAACAGGCGGTACAGCCCCACTCGGGGCGACAGGCGTGCATCCAGTACCGAAGTATCGGCAACGATCGCTTCCAAACATGCCCGGACATAGGCATCGCCGCTCTTCTGCGTCCCGCACAGCGCACGGGCATACCGGCGCAGGTAGGGCAGATGTTCGGCGATGGCGTGAGCTAAGGCCATGGAGACTCCTAAAAACGGTTTCTTATCGGCCCCGGTCGTGAGGTGCTCTAAGGGCAAAGACCGGCGCGCGCAAATGATTGCAGCAATACTATGTACGAACGGGGTGGAAGGTTCCTTACTCCCTGGAACTTTTTCACGGCACGGTGCGTTTCCCCGCACTGAACCGACCCTGCGGGCGCGGACCGCGCTTTTATTGAATCAGCCATGATCATGAGTGAGCAAACCAAGCCTGGCGAGCCCGTCGAAGCAGCAGCCGCGAGCCCGACGGAGCAAGTCCCCGACTGGCTCGGCTCGCGCTTGAAGCGCATGTTCACCGACGTCATGGACGAGCCCGTGCCGGACGAGTTCAAGCAGCTGCTGAAACAGCTCGAGGACAAGGAGCGTGGCGCTTGAGCGGTGGTAACGGGGCCAACCCGTCCGGTACCACAGCGGATTCAGGCACTCAGCGGAAGCCGTCCATGACCCCAGGCCAGGACAAATTTCTCGAGCAAGTGACGGCGTTGCTGCCGGCCTTGCGTGCCTTCGGTCGCTCCTTGTGTGGCGATCCGGCGCGTGCCGACGATCTCGTGCAAGACACCGTGCTGAAGGCGTGGACCAACCGTGAGCAATTCCAGGCGGGCAGCAACCTGAAGGCCTGGTTGTTCACCATTCTGCGCAACTGTTACTACTCGGAACTGCGTCATCGCAAGTTCGAGATCGAGGATCCGGACGGCATCTGCGCCTCGCAAATGGCGGTCGCGCCCGATCACGACGCTAAACTGCATCTGCGCGACCTGAATCGCGCCTTGCAGGAGCTGCCGGTGGATCAGCGTGAAGCCTTGGTGCTGGTGTGTGCCACCGGTCTGTCCTACGAAGAAGCGGCGGACGTCTGTCAGGTGGCGGTGGGTACGATCAAGAGCCGCATCGCGCGTGCCCGCGATCGCCTGGTCGAGTTGCTCGGCGAAGATGCCACACAGGTCACCGGGAATTTGCCCGGCGTCGGTTCACTCAGCGAGTCTATCGCCAGCGAGCGGCGCTCAGGCGCGTCCTGAGCTACGCGATTGCTTTGAATCGCGGGGAGTCGCTGCTTGAAGAGCGCTAAGATCGTGGCCGCGCGTTCCTGGTTTGGCCGGAACGCCGGCCTGCGCCCGCGACTCGTGCTCATTGTCGGCATCGCCATGCTGGCGCCCGGCGCGCTCGCCGTGTTGCAGGCGATCTCCAGCTACAACAGCAGCATGCGCATCCTGGAGCAGAATCTGGCCCAGGCCGCGCAGTTGTCCGCGACCGAGCAAGTCAACATGATCTCGGCGTCGCGCGAGATCCTCACCAGCCTGGCTGCGCAACCCGACATTCGTCTCGGCGAAGGGGCGGCCTGTCGACGCTCTCTGCAACGAGCGATCGGCGGACTCGATCAATACGCCGGCGCAGCCGTGGTCGACGCCAAAGGCAACTTCACGTGTGCTTCCAGCCCGACGCGCAACGTCGTGAACGTCGCCGATCGGCAATGGTTCATCTCGGTGATGAGCGGCGATGGCTTCGTCATCAGCGATCTGATCGTCAGCCGCTGGCTGGGCAGTTGGGGCATCGTGACGGCGGTGCCGCTGGTCAACGAAGACGGCGTGATCGAGGGCTCGGTGGCGTTGTTCATCGGCCTGGATTGGCTGACGCGTCGCTATCACTACGGCAACGAAACCGATGACACCGCGTTCGCGCTGCTCGACAGCCAGGGCGAGACCATCACCGCAGAAGCGGAACGATCGCCGGCGCGTTCGCCACTACCTTCGCGCGACATCGTCAATGAACATCTGCGCGAACACTTGCAGGGCGGGCAGACCCAAACCTTCCGTGCTCGTGGTCACGATGGCACGTGGCGGTTGTACGCCATCAGTCCGTTGCTCGGTGGCCGCATCTTCGTGATCCTGGGCACGCCGGTGCTCACTGCTATCGGGCCGCTGGCGTTGCAGGTTGCCTGGGGTGTGCTCACGCCATTGTTGATGTGGGCGCTGGCCATCGCAGTGGTGTGGTTTGGTATCGAGCATCTGGTGGTGCGCTGGATCACGTATCTCGAGCGCATCACCTCGGCCTATGCCGCTGGTCGTCACAGCGTGCGTCCGGAACGAGTCAGTGCTGCGCCGGCGGAAATTCGCAGTCTCGGCGAAACTTTCTCGCGCATGGCGGATTTGCTGTCCGCACGCGAAAACGAGCTGCGCGAGTCATTGGCGCAAAAAGAAATCCTGGTGCGCGAGATTCATCACCGGGTCAAAAACAACCTGCAGTTGGTGATGAGCTTGCTCAATCTGCACGCTCGTCGTATTCGCGATCCGCGAGCTGAAGTGGCGTTCGCCGAGGCGCGCAGTCGTATCAACGCGCTCGCGACGTTGCATCGACGCTTGTATGAGTCGGAGAGCTTGCAGGAAATCGATTTGAAATGGTTCCTGGAAGATCTGTGTGCGGAGTTGCGACGAGGCGGTCTGTCGCGCGGACGTAATGTCGAGCTCACGGTGGATGCGCCGAGCGAAGTCATCGGCCCTGATGTCGCCGTGCCGCTGGGCTTGCTGGTGACTGAAGCCATCACCAACGCGTACAAGCACGCGTTCAACGAGCGTGCCGGTGGTCACATTCAAGTACAGATCGTTCGCGAGTCGCCGTCGTCACTATTGCTGTCGATTCGCGATGACGGCATCGGCTTGGACGCCGCGCCCAACACCACCGACAACAACGGTCTGGGTCGGTCGCTGATCGAAGCGTTCGTGCGTCAACTGCGCGGCGAACTGGAAACACGTTCTGAAGACGGCACGGTGGTGCAGGTGAGATTTCCGGCGCAGCTCAAGGAGCCGGAGGCACCGAAGCACGGCGGACATCATTCCTCACATCATCACGGCAGCCACGCCGTGCCTGGGATGATTCAGCCCGGCCCCGTGGCGCCTGCTGAAACTCCGCCGAGCGAGCGTAGCAAGTCCGCTTAGCGGGCAGTATCCTGGCGCGTCTCCCAGGAACCCATCGCCGCCACGCATGACCAGCTTGTCGGCGCAGACGCGAGCCGTCCTGCGCCATCCCAATCTTCTGTTCTTTATCTCGGCGCGCTTTCTGGCCACCTTGGCGGCCCAGATCCAGGTGGTCGCGGTCGGCTGGCAGATGTACGACATCACCGGCGACCCGCTCGATCTGGGCTTGATCGGGCTGTCGCAGTTCATTCCGTTCGTGACCTTGATCCTGCCGGCCGGACATGCCGCCGATCACCACAATCGTTCTCGCATCGTCACGTCTTGTTATTTCACCAACGCGGTCTGTGCGCTGGCGCTGTTGCTGATCACCTTGGGCGGCATGCAATCAGTGTGGCCGGTGTTCATTGCGATGATGTTGCTCGGCGCGGCACGGGCATTCTCGATGCCGGCCGCGCAATCGGTGTTGCCGAACCTGGTGCCGGTCGATTCGTTCAAGCGCGCCGTGGCGTTGAATTCTTCGTCGCTACAGTTCGCCAACATCATCGGGCCGGCGGTAGGCGGCGTGCTGTATCTCGCTGGGCCGTCGGTTGTGTACGCGTCGGTGATGGTGTTGGCGCTGGCGGCGGCACTGCTGATGTTTCAAATCCGCGGCGCGACCGAGCAAAGCAATCTGACGCGCGAGCCGCTGTCCATGGAGAACTTGCTGTCGGGTCTGAAGTTCGTGCGCTCGCGGCCCATCGTGTTCGGCGCCATTTCGCTGGATCTGTTCGCGGTGTTGTTCGGCGGTGCGACCGCTTTGTTACCGATGTTCGCGAGCGACATTCTTCACGCCGGCCCCGCGGGTCTCGGTCTGCTGCGCACGGCGCCAGGTATCGGTGCCGCTGCGTGTGGTCTGCTGTTGGCGTTGAGTCCGATCTCGCGCCACGTTGGGCCGTGGATGTTCGGCGGTGTCGCCGTGTTCGGTGTCGCGACCATCGTGTTCGGCCTGAGCACCAATTTCTATTTATCGATGCTGGCGCTGATCGTGCTGGGCGCGGCCGACATGGTGAGTGTTTACGTTCGTCATCTGCTGGTGCAGTTGGACACCCCTGATTTCATTCGCGGCCGCGTCAGCGCGGTGGCGTCGGTGTTCATCGGCGCGTCCAACGAGTTCGGCGATTTCGAGTCGGGCTTGATGGCGAAGTGGTGGGGCGCGGTGCGAGCTGTGGTGATCGGCGGAGTGGCGACGCTGGTGGTCACCGGACTGTGGGCGCGGCTGTTCCCGGTACTGTGGAAAATGCAGACCTTTCCGGAAAAGAAGTAGCTTCCATACTGGTTTTATATCCAGTACCATCTTTCGCATGCCCAGCCCGATTCGCCCTGCTGTTCGCAACGGACGCGGCGCCGTGTCGAATCCTGCTGGGCGCTTCGAACCCACGCGCGCTGAAGTCCTGGATGACGGTTGGGGCAGTCTGGATGAAGCGCTGCCGGCGTTACAGACCACAGTGCAACCCGAGCCGGCGCGTTCCATCATCAGTCGCAACAAGTCGCCGGACATTCCGTTCGACCAGTCGATCAATCCGTATCGAGGTTGCGAGCACGGCTGCATCTATTGTTACGCTCGGCCGTCGCACGGCTATTTGAATTTGTCGCCGGGCTTGGATTTCGAGACCAAGCTGTTCTACAAGGCGGACGCGGCACGCCTGCTCGAAGAGGAGCTGTCGGCGCGCAACTATCGTTGTTCGCCCATCACCATCGGCGCCAACACAGATCCTTATCAGCCCATCGAACGCGAGTATCGAGTCACTCGTAGCATCATCGAGGTGCTGGCCAGGCGGCGCCATCCGTTTTCCATCATTACCAAGAGCGCCATGATCGAGCGGGATATCGATCTGCTGGCGCCGCTCGCCAAGGACAACTTGGTTTATGCGCTGGTCAGCGTCACCACGCTGAACAATGACATCAAGCGCACGCTCGAACCGCGCACGGCCTCGCCGGCGGCGCGACTGCGAGCCATTCGCAGCTTGAGCTCGGCAGGGATTCCTGTAGGCGTGATGGTGGCGCCGGTGATTCCGGTGCTCACCGACGCCGAGTTGGAAAAAATTGTCGAGGCGGCCGCCGCGGCTGGCGCGCGATCGGCGGGCTACGTCCTGCTGCGGTTACCGTACGAGTTGAAGGATTTATTTCGCGAGTGGTTGGAGCAGAACGAGCCGCTCAAGGCCAAACACGTGTGGTCACGCTTGCACGATATGCGCGGTGGGCGGGACAACGACCCGCGTTGGGGTGTTCGCCAACGTGGCGAAGGTCAGTACGCCGAATTACTTGCGCAACGGTTCGCTGCCGCGTGCGCTCGACACGGACTCAAACATCGCGAAAGATTTGTCCACAACAGCGCGTTGTTTGTTGCGGGCTCCACTGCAAACAGCGGCGAGTCGCGGCAAATGTCGTTGCTTTGAAGCGGCGGCGCGCTGTCACATGCGCCGCTACTGCGTGCTCATTTGACAGTGCACGTGGCTGCGAAGCGCTCTGCTTGCTGCAGCTTGCGCGTTTTCCCGGCATTGACGTATGAATGGCTGGCGTATACTCGATCGTAAAGGTCGGGCGTGACGCACCGGCAAGCCGAAAGCAATGAAGCGAATCGGATTGTCGTGAGCCGGCGAACGCTTCAGGACGGATGTTCCGCGAGACCTGCACTCCCTGGAGAAGATCATGAACTCTGGCGTCACTGTCTCCGCGCGTCTCGCGATGGCCATCGCGACGCTGACTCCTGCGTTGCTGATGAGCGGTTGCATGACCGCCAAGATCGAGGAGATGCGTGAGGCGCCGACGCAAATCTCGTCGCACGAAGCAATCGTGTTGCTCGCCAAGCCGCACTTGGAAGGCACGGGCACGGAAGACAAATTCCTCGATTGTCTGGAGCGAGAACTGGTCGGCGAAACGGTCTCCGCAAGCGTTGCTGAGAGGCAACGCGCAGGTAAAGCGTTCGAGCCGCGCAGTAACTTGGCGAAGGGTCCGTTCCAGATCTACGCAGATCATTATTTCGTCGACGCGTTGTATCCGTGGCTCGAGCCCAGCACCGCACCGGCCAATGCGCAGGGCTTCACTACCTTCCTGGCGCGCCCCGGCGTCTCCGAGCGAGTGGCCGAAATGGGCGTGCGCTACATCGTGTGGGTGGACGGCGTGACGCAAAAGACCGACGGCGGCGGCAGCATCGCTTGCGCGGCCGGTCCTGGCGGCGCCGGTTGCCTCGGCCTCGGTTGGTGGGAGAAGTCCTCCGACTACGAAGCCACGGTGTGGGATCTGCGTCAGGGCATCAGTGCCGGCAGTCTCACCACCGACGTGAAAGGCACGTCGGTAATGATCGGTGCCATCGCGCCGATCCCGCTGATCGCGCCGGTGCAGAGCACGGCCTGCGACCGGCTGGCCGGTCAGCTCAAACAGTTTTTATTGGGGTCAGGCGACGAAGAGACGGCGGCGGTGTCACACCCGCAGTAGCCAAACTTCGTTTTCGTGCGTTGAACCGGAAGGCGGCACCGCACCTACCCATGGTCAGCAGGCGTTCAGCTGATCGGTCGCAGAGTTCTTCGAGTGCACAGATGCGTCCTCAGGCGCGCTCGGGGAACGTTAAGGAGAGGACATGCAGAGTCAAGCCACCCGGATCATGGCCGCCGGGCCTGAATCGTCGCCGACCTCGCGTCGTCTGCTGACGATCGCCGCCCATTGCGTCGCCATCAGCTCGGTTTCCGCCTTTTTGATGGGCGGCTGCGCTCAGCAGCAGCAATCCTCTAGTTCGATGCCGTCGTCGATGCCAAGTTCCTCGGGCGGCTCCTCCGGGTCCTCGGGCGGGTCTTCAGGGTCCAGCGGCGGTGGCTCGTCGGGTGGTTCCTCCAGCAGCATGCCGAGTTCTTCCTCGTCCAGCGGTTCCAGTGGCTCGTCCGGCGGATCGTCGGGCGGTTCGCAGTCGAGCGGTGGCGCCTCTTCTTCTAAGAGTGGTTCCTCGGGTGGCGCTTCGGGTTCGAGCGGGGGCTCGCAAGGGGCTAGCGGCGGGGCTTCGGGTGGGTCGGAGTCGTCCGATGGCAGCTCTGGCGGCAGTCAGGGCGGATCCGATGGGTCCGCGGGTGCTGCTGGTGGCGCCGCGGGCGGTTCGTCAGGTGCGAGTGGCGGGCAGAGCGGCGGTGGTGCTGCCAGCCCGAATGTGACCATTGGCACTTCGTTGCCCGGCGCGGGTTTGCCTTCTGTGGGCGTGCCTTCGCCCAGCACGGGCGGTGGCGGTGCTGAAGGCGGCGGACTGCCGAGCACTGAAGCCGGCGGTGGTAGCAGCGGCGGCAGCAGTGGCGCCCAAGGCGGTGGCGGCTCGGCCGGCACGCCAGATTCTTCCAGCGGCGGCACATCCGGTGGTGCCTCTGCTAACGAAAGCATCTTCAAGAGTTCCGATAGCGGCGGTGGCGCTTCAGGCGGCAGCAGCGGCGGCGGCGCAGCAGGTGGCGGCGCAAACGCGAGCGCTCAAGGCGGCGCATCGGGTGGCGGTGGTGCCGCAGGCGGTGCCAACGCAAATGCTGGTGGCGCGCAAGGCGGAGCTTCTGGCGGCGGTGGTTCAGCAGGCGGCGGCGCAGACGCGAGCGCTCAAGGCGGCGCATCGGGTGGCAGTGGTGCCGCAGGCGGGGCCAACGCAAATGCTGGTGGCGCGCAAGGTGGAGCTTCCGGTGGCGGCGGCGCAGCTGGTGGCGGCGCTAATGCGGGCGGGTCTCAAGGCGGTGGCGGCGCCAACGCGAATGCGGGCGGCGCGGCTGGAGGTGGTGGATCTCAGGGCGGTGGCGCAGCTGGCGGCGGGGCCGCGGGCGGGCAGGCAGGCTCTATGGGTGGCGGCTCCGCAGGTGGTGCTGGCGGATATCCGTCGGCAGGGGGCGGGGCCGCTGGCGGTGGCGCCAACGGTTCGCAAGGCGGCGGGGGCGGCGGCGGTGGCATGACCAACGGCGAGCGCACCGCGCAGATCGACCGCGAGTTCGAACAAACATTCGGCATCTTCGACGGCCGCATGCGCGCCGAGCAGGCGACGATTGCAGGTCAGCGCGGCAATGGCCGCGGCGGCGCGGGCGGTGGACAAGGCAACGGCGAAACCGCCGGCCAGGCCGCGGGTGCCCAAGGCGGCGCAGCCGGCGAAGGCGAGGGTGAAGGCAACGGTAACGGCAATGGCAACGGCGGCCAGCAAGGCCGCAACGGCCAAGGCCAAGGTCAGGGTCAACAAGGCCAGGGCCAGGGCGAAGGCCAGGGCCAGGGCGGCCGCCAGGGTGGTGGTGGCGGAGTCGGCGGTGGTGTCGGCGGCGGCAGCGGTCCGAACACCGTGCCCGCAGGCATTCCCGATGGCAGCGACGACGACATCGTCGCCCGTCAGCTGCGCGAAGCCGCGATGGCTGAAACCGATCCTGAGCTGAGAGAGAAACTCTGGCAGGAGTACCGGAAATACAAGAAGGGGACCTGATACGGTCCCCTGGTCGATAGACAGTGCGATAGACGCGACGATAAAAACGAGTCGATAAAAACACTGGCGGAACGATGCGGAGTCAATGGGGCGGGTAAGGCGACGAACGGTTCAGGTTGAAAGTTATGAAGCGCACGCTAGCTTTAATCGTCCTGTCGGCGGCAGCCCTGGGGGCGGCCGGATGCGTCACACACGAGACTCGCCCGCAACAGCGGGTCAAGGCCATACAGGCCGCCACCGAAATCCCTGAAGCGCAATTGCTCGACGTGGGCGTGCGGCTGTTCGAGGAGAACCTGCCCAAGGACGAGAAGGTGATGGAGAAGGAACACATCTTCCCCGAGGTGCGCAAAGCCGAAGCGCGCTTCCTGCCCATGCAATTGCGTAACACGCTCGAAGGCACGGGGCAGTGGGGCCAGGTGCGCGTGATGCCCGCCGACGCCGAAGCACTCGACGTGTATGTCTCCGGCAAGATTCTGCAGTCCTCCGGTCAAGTGCTCCGCGCCGAAATCACGGTGACCGATGCGACCGGCCGGCAATGGTTCAAGCGCGAGTACGCACAACTCGCCGATACACGCTCGTACAAGGATCAGAACGGCAAGCCTCGCGATCCTTTCCAGAACATGTACAACACGCTGGCCAACGACATGCTGGTGTATCGCCAGCAGCTCGCTGCCACCGACTTGGAAAACGTGCGCCGCGTGTCGGAGCTGCGCTTCGCATCGGACCTGGCGCCGTATGCGTTCAGCAATTACATGGTTCAGGACAAGAAGGGCATGCGACAGGTAGTGCGCCTGCCGTCCGAGAGCGATCCGATGTTGCAGCGGATGGACCGCATCCGCGAACGCGATTACGCGCTGCTGGATACGATCAACGAACACTACTCGCTGTTCGCGGACAACATGTCCGAGCCGTACACCAATTGGCGTCGTTACAGTTACTCGGAGCTGGAAGCGAAAGATGAAGCGCGCCGCGCCGCGTTGACTCGCAAGCTGCTCGGCGCAGCAGCGATCGTCGGCGGTCTGATGGTCGGTGCCGAGGCCAACACTTATGCCGGCCAAGCTGCCGCCACCGGCGCCATCTTCGGCGGTGCTTACGCAGTGAAGAGCGGCTTCGACAAGGGCGCAGAAGTGAAACTGCACTCCGACTCGTTGAAGCAGCTCGGCGAATCGTTCCAGGCCGAAGTTCAGCCCATGGTGGTGGAAGTGGAAGGCCGCACGCTGCAGCTGAAGGGTACGGCCGAAGAGCAGTACACCGAGTGGCGGCGCTTGCTCAAAGAACTCTACGAAAACGAAACCGGTGCGCAGGTGCCCGTGTCGACGCCGCCTCCGGCGCCGGCCGCGCCCGGCACGGGCGGATGACGCGAGCCGCCCGACCCACGCAATCCTTTTCATATGCTGGAGAGCGGGCAGGAGTTATCTGCCAATCTCATGCTGGTGCGTCGCCTCGGTGCAGGCGGCAGCGGCGAGGTGTGGCTGGCGCACGATCGTGAACGGAATGGTTCCGTCGCGGTCAAGATCCTGTCGCCGGCGCTGACGCGGGACGAAGCGATCTGCGCGGCGCTCCGCGACGAATGTGCGCGGGTCGTGGCGCTTACCCATCCGAATGTTCTGCCAGTCGCTG
>NZ_JAEUPY010000700.1 GCF_016790065.1 Steroidobacter sp.
CTCAGCGCGCCGTCCTGCGTGTCCACGTACAAGCGGATCATGCCGGTGCGGGTGTTGGCTTCGAACTCCACCGAAATCCACTCCGCTTCGCGTGCCACCGGCGGATTGCCGATCTTCAAGCGATCGGTGCCATCCGGCCAATAGTCGCCGCCTTCGTAACGGCATACCGTGCCGTCGCAGGCGCCCATGGTTTCCCACGTCTGGCCACCGGAAGAAGACTCGCGCAGGATGATCATCGGTCGGCCGCGGTTGCCGTTACGATTCATGATGATCAGCTTCTCGCCCTGCGCGTATTCGCGCCAGGTGGTGCCGTGGTACATGAGCCAGCGCACGTTGAGCTGTTCGGGTACCGTAGTCAGGCTGAGAATGAATTGACCCAACCCGGAGTAGTTCTGGGCCACGGTCGGAGGGAAGAATTTCGCAGCACCGCCGCGCCAACCGCTCGAAGGCATCCAGACCTGGCGTGCGCCACCGGTCAACCAGATGGCATCCGACGCGTACGCGTTGGTGTCGAAGTTCTCACTGTGCGGCAGCGAACGGATGATGCGTTCGGCAGCAGCCGGCCCGGAAACCGCGACGGCGGCGAACGCAAAAGTGGACAATACGAGCGCCTTGACGCTGGCCCTCGAGGACATTTCCGCGAGCTTGCGGACTATGCCCGGAGATTTCGTAATCATTAGACCCATACTCCTAACCCGACCCGTAAGGAAAAGCATGTGAGTGGTAATTCGAGCTTCTATCGCAGCTACTTAGAACGGGCTGACCACTCAGCATCGACGGCCGGAAGACTAGCCGCATGCGGCCGGTATTAAAACCTGTCGATGAATTACGACATTTACCTAGCAATTCGCCATGCCCATGCTGAGCCTGCGTAAGCCCCTGATTTCTATCACCCCGCTCGGCGGCACTAAGGCGAACTCGC
Organism: Steroidobacter sp.; assembly: GCF_016790065.1. GTDB lineage: Bacteria > Pseudomonadota > Gammaproteobacteria > Steroidobacterales > Steroidobacteraceae > Steroidobacter. The sequence goes on from NZ_JAEUPY010000700.1 coordinate 923, forward strand.
AGTCTTATGAGCGATTGGCCGAACTGCTCGCGAATGTGAAGATGATCACAAAACAATTCTTCGGTAAGACTCGATGACCGCATCTGTCAGTGCGCCTCCCGCTTTCGCCCCCGCCACGCCGGCCCCGTCGGCAGCTTTGACAATCGAAGCTTGCTCGACCGCGCACGGCGCGCAGTGGAACGAGTATCTGACTCGGCGACCGGAAGGTTCGTACTATCACTTGTTCGAGTGGCAGCAGATCAACCAGCAGGCCCTCGGCCACCGCACCGCCTATCTACTGGCACGCGACGGCGCGACAGTACGCGGGGTGTTGCCTTTGACCTTCGTTTCCAGTCCGTTGTTCGGACGTATCCTCTGCTCGCTGCCTTTCGTCAATTACGGCGGACCGATAGCCGATGACGAAATCGCGAAAGACGCATTGGTCAAGGCAGCTCAGAACACAGCCAAAGAATGGCGCGCCGACTATCTGGAACTGCGCTGTGCCGACCAGTTACAGACCGACATGCCGGTGTCGACCCGCAAGATCAGCATGCATATCGCGCTCGATCCGGATCCGGACGTGTTATGGAATAAGTTCAGCTCCAAACATCGCACCAACATCCGCCGTAGCCAGAAGAACGAACTGGTGGTCACCGCCGGCGGCAGCGAGCTGCTCGAGACGTTTTATTCCGTGATGGAACAATCGTGGCGCCAGCTCGGCACGCCGCTCTACAAACGTTCGTATTTCGAAAGCATCTTGCGCGCCCTGCCCGACCACACCCGCATCTTCGTCTGTGCCCGCGGCACCGAGCCGGTGGCGGTGGCGTTCAACGGTTACTTCAATGGCACCGTCGAAGGCCTGTGGGCCGGCGGTACCGAATTGTCCCGGCCGTTGCAGGCCAACTACGCGCTGTATTGGGAGATGATCCGAGAAGCGTGCGTTCGCGGCTGCACGCGCTATCATCTGGGGCGTTCCACGGCCGACTCCGGGGCCGAAGATTTCAAGAAGAAATGGAATGCCACCTCCAGCCAGCTGTATTGGTATTTTCATCGTCCCAACGGCGGCGAGATGCCGCAGCTCAACGTGGACAATCCCAAGTACAAACTGGCCATCGACCTGTGGCGTCGCCTGCCGCTGTGGACCACGCGAATCATCGGTCCGCCGCTGGCGCGCCTGATTCCCTGAGGCGGCAGCAGATGGCCTTCATTGCGCCAGCGGGCACTCCAATCTCGTTCGGTACTTTCAGTGCCGGGCTGGCCCGTGGCGTCATGCAACCGAGCATCGACGCTCGACTGGCGCACGCCCTCGCGCAGCACAGCGGTCATCAGCGCTGCTGGCTGATGTCGACTGGCCGTGCCGCGATGGTGATAGCCCTGCAAGCCATGCGCGATGCGGTTGGCGACCCACGTCGCACCGAAGTCATCGTGCCGGCGTACACCTGTTACTCGGTGCCCGCGTCGGTGATTCGCGCCGGGCTACAACCCAGACTCTGCGATATCGATCCAAGCACGCTCAGCATGGAGGTGCAGGCGTTGGAGCAGTTCGATTTCTCGCGCGTGCTCGGCATCGTCACGGCCAACTTGTATGGCATTCCCAATCAGCTCGACGCCATCGAGCGGATCGCCAAGCGCGCCGGCGTATTGATGCTGGACGACGCCGCGCAATCGCTCGGCGCCTCGCTGGGCGGACGCCCGGTGGGCGGCTTCGGCGATGTCGGGCTGTATAGCTTCGACAAAGGCAAGAACATCACCAGTCTCGAAGGCGGCGCCTTGATCGCTAGCGATCCCAAGCTCAGCGCCCGCATCGAAGCACTGCACAGTGCCCTGCCCGCTACGCCGTTCACCAAGACGGCGATGACCATCGTCAAACTCGGCGCGTATTCGTTGTTGTTGCGACCGACGCTGTACGACTTCGTGCGCCAGCTACCCGGACTCGGACTGGGCAAGACCAAATGGGAAGACGACTATCCGATCCAGCAATACAGTCGGCCACTGGCGGGTTTCACCCACTCGCTGTACGGCCAACTGCAGTCGTTGTCCAAACGGCGTCGTGACAACGCGAACTCACTCAGTGCAGCGCTGCGAGCGGTGCCTGGAATGCAGTTGATCGAGCCGCCGGTGGGCTCGTTGCCCGCCTACACTCGCTTGCCGTTTTTAGTGACCGACGCGTCCCGCCGAGATGCCGTGATCGCCAAGCTCAACGACGCCGGCATCGGCGCCACCGCGTCCTATCCCAGCGCGCTCTGCGACGTTCCCGAGGTCGCTCGCACGTTGCCGCAATCGGATCTGACGATGCCGGCCGCACAGCGCGTCGCCAACAGCATCGTGACTTTGCCGACGCATCCCTACTGTCCGTCCGACCTGCCCGCCCGCGTGGGCCAAACCCTTTCGTCCATTAAATAAGAGCCGCAACCGCCGTGATCTCCACGCTCGTCCTGCTGAAGTATCCGACCAACACCGGATACGCCATCTCGTCGCTGGAGCGCCTGTTCTACAGCTCGGCGCTCGAACTGGCGAATGGCGACGCATCGCGCGTGCACTTCACTTATCCCTCGATCGAATCGGGGCGACCCGAGTGTCTGCCGGCGGAGTTCCAGAACTTTTCGCAGTTCGATACCAAGAACACCTCGAGCGCCAATCTGGCCGCGCTGAAAGACCTCGCAGCCGCCAAGAAAGTCGATCTGGCGATTACCTTCGACATGCAGCCCATCCATCCGGTGTACGCAGCGCTGCGCGCCGGTGGCGTGAAAAAGGTCGTTTCCTATTGGGGCGGTCCGATCTCCGGGGTGTCGCCGCTGTGGAAACTGCTGATCAAGCGGCTACAGATCGCGCTGTCCAACAGCCGTT
>NZ_JAEUPY010000799.1 GCF_016790065.1 Steroidobacter sp.
AATGTCCGCCTCGTACACGATGACGGCGTCGCCGACGATTCGAACCGACTGGGCCACCTTGCCGGAGGATTCGATGGCCACTTCGACCGTACCGGGCCGGCGCATCCACATCCCCTGGCGACCCTGGAACACCACGCGGCCGTCCTTCGGGGTCATCAAGCCTTGGTTGACCAGGTCCACGCCGAGCATGCCGTGTGCGTTACCGCTGACTGCGTCCTCACGAATACCGAGCGCCGGCACGAACATGCGCGATTCGGTGCCGACCACGCCGTTCTGCTCGACCAGCGCGAACACGAAATAACCTTCGGCGCCGACATGCGAGGTGAGGCGCGCCAGTTCCTCGAAGTCCGGCTTGATGGAGCCGAGCAAATCGTTGGACTTCAAACCCACCAGCAGGCGCGAGCCGCCTTTGGTCAGCACTTGTAACGGACAGTCGACGTGCAGGCTCGGGCTGGAGATGCCGAGCGCATTCAACACCTGGCGGCGATGATGCTCCGGAATGATAGGACCCAGCGACGGCGGATTCTGGGTGATGGCGATGCGCAGATCGCCGTCCACTTCGGTGACTTCGATTTCCACGATGCCGGCGCCCGTGCGCTGCCGCAGCTTGCCGACCGGCTTGCCATCTTTCTTGGCGCGCACGTATTGGGCCGCGATGGTGGCGTGACCGACGAACGGCACCTCGTGCCGAGGCGTGAAGAAGCGCACCTGCATGTCGTGGTCGCTGGACTCGGCTTCCAGCACGAACGCGGTTTCGCCGTTGACCTCGGTGGCGATGGTCTGCATCTGCTCCGCCGTCAGATCGTCCGCGTCCAGCACCACGATCGCGGGGTTGCCGCAATAGCGCTGACGAGTGAACGCGTCGACATGAAACAGCCGGCAATGACGGTTGGGCATGGTTGCAGCCAGAAAAAAACGAAGCGCACGTTATAACGCCAGAAGGGTAAATGGGGACAGATCTATTTTCGCGCCAGCCCTGAGCCGGGCTCGACGGGTAACGAAAATAGATCTGTCCCCATTTGCCCTGTTACAATCGCGCCCGCCTTAGGGGTGGCCCTGACTGGGGCCTGAGATGCCGACCGTCCACGCAAGTGGGCTCATTGGCGGACCCGTTGAACCTGATCCGGTTAGTACCGGCGTAGGGAGCAGGTCGTGACGTCAAGTCCGTTCATCCATCGGCCATACATCCATCATTCTGGTGATGGCCAGCCTTCTGCTCAGCGCGCTTGTGCCCGGGTCTTCACTCGTGAGGATCTGGCAATGCTCTATCGTCAAACGATTGTTTCTCGGTCTTTCTCCCGGGTTCGCACCCGGTCCCCGTTCGTTGCTCCATTCGTTACTCTGGCACTGAGTGCCTGCATCGCCACGCCGGTCTTTGCCGCCGAGGACGATGTGCTCGAAGAAGTCGTCGTCACCGCGACACTGCGTCAGCAACCGTTGCTGCAGGCGCCGGTGAGCGTCACCGTGCTCGATACCCAAACCCTGCGCGATGCCGGCCGCCAGCATTTCGAAGATGTGCTGGCGGCAGTGCCCAACCTTTCTTATGCAAGCGGCACGTCGCGGCCCCGTTTCTTCCAGATTCGTGGCATCGGCGAGCGCGAGGAATGGCAGGGCGCACCCAATCCGTCGGTGGGCTTTTTGATCGACGGCATCGACTTCAGCGGCATGGGCATGCCGGCGACGTTGTTCGATGTGGATAGCATTCAAGAGTTGCGTGGTCCGCAGGGCTTGCACTACGGCGCCAACGCGCTCGGCGGTTTGATCGTCATGAACGGCCGCGATCCCCAAGATCAGTTTGGTTTTTCCACGGAAGCTTCGCTCGGCGAATACAACAGCAGCTCCATCGGCGCGGTCGCGACGGGGCCGGTGGAGTCGTTGAATTCGGCGTGGCGTGTGGCCGTGCAGAACTATCGCAGCGATGGGTTTCGCAAAGATGTTTATCTCGGTCGCGACGACACCATGGATCGCGACGAGCTGACTGCGCGTGCCAAATGGCGTTGGCGTCCGAGCGAAAGCACCACCGTCGATTTGACTTGGTTGCATGCGGATCTCGACAACGGCTACGACGCCTGGTCCATCGACAACACGCGCACCTCGCTGGCCGACCGGCCGGGCAAGGATGCGCAAAAGTCGGACGGCGCGGCTCTGCGCATCGATACATCGGCGGGCCAGCTCGGCCGACTTACATTGACGGCGACGCTTTCAAACAGCGACACCGACTACAGCTTCGATTCCGATTGGGGCAACGCCGAGAGTTGGGCGCCGTACACCTATGATTATTTCGATCGGCAGCAGCGCGAACGTCGTGGCCGCAGCTTCGAAGCGCGCATCACTTCGGAAGAAGCAGCGTCGCCGCACGGGCTGACGTGGGTGGCCGGCGTGTATGGATTGGATGTCGATGAGCGGCTCGATTCGACGTCGCAAGGCGTGTACATCGATCCGTTCAATCCCGATTGGTCGGGCACGACCGATAAGCGAGTGACCAGCGACTACGACGCACAGAACATCGCTGCGTACGCGCAAGTCGCAGCGCCATTCAGTGAACGTTGGGGCTGGTCGTTTGGCTTGCGCGGCGAGCAGCGCAAGGCCGACTACTCGGATGTTCGTAACGATGCCGGCGATGTGAGCGGCATCGACGAGACGGCCAAGGACACCATGTGGGGTGGACAGGCCACGCTGTACTTCGATCAGCGCGATCATTTGCGTTGGTTCGCCACTGTCTCGCGCGGCTACAAGGCCGGCGGTTTCAACATCGGTGAAGCAGCGCAAGCTCAGGCGGAGTTCTTGCCGGAGTATCTGGTTGGCCTGGATGTGGGTCTGAAAGGTCAGTGGCTCGATGGCCGGCTGTATGCCGATGTCACCGCGTTTTATATGAAACGCACCGACATGCAGGTCGCCATCAGCACTCAGCTGGTGCTCGGCGATCCGAGCAGCTATCTGCTTTACACCGACAATGCTTCGGGTGGCCGCAATCTGGGCATCGAGAGCAGCCTGCGTTGGCGTGCGACTTCGCAGCTGGAACTCGGCGGCTCGCTGGGCCTGCTGCGCACTCGCTACTCCGGCTTCCGTCCCGATGGAGTCACCGACTTGAGCGATCGCGATCAGGCGTATGCGCCGGAGTATCAAGCCTCGCTGAATGCGACCTGGCGTCATCCGCTGGGCTGGATGGCGCGCATCGATGTGACGGCCACCGACGATTATTTCTTCGACGTGCCGGACAACAACATTCGCTCGGAAGCCTACGCACTCACTCATCTCAAAGCCGGCTACGAAGCCGAACGTTGGGCCGTGTATGCCTGGGGCCGTAACCTGTTCGATCAGGACTACACCACCCGCGGCTTCTACTTTGGCAATGAGCCGCCGGATTTTGCCGCCACTCGTTACACGCAGTTGGGCGAGCCGCGGCAGTTCGGCGTCACTTTCCGTTGGGAGTTTTAACGATGCGCACCGCTATCGAAATCAGTCTGTATCCGCTGGACTCGGACTACATTCCGCCCATCAAGGATTTCATCGATCGGCTCAATACCTATCCTGAGCTGCAGGTGATCACCAACGCCATGAGCACCCAGATCGCGGGCGAGCACGCGCGCTTGTTCGAGATCCTGGGCAAGGAGACCGCCGCGAGCTTTGCTCAGCATGGACGCAAGGTGTTTGTGATGAAGGTGCTCGGCGGCACTGTGCCTGAGGCCTGAAGGTCGCAATCTGAGTATCGCAATGAGCCCATCGCTGCAGACCATCGTCGAGCAGATCCAGCAGACGTCGCCGTGGGAACTGGCGGCGCTGCTGTTCGGCCTCGCCTATTTGTTGCTGGCCGTTCGCCGCAATCTGCTGTGCTGGCTGTGCGCGCTGCTCAGCTCCGCCATTCCCATCGTGTTGTTCCTGAAAGCAGCGCTGTACATGCAGGTGTTGCTGAACGTGTTCTACCTGGTGATGGCGGTGTACGGCTTCATCAACTGGCGGCGAGGCCAGACTGAAGCCGGCGATGTGCGTATCGAATCCTGGACTGTGAACAAGCACGTGACGGTGATCGTGCTTGTCATAATCGCGAGCGCGCTGAACGGCTGGGCGTTGTCGCGCTGGACCGACTCGCCCGCGCCGTATCTGGATTCTTTCGTCACTTGGGGCAGTGTCGTTACCACTTGGATGGTCACGCGACGCATAATCGAGAACTGGTTGTACTGGATCGTGGTCGACGGCGCTGCCGCCTGGCTGTGTTTCAGTCAGGGGCTGCAGGCCCTGGCGTTGTTGTTCATCATTTATCTCGGGATCGTGGTGCGTGGATATTTTGTCTGGCGGCGAGAACAAGTGCTGCAGAGTAAGCCGGCGGTCGCCACACCGTCAGTGTGAGCGTGCGTGATGGCGGAGGACGCCCTCGCCACCGCGCTCGCCATCGCCGCCAAAACGCTGGGCCTCGGCAGCGAGGCCATTCTGTCCTGCGAGCCCATCAAACACGGACTGACCAATGAGAGTTGGCTGGTTCGCACCAAGCGGGACGACGTGGTGATCCGCATCAGCAACGCAGCTGAGCAGGCGTTGCAGATCGACCGTGAAAGTGAAGCGCTGGTGTTGGCAGCAGTGGCCGAAGCAGGCATCGGGCCGGAAGTCGTGTTGTGCGACCCGGCACAGCGAGTGTTGATCACGCGCTATCTCGGCGACACCTGGACGGAAGCGGATGCTGTGCAGGAAGACAACATCCAACGACTGGGCCAATTGTTTCGTCGACTGCATCGCGTGCCGCCGCCTGCTGGTGTCCGGCGAGTGGAGTTGAACGACACGCTCGAAGGTTACTTCCGCACGCTGCAAGAGCGCGGGGTGCAGCCAGCGTTGATCACCAAATCGCTACGAGACCGCGCTTTGCAAGTTGCGTTGAAGCTGCGTGAGAACTCCGCCGCGACGCTGTGTCACAACGACGTGCATCATCTCAACGTGACCGACGACGGCGCGCTGCGCTTGATCGATTGGGAATATGCCGGCGTGGGCCAACGACTGTTCGACCTGGCGTCGGTGTGCGTCTATCACCAGTACGACAAGCTGCAGCGGGAGCAATTGCTCGGCGCTTACACCTCGCTCACCGAACTGACGACCTGGCATCGCCTCGAGCTGGCGTGCTGGTTGTTCGACTATGTGCGCGAGCTGTGGATGGCTGTGCGCGAGAGCGGTGGCTAGCGAGCGGTCTTGAACGCCAGCGCCACCTGATTGCGCAAGGTTCGTAACAAGCCCAGCTGATCGGCGTCGATCTTGATGCCGTCGGGCCGCTCCGAGTCGGCATACAACAAGCCGAGAGTGTTGCCCTTCAAGACTACCGGCAACAAGATAAAACTTCTGGCGCGGATGGCGCGCCGATGCCACTCGGGAATGCGTTGCGCGATGTTCTCGGCCTGCGCGTTCTCGATGACGATGTCGGCGCCTTTTTCCACCGAGACATGAAATGCATCCGGAGCGAAGGCCAGCGGGAAACAGCACTGAGGAATGATGCGTTCGATGTCCGCGCCGAAGCCGAAACGCGCGCGCATTTGATTGAGCTTGCCGTCGCGGATGAAAATCATGGTGCGGCTGAAGCCCATGCCGCGATACATGGTTTCCAACACCATGTGCAATAGATCGTTCAACGGGCAATCGGCGGTCAGCGCCTCGGTGACATCGCGAATGCCAGCGGACAGCACCTGCTGCGGAGTGTCGGCTGTCGTGGCTTCCTCTTTGTCGTCCATGGCGTCGACGTGTTGAGTCAGCGGATCCAGCGTCGGCTCGTCTTCGGCCAGATCGATACTGATCGGCGGGCTACCGCTCCAGGTGCGAATTGCTTTCAGCGTCGGGCTGTTCGCCGCCGGCAGGTCGAGCGTGGCGGAACGCTCCGCCATTTCCTTGAGGCTTTGCTCGACGATGTCTGCCAGCTCTCTGGTGTCGAGCTTGACGGCCGCGCCGTATCGTTTGCTGACGGCGAGTAGGGCAGCTCCCTTGCCCGCTGGCGGCGTGCGTAGCGCGAGGTTGTACAGATCGTTGGCATAGTTGGCTGCGAGCTTCAAGCGTTGCACGTCGGTGTCGGGCGGCACGATCTCTCGCGTCGATAGCGTTTGCATGCCTTCGATCAAGCGAACCGGGAAGTTCCACTCGCGGGCCATGCCCACACCCAGGTCGCGATAAGAAATGCCGAGCACTCGATCAGCTGCGGCTTCGTCCGGCATGCCTTTGTCGATGAGCGCGCGGATCTGTTGCTGTTCTTCGAACAGAAAGAACGTGACCAGCAGCCGGCCGAGGCTCTGGAACATGGCGCACATCACCGCTTCTTCGCTGTTCGGCATGCCCAGCTTCTGGCCGAGCTTCTTGGAAATCACGCCGGCGAAGAATGCGCCGATGAGTTCGTCTTGCAGCGACTTCTCCTGCGGACGGCCGCGGGTGAACTCCAGCATGGCCAGCGCCGTCGCGGTGTTACTCACCTCGTCGCAGCCCAGAATCATCACGGCCTTGGAAATCGTGCGAATGCGGCCGTGGAACTGGCTGTAGATGGCTGAGTTCACCACTTGCAACAGCTTGGTGGTCAGTGCCGCGTCGCTCAGGATGACTTGGGTCAGCTGACGGTTGCTGTGCAAGTCCGAACCGACCACTCGATTGATGTCGGTGATGGTGGAGGCCAGCGTTGGAAACCCCGAAGCGCTGCGCAGCCGGCGCAAGATCGCTTCCAGTGGCGTCGGGCGTGAATCGTCGGTGCGCGGCGGGCTCGTCATGGTCTGTATCCCCTCCTGTGCATCGACCTTCTAAGGTTTTCCTTGAGTGTGGAAGTTACGTGCCGGGCGGTCGGAGTGAGAGGCGCGTCGCAAGGTTTTGGCCACGCCTGGATGATATTGAGGCGCTGTCGGCCGATTGCCGGCGCCGCCGACGGCTGCTGGATGAGCGCCGAACCCGGGTAAACTAGGCGGCCAGCCACTCAACCTTCCTTTCGCCATGACTGTTGCATTGGCCTCGCTGGCCGAGGCTATGAAAGCACCTGCGCCCTGGTTCCTGCCGTACCTGCCGGTGGCGCAGCGGGTGCTGGCTGCGCCATCGTCGAGTTCGGTGGCGGACGCTTTGAATGCAGCGGTCGGCGACGATTTGACTGGCTTGCGCTTCGTCGAACAGGCGGCGTTGCCGGAGGGCGAGTCGTATGAGGCTTTTATCTTTCGCACCGGCTGCGTGCCGACGCGCGACAATCTGCACGACCTGTTCAATGGCTTGATGTGGCTGGCCTACCCTAAAGCCAAGCGACGCTTGAATGTGCTGCAAGCCGATGAGATCAAGCAGCGAGGCGGCGCCAACGGCACACGCGGGCCGCTGCGAGACGCCCTGACTTTGTTCGACGAGAACGCGGCCATACTTCAAGCGCCTGCGGCCTTGATCGAGGCGCTGCGTGCTCGCCAATGGACAGTGTTGTTCGAGGAGCAGCGGGCGCAGTGGCAATCGGCACGCTTGAGAATTTTCGGTCACGCCTTGCTCGAGAAACTGCAGCAGCCACGCAAGGCCATCACCGCGCATGTCTGGGTCATCGCGGACTTGACCGATGAGGCATTGGCGTCGAGTCTTGTCTCCGAGCGGCTCGCCGCCAAGGATTTTTTGCCGTTGCCGGTGCTGGGTGTACCCGGCTGGTGGCCCGACAATGCCACGCCCGGCTTTTATGACGACGCCGATGTGTTCCGGCCGTTGCGCCGCTGAGTAACCTGCGACCATGAAATTGCAAGACGGTGTGCTGATTCAGCGAAACGCTCTGAGGTCCGATGACCTTGGGGAGTTATCGCGTTATGTGCAACGTGCCTCGATCAGCGATTCGCCTGTCTCCAGCTTCGAGAGCGACCCCGTCGAGGGCGAAGTCGAGTGGGTAGTCAATAAACAAGTCCGCGACACTCAGCACGTGAAGCTCACTAAAGCGATGGCTCAAAAACTGCGCGCCATCGATGACGCCAGCATCGCTTCGATCATCAATCCGTTCTATCGAGTCGAAGTCGGTGAGCGCGAACCGTCGCAGATCCTTCATTACGGCGTGGGCGGTCACTACATCCCGCACGTCGATGCCGAGACGCTCTATAAAGACGACGATGGGTTGGAGCTATGGGAAAAGACTCTGGATCGCGACCTGTCCGTGGTCTATTTCATCAATGACGATTTTGCCGGCGGGGAGTTGTTTTTTCCGGCGCTGGATCTAGTCATCGAACCCGAAGCCGGTACGCTGGTTTGTTTTCCTTCCGATCACAACTATATTCATGGCGTGCGCCCCGTGACTTCCGGCCACCGCTACACCATCGTCACTTGGATGCGCGTGCTCGGCATGCCGGAGCGGGACGAGATCAACCAGACGTGGATGGATGAGTACCATCGGCAGCGGCCCAAACAAGTCGAGCAGAGTCCGAGACTGGGCAAAGGTAAAGGCGTGATCGCCTAAGGACGGTAGCTCATGGCTGAGGTCATTCCGGATCCGACCAAGATCAAGAGTTTTGCTTCGGCCGCCGAGTTCGAGAAATGGCTGAGCAAACATCACGACCGCGAGACCGAGCTGTGGTTGCGGTTCTTCAAGAAGGGCTCCGGCAAGCCCACAGTGAGCTTTGCCGAAGCGCTGGACGCGGTGCTGTGCTGGGGTTGGATCGACGGCATTCGCAAGGCCTACGATGCTGAGTCGTTCCTGCAGCGCTATTCGCCTCGCAAAGCCAAGAGCGTGTGGAGCGATATCAATCGCCAGAACGTCGCGCGGTTGACGAAAGCGCGGCGCATGACCCCGCACGGTCAGAAACACATCGATGCTGCCAAAGCCGACGGTCGTTGGGATGCCGCTTACGCACCCATTCGCAGCGCCTCCGCCGACAGCATTCCCAAAGACCTGCGTGCCGCCATCGATGCCAACGCTCGCGCTCTCAAGACGTTTGCGTTGCTCAACCGACAGAACCTGTTCGCTCTGATCTTCCGCACCAACAACATGAAAACGCCCGCCGGCCGGGCGAAGAAGATCGAAACACTCGTGGCCATGCTGGCGAGAGGCGAGACCGTCGTACCTCAGAAATTGGAAAAGAAGCCTGCTGCGAAACGGAAGGCGGTGAAGAAGGGGCGCTGATTCGGCGCCTAAAATCCGATCGCCGTTGATGCTGCCCTCATTCCCGCGACACGGTCAGGGATCGTGGGCTACTCATAGGCAACGCGAATGTCGCGAAGTGCGATCAGTAAGGACTCGCCGACTATAGCGGCGCGCGAATCGTCCGCAGGGAGATTGGCGCCATTCGATACTAAATCTCTCACTTCAAAGAAGGCTTGTAGGGCTGAGACGATTTCCGGCGATAAGGTGTTAGAAGGTTGCAGTTCTGAAATCAGCTTCGTATAGGGAGCAACATGGCTGAGTTCGATGCCCCGGAGCTTCGCGATCGCGCGGAGCTCTGCTTCGATCAACCCTTCCAGCTGGACGATAGTGGCGCCCTGGCTTTGAGTGGTGAACTCGCGCAGCGGCGCGTTGGCAGAGGTAGAGAATAACTCGCCCTTGTGGCGTAGGTCCTCAATGAGGGATTCGAGTTCGATCTCTTGTCCAAATAACTTTCCTTTTCTTAGTCGCTGCAGAATGTTGGAGATTTCCCTTCGGAATAAACAAAGCGTGCCGAAGAGGCCGACGGGCCAGGCCAAGTGGCCTAGGGCCGATATCGCCTTTGCTATCGCCTCGATGTATTGCTCTGACATGACTGCCGAATTCTGTGATCCTCAGAAAAATGTAGCGCATGCGCTGGTGCAATGAAATCGAAGCGAGAATAAATGGAAACAGTAGGGGGCATGCTGGGGGGGGGGAGTTTGCGAAGATAGCGCAGGTCGCACCACGCATCGTCCGCGCATGGATCGCGCGGAGCTAGTTGCGTGGGAGGTTGCGTGGGAGTTTCACGCGGTGAACTCTCCGCGTGTTGCGAGATAACAGTGAAATTAATAAAGTGAGGTGCTACCTGTTTGTTGTTATATACAGTCCGTGACAGGCGCAGTACGATCGTTGCTCTGAATCCTGGGGGATAGTTCGGGGTGCTGCTGGATAACAATCAGCATGGAGCGCGCCGAAGCGTGTTGCGAAAAACAGCGAGGGATGCCGATGGCGAAGCAGGGGCGACGATCTGCCATCAGTGGGCAGCAGGAGTTGCAACGGCTCCGGGCGCAGCTGCAGTCGATGCGAAGGTTTGGTGTCTTTTCGACGACCGGAAAAGTGCTCTGTGAGGGCTTGCGTACTTGTCGTGTGATATTGCCGTTTCTTTTCGCCTGGCTGGCGATTCGCGATTGGCCGGAACATCGCATCGAGGCAGATCTCCAGGCTGGGTTGAATGCCAATGTGACTGTGGAGAGCCAAACGCTCACGGACATGCTTGGTGAATTTCTCGGTGAGTACTCTTTGTTTGGGTTGTTGGTACTGCTGGCGTTTTGCGGTGTCGCTTACGGTCGCTATCAAAGCAAACTGCGGCGGGATGACGTACAACGGCTTTCGGCGTATAAAGAAAAGTACGAATTACTTCGGGATCCGCGGCGCTCTTCGAGTCGTTTGACTTCCAGGGGCGAGACGCGCCCAGAGGACGAGTGATATGAATAGCATCTTGGTCGTAGTAGCTAATCTGCTCGTCATCGGCGCATTGCTCTGGTTGTTCGATGTTCTCTACCGAGCCTATCGATTGGATCTACTCCGCTTTCATATTTTCCGTGCCAGAGATGATTTGTTTCTGGCCGCGGAGCGGGGCGAGATCGCCTTTGAAGATCGGGCCTATGGCATGACTCGGCAGATGCTCAACGGAATGATTCGTTACGCGCACGTCCTGGGCCTATGGCGCGCTGTCGCGCTCATTCTGTTTCAGCGACGGACCGCCGACATCAAGGAATTGGAGCGTTTCTGGGCAAGTTACGGGGAAGCGATCAAGGCACTGCCGCTGCATTCCAGGAAGCAAGTCATGCGAGCGATGGCTGAGGCGCATGTGGCAATACTTTCCTATCTTTGTCACACCTCGCTGCTGTTGTTCCCGTTCGTGTTTGTCGGAAAGTGGATGATCCGGCTGGCGTCGAGGGTGTCTGGATTCGCGCGCATTGCTCGCAAGGCGATACCAGCTCAAGCCAAGCAGATATTTGATCATCAGGCCTACGAAATCGGTGCGTAGGTAGTTCCCTCCGGCGCTCCGCCGGGTCAGTTCCCCTGCTGTCCTGCGACGCAGCTAAGAGGTTGCGTGCAACTTATTGGCGAGCGCGCGTAGACTGGCCGGCGACGCGCACAGCAGGAGTCGGCATGCTCAAGAACAGGGTTCTCGCCAAGGCGGCAATTAACAAGTGCTGCCTCGTGCCCCGCGCGATGCTCATT
>NZ_JAEUPY010000845.1 GCF_016790065.1 Steroidobacter sp.
GCGCTCGAATACCGCAAGATCAAGCGATAGTTCACTGGTGGTGCGAAAGCCGTCCACCTTGATGCCGTTGCCGCTGTTGCCGCTGAAACCTCGATAGTATTGGCGCGGATAATGATCGCCCGTATGCACGGCGGCCGAAGACGCATCGACCTTGTAGATGTCGCCGAAGGATTGCACCCCCGCGAAGTCGATGAGATCGCGCGTGACGACCTTGACCGACTGCGGCGTGTCCTTCACCGACGCCGGCATCTTGTTGGCGCTCAGCACTTCTTCGTAGCGAAACTCGACGCCGCGCACGACGACCTCCTCGAGGGCGTCGATTGCGCTGGTTTTTTCTTCGGCCGAGCCGGCGTTCGGCTTGTCTTCGGCCAGCTCGATGCCGATGACGTTCTCGCCGAACGTCCGGTAACGCAGCGACGTGCCTTCGAGCAGCTTGGTCAGCGCCAGATGCACTGACATGGTGCCATGGACGCCCTGGGTCGCCTGCTCATCGACGATCTTTCCCGGCATCAACAGCTGCAAACCCGTTTGTTTGGTCAGCTTCAACAAGGCCGTGGACAACTTCTGAGGCGCGATCTCGACCGTAATGGTGCGTTCGAGACTTTGGCTTTGAGCTTGGGCGGTGGCGACGACGGCCAGTAGAGTCGCGGTCGTGGCAATCCGGCTGGCAAGAATGCCGCGAACCGCCAGGATGAGAAAGCGTGATGACATGACCTGGAATCCCCTGTCTTTATTTTGGGCACAGTGGCGATGTTGTGTCGCCATCAGTTAGACAGTTAGCTGGGCACAACAGGGCCACCCAAGTGAGCGCAGCGGAAGTTTGCGTGTCATTCAGCGCAGGCAACCAACGGTTCAAAAGACCTTACCGGTCAGTACCCCTACAGAAAAGCGGCAATAGCTCACATGCTGCCGGTGCACTCATGTAGGCCCCGTTGCGGGAATCCCCTGAGCTTTTTTCCGGGAGTGATAACGGCGTCACCGCTCATGAATGTCCCAATTCCCCTTTATTCCATAATTTTCATACTGCCGCTCAATTCCCGCCCCAACGGCGGAATGTTTGGACGAACGGAGACTGTCGATGAGCGGCGGATTATCTGTGAGTACGATGCAAGGCGCGAGCGCGCACGCGCCGCCCGTGGGCAGTAGCCCGTTGCCCAATCAACAAAGCAGTCAACAAGTCAGTCAACAGGTCACCCCGCCGCCCAGCACTCCTGCGGTTGTCATCAGCACTGGCATTGCCATCGCCACCGCCAGGCAGATCATGGCCAGCGGCGACAGCAACGGCGACGCCAAAGTGAACTACCGCGAGTTCGACGCCGCCATGAGACAACGCGAGTCGCTCAAGTCCATGCGCAGCGGCCAGTTCGCCTCGACCCTCGGGCTGTATGCCTCGATCCAGATGGAACAGCTGGAGCCGGTGGCAACGACCTTCAGCGCTCGGGCCTGACCCGCCCCGGAACCCACCCGCCACCCGTGAAGAACCCCCTTCAACCACCGCTCTTGATTTCCGTTCTGAAGGCTCCCTAACATCCGGCCCGGGCACACTTTCAGCGGGTCAAGGCGCATGCACGACATCGATAATCCCACCCCAGTGGGAATTCGCGGTTCCTGGTTCATTGCCGCGGTTTTCATGGCTGCATCGGCGCTGGCGGCCGACGAGGTGCCGGCGGTCTCCCCGGCGCAGCTCAGCCCGGTCAAAAAGTCCGCTCTCGAATGGATCGATAAGAGCTCGGCGCGCAGTAACGATCTGAGCGACCGCATCTGGCGGGCGGCGGAAACCTCGTTGAAGGAAACCCAGTCCGCGGAATTGCTGGCGAAAGAGCTGGAAAAGGAAGGCTTCAAGGTCAAGCGCGGCGTCGCCGGCATGTCGACGGCCTTCGTCGCCGAATACGGCAGCGGCAAGCCCGTCATCGGCATCCTCGCCGAGTTCGACGCATTGCCGGGCCTGTCGCAGTCGGCCACGCCGACGAAGCAGCCGTTTCAGCAAGGCGCCGCCGGCCACGGCTGCGGCCACAACTTGTTCGGCACCGCCAGCACGGCTGCCGCAGTCGCCGTGAAGCGCGCCATCGTTCAACAAAAGCTGCAAGGAACCATCCGCCTGTACGGCACGCCCGCCGAAGAGAACTACAGCGGCAAGACCTATATGGTGCGCGATGGTTTGTTCAACGACGTCGACATCGCCTTCCATTGGCATCCGGACTCGGAAACCGGCGTGCCGCAGGCGAGCAGTCAAGCGCTGAATGGCGTGGAAATCACTTTCAGCGGCCAATCGGCGCACGCCGCCGGCAGCCCCTGGACCGGTCGTAGCGCGCTCGACGCGGTGGAACTGCTGAACGTTTCCATGAACTATCTGCGCGAGCACGTGCCCCTGAGTTCACGCATCCACTACGTGATCACCAATGGCGGCGCAGCTCCGAACATCGTGCCGGACCGTGCCAGCGTCTGGTACATGATTCGCGACACTGAGCGCTCCGGCGTCGAACGCCTGCACGAGCGCCTGCTCGAATCGATACAGGGCGCGGCGTTGATGACCCGCACCACTTATGAGATCAAGATTCTCGAAGCGCCGTGGCACGTACTGGTCAACGAAGTCGGCTCGCGACTGATGTTTAGCAACCTGCTCGCCATCGGGCCGCCGCAGTTCACCGCCGACGAACAAACCTTCGCCAAGGAAATCCAACGCAATCTGGGCATCGAGCAGGCCGGACTCGCCAGCAAGATCGAGCCGATGCGACCGCCTCACCCCGAAAGCGGCACCACCGACGTGGCCGACGTGAGCTGGGTCACTCCGACCATCGGCCTGACCGTGGCCACCGCCGTGCTCGGCGATCCGGGTCACAACTGGTCCACAGTCGCGACCGGCGGCATGTCCATCGGCCACAAAGGACTGAATGTCGCGGCCAAAACCATGGCGGCGACTGCGCTCGACATCTTGCAGGATCCGTCGTTGCTCCAGCCCATCACCGCCGAGTGGAAGCAGAAGACCAAGGGCATCGTGTACAAGAGCGCGATTCCGGAAGGACAGAAGCCGCCGACGCCCTGAGACGTGGCGCATGACTGAGGCGCGTCGATCGGCGCGCCTCAATCATTCGATAGCTCGGTTCAATTCGTCCGCGTCACCCTGATCATTCGCGGCGTGCCCTCGACATACATTCTGTAGCCGCCGATTTTGCCGCGTTCGATACGAGCTGCGTAGCTCTTACCCGGATCGAGGCGTTGTTCGGGCGGCGCGCTCTCCGTAGCCTTCCAGACCTGACCGTCGGTCATGCGGAACAGGCCCCTACCATCGAATCCATAAGTCACATTCGCGATCTGCACGGTCGCCCGCTCGACGCTTTCCTGCGGCGTCTTTTTCTTGAGTTGTTCGT
>NZ_JAEUPY010000853.1 GCF_016790065.1 Steroidobacter sp.
TTCATGTATGGCATGCCGCGCTATGCGGACGGCAGCAGTCTCGGGTTGTCGCGGTCAACGTTTCTGAATCCGGCCTGGAATCGGCGTGACTATCAAGGTGTGACCACGCACATCGAGCTGGAGCAGGGTCTCGGTTCGGATTGGATCGCGCGGGTCACGGCGACGCGAGTGGATGCGCAGATGAAGTACAAGGAAGGCCATCTGATCTGGAGCAGTGTCGGCGCTGACGGTACGTCGTATCCAGAGGCTTATCTCGCGAAGTACGACGACGTGCAGTCGGGGGTCGAGGTGTTGCTGTCGGGTACGGTGAATCTGTTCGGTCGTAGCCACGATCTGCAGGTCGGCGCCAACTGGCAGAAGCACAACTACACCTGGGACGATCAGCCGCTCGACGTGGGTAACCAGCCGCTCGACCTGTTGAATTGGAACCCGTACGCGCTCGCCGAACCGCGTAACGATCAAACGCTGGATCGCTGGCTATCATTCAACGAACTGCGCCAGCGAGGTGTCTTTGCCCGCGCTCGCGTTCGACTCACCGATCGCTTGAGTTTGATCGGCGGCGGTCGAGTCAGCTGGTATGAAAGCGTCTACCGCGACGATCCGAACGTGGCGAAGCAGGACGGCGAGTTCACACCGTTCGGCGCGGCCGTTTTCGACTTGAATGATTCCTGGTCGGTGTATGCCAGCCATGCACGGATCTTCCAACCGCAAAGCAGCCTGCGCTCCTTCTCTGGAGCGGCGCTGCCGCCCAAGTTCGGTACCAATATCGAGGCGGGCATCAAAGGCGAGCTGATGGCGGGTAAGCTCAATATCTCGCTGGCGGCATTTCAAGTCGACGAAACCAATCGCGCGCAGATCGATCCAGTGAATCCTCCCACGGGTGGGCGCAGTTTTTACGTCGCCGTCGGCGAGGTGCGTAGCGAGGGTTTCGAGTTCGAGATCAACGGCACGCTCACGCCGCAGTGGTCGCTGTTCGGCGGCTACACTTACAACACCACGGAATATCGTCGCGACCGAAACTTCCAAGGGCTCGAATTCTCGACCCTCACGCCGCGCCACTTGGCGAAGCTCTGGTCGACCTTCCGCCCGCAGGCCCTCGACGGCAAACTGAGCCTGGCCGGTGGTGTCACGGCACAGAGTGAGCAGTACAACCGCCAGGGAGCATTGAAGATCGGCCAGGGAGGCTACGCCATCGTCGCGGCGCTGATCGGCTATCAGTTCAGCGACAAGGTGCAGGTCGCGCTCAATGCAGACAACCTGCTGGACAAGTACTACTACCAGAACCCCGGATATCTCGGAGGTGGCGCCTACTATGGCTCTCCTCGGAGCTTCGCTGTGACAGTGCGCGCCAAGTATTGATCGACTCGCGTTGACGCGCGTCTGGCGAATCACGGGGAGACATCTTGAAGCGGCGAGTTGCACCGAATGTCGGGTGTTGGGCGGGACTGTGGCTGTTGCTGGCATTGTCGTCAGCAACAGCGTCAGTTGAAGGTGACGAAGATCTGCGTCGTGCTTATGCGCGTGCCGAGGCGTTGTTGCCCTGGAATATTGGGGCAGAACTGTACGGCGTGGACATCCAGCCCAACTGGATCGGCACAACGGATCAGTTCTGGTATCGCCTGACGAACGTCGCGGGCAGCGAGTTCGTGCTCATCGATGCCGCACGCAATACTCGGCGTGCGGCCTTCGATCATGCGAGATTGGCGCAGAGCCTGTCACGGCTGGTGGCGAAACCATTCACGGCACAGCAGTTGCCGTTCACGTCCTTCGAATATCGCGAAGGTCTGCAACGCATTCGACTCTCCGTAGATGGACGCAGCGTGGAGTGCGACCTGATTGACTACGCGTGTGCGCAACGTAGCGCGCCGCAGGCATTGCTGCCTGGAGAAATGCAGTCGCCGGATGGCAATTGGGCGGCGTTCGTTCGGGAGCACGATCTCTATGTTCGCTCGCTGCGAGACGATCGACAGATTCGCCTGACCGAAGACGGTGCCGAACACTACGGCTACGGACAGTGGCCGGAGTCGCATCTGTTGTCGGTCACGGCGAAGTTGTCTGGGCAAACCCGGCCGGTGCGAGTGTTGTGGTCACCGGACTCGAAGAAGCTGGTGAGTTATCGGGTCGATGAGCGCGCGGTCGAGCCCATGCCATTCGTGCAATGGGTGCCGGAAGAAGGCTACGGTTCGCGTCCCAAAGTGCATTGGGCACGCGTGCCGCTACCTGCGGACGAACGAGTGACGACGGCGAGCTTGGTGATCTTCGAACTGCTCCCTGCAGCGGATGCACCGGTGCGTCGGATCGACGTCCAGGCAGAGCCGATTCCGGTGAACTACGACCTGGTCGGCAACGGTTCATGGTGGGGGCAGCTGTGGTGGGATGCGGCCAGCCGCCGGGTCTACCATGTTCGTGAAGAGCGAGGATTTCGTGACGTGAGCATTCATGTCACGGATGCGTCGACCGGTGTCTCGCGAGTATTACTACAAGAAACCGGTCCCACATACGTCGTGATCGACGCCCCGATGCTGCCGCGAGGCATGAGCGGTACGCGGCTGCATTGGTTGTCGTCGCGAAGCGGTTGGCAGCATCTGTATCGCTACGACCTGCAGACCGGGAAGTTGCTTTCGCAAGTGACTGATGGCGACTGGCACGTGCAACGCATCGAGCACGTTACGAGCGGCGAAGGTTGGGTGTACTTCACGGCCGGTGGCCGGGAGTCGAACCTCGATCCTTACTATCTTCAGTTGTATCGCGCGCGGCCCGATGGCTCGCGGATCGAGCGCCTGACGCCAGAAGATTCGTTTCATGAAGTTTCCTTCTCGCCGAGCGGGCGCTATTTCGTGGATCGTCATTCGCGAGCAGATTTGCCGCCGACGACAGTCCTGCGACGGGCGGATGGTCGGCTGGTGCGTGTGGTCGAGCAGGCCGACATCCGTGCCTTGATGAGCCGCGGCTGGCAGAAGCCGGAGCGCTTCAAGGCCAAGGGTCGCGATGGTGTTACAGACATCTACGGCACACTGTTCCGACCCTCGAATTTCGATGCCGGCAAACGCTATCCAGTGCTGGACGACATCTACGGCGGTCCGCAGGGGACTTACGCGGATCCGCGCTTCTCGGCCGGGTCGCCGCTGGCCGAGTTGGGATTCATCAACGTGCGAATCGACGGCATGGGCACGCCTGGCCGCTCGAAGGCGTTCCACGATGTTTCCTATGGCGAGGGCTTTGCCGAAGCGGGCGGCCTGGAAGATCACATCGCAGTGCTGCGACAACTGGCGACGCGCTACTCGTACATGGATCTGGATCGGGTAGGTATCTACGGTCATTCCGCTGGTGGCTATGCCTCCACGCGAGCACTGCTGGATCATCCGGAGTTCTACAAAGTCGGGGTGTCCAGCGCCGGCTCGCACGATCAGCGTTTGTATCTGATGGAATGGGGCGAACGTTTCATTGGCCGGCCGGCGTGGAATCCCGCGGCGTATCAGCTGCAAGCCAATAGCCAACATGTTCAAAAATTTCAGGGGAAGCTACTGCTGGCGCACGGTGCGCTCGATGACGACGTGCCGATCGTCAATACGATGCAGCTGGTCGATGCGCTGATTGCCGCCAACAAGGATGTCGATCTGTTGATCATCCCAGGCGTGAATCACGGTGGCATGGGGCGTCACCCGTATTTCATTCGGCGGCGCTGGGACTATTTCGTCCGGCACTTGATGCAGCGGCAACCTCCAGCAGGCTATGAAATCGGGGCGAAGCAATGAGAGTAAGAAGTATCGCGGCAAGTTGGGTCGGCGGCATGTTGTTGCTGGTGACAACTCTAGCCATGGCACAGCAGTGGCAGGATGCGACGGCTCGCAAGGCCGGGCAGGGTGATGGTCCGTTCCAGCGTTTGATTCTGCAGCAGGCCACTGTGGTCGGTGGCTCGGCGTCCGCTCCTGTGGATGTGGTGATCGAGAACAATCGGATCGTTGGCGTAACACGAGTGCAGCCCAAGCCAAGCGACCGAGTGATCGATGCGCGAGGCTTGTACGTCGTGCCGGGGCTCATAGATTCGCATGTGCGGATCATCGACGCAGGCTATGAGGCGTTGCCGCCGGACTACGCGTTGAAGCTGCTGCTGGCTCACGGCGTAACCACGATCGCTTCGATGCAGAACTTCGACAAGGTCGACTGGGCCTTGCGAATGCAGCAGCAATCGGCGGCGAACACCATCGTGGCGCCACGCATCCAAGTGTGGTCGGATGTTTCAGGCGAGTCGCCTGAGGAGATTCGCGCCAGCATTCGCAGTGCTCACCAGCGCGGTGTGTTCGGGATTGGTGAGGGTGGGGTCTACAAGGACGATGTCGAGGGCATGCGCGCTGCGTTGGACGAGGCGCGCAAACTCAAGATGCGCTCGCATTGGCATATGTATGGTGGCACTGCGGCCCAGTTCAATGCACTGGATGCAGCACGCGCCGGACTCGGCGGCATGGCGCATTGGTATTGCTTGCCCGAAGCGCTGCTCGAAGGGCGGGCATCGCCCCAGTATCCAGAAAGTAAGGGGCCACGAGACACCCGCTTGCGTTTCGCGCAAGCCGGCCGTCTTTGGAAGCAGGTCGCGCCACCTCACAGCGCGCTCTGGAACCAAGTGATGAATGAGTTCCTGGCGCGGGACTTCACTTTCGAGCCGACGTTCAGCGTGTACGAGGCGCACCGTGACTACATGGGTGTGAGTCGTGCGGACTGGCACGAGGCCTATCTGCATCCAGTGCTGGAGAAAACCTTCATCCCCGGCAAGACCGGCCGTTTCTCGCACCTCTACGACTGGACCAGTACGGACGAGGTCGAGTGGCGCAACAACTACCGGCTGTGGATGACGTTCATCAACGAATACAAGAATCGCGGCGGGCGCGTGGTGGCGGGCAGCGATCCGGGCTTCATGTGGGTGAACTTCGGCTTTGGCTTGATCCGTAATTTGGAGATGTTGCAGGAGGCCGGCTTCACGATTCAGCAAGCGTTGGACGCCGCCACCATCAAGAGTGCCGAGCATCTGGGCATGCAATCGCAGATCGGTTCGATCGAGGTGGGCAAGCTCGCCGACCTGGCGATTCTGGAGCGCGATCCGCGCGAGGATCTGAAAGCGTTCTACGCCACCGGCACGTTGCAGCTACAGCCGGATGGAACCACTCGTAGGACCGGTGGTGTGAAGTACACCATCAAAGACGGCGTCATCTACGACGCGAAGGCACTGCTCGCAGATGTGGCGAACATGGTCCGGGATGCGCGTGAAGCACAACGAGGTGTGCAGTGATCGGAGCTATGCAGAAATCGATGCGATGGGAAATCTTGAAGCGTGCCTGTGGTATCGCGCTGGCGTCCTGCTGTCTGGCTGCATCAGCCTCGGCTGCGAGCCGCGCGCTCAGTGTGGACGACCTTGGGCGCGAACAGGAGATCTACGGTCTCGCCGTTTCACCGGATGGCAAATGGATCGTCTACACGTTGGAAGCGATCGACCAGAAAACCCAGAAGACTGTCAACCAGGTATGGAAGGCGAGCTGCGACGGCCGCCAGCGCACACAACTTACGCAGGGACCGTTCGGCGCCGGCAGTGCGCGCTGGAGTCCCGATGGTCGTTATCTATCGTTCCTGTCTGCGCGCTTCGATGACGAAGCGGTTACTCAGGTGTGGGTGTTGGAGCGTGATGGCGGCGAAGCCCAGCAACTCACGCACGTGGCGGACGGAGTGTCGGCGTATGAGTGGTCGCCCGATTCGCAGCGACTGGCGTTGGTGATCACGCCGAAGAAACCCAAGCCGCACAAGGTGGATGGCAAGGAGGAGCCCGAGCCGATCGTGATCGATCGGTATCAGTTCAAGAGCGACCGAGGTCGCTATCACGATGCGCAGGACCGGCCCGGCCGCGTCCATCTATATGAGATCGCTTCCGGACAGCTGGCGGCTTTGACCACGACGGAGCAGTTTGCTGAATCCAATCCCGCCTGGTCTCCGGATGGCAAGAGCATCGCCTTTGTCAGCAACCGCGAGCCGAATTGGGATCGAACCAACAACACCGATGTTTGGGTGGCGTCGGCGCGACCGGGTTCGCAGCCGCGTCGTTTGACCAACTATCCCGGCGAGGATATGGGGCCGCTCGCGTGGAGTCCGGATGGCCGGATGATTGCTTATGTGCAGGGCCCGGAAGTCCAGCACATGCTGTATCACTTCAAGGAGGTGGCGTTGGTTCCGGCGCAGGGCGGCGAGCCAGTATTGCCAACTCGCGCATTGGACCGCGAAACCACCCAGCCGCGCTTCAGCGATGACGGGCGTTTCATCGACTTCGTCATCACTGACTCCCGAGCTCAGCATTTGGGCCGTGTCGCTGTGAAAGGCGGGGCTGTGCAGCGCTTGGTCGCCGGCGAGCGCGTCATCGGTTCCTTCGCTAGCACGCGTGGCTGCACTGCTGTGGTGGCTGCTACGAGCACGACTTTGCCGGATGTCTATCGACTGCACCAAGGTGAACTACAAGCGTTGACCGATCACAACGCGGCGTGGCTGGCAGGCATGCAGTTGGCTCAGGTCGAGCCCATCGAATTTCGCAGCCAGGACGGTGTGCAGATTCAAGGCTTGCTGACCAAGCCGCTGGGATACCGGGCAGGCATTCGATATCCGACCATTCTATGGATACACGGTGGACCCTACGCCCAAAACCGATACTCGATGGACTTCAACTCTCAGTTGTTTGCTATGCATGGCTACGCTGTCGTGCAGGTCAACTACCGCGGCAGTTCCGGGCGCGGCGCGCAGTTCGCGAAAGAGATCTCCGGGGATTGGGGCAACAAAGATCTGGACGATGTCATGGCGGGTATCGAGCACGTGATCGGGCTGGGAGTAGCGGACCCTGACAAGCTGGGCGTCGGCGGCTGGAGCCAGGGAGGCATCCTCACCAATTTCGTGATCGCGAAACATACGAAGTTCAAGGCGGCCATCTCCGGCGCGGGCATGGGTAACGCGCTGGCGATGTATGGTTCGGACGCATTTGTTTTGCAATACGACCATGAGCTGCAGCCGCCGTGGGTGCAGCCGGAGCGCTGGATGAAGCTGTCCTATCCGCTGCTCAACGCGCACCGGATCAAGACGCCGACCATGTATGTGGCCGGCAAGGATGATTTCACGGTGCCCGTCATCGGCGCGGAGCAGATGTATCAGGCATTGCAGAGCTTGCAGGTGCCTTCCCAGCTGGTGATCTATCCGGGAGAACGGCACAGCATTTCCCGGCGCAGTTTCCGGGTGGATCTGATGCAGCGCTATCTGGCTTGGTTCGACAGCTATCTCAAAGCCGATGCTACGTGAGCTGAGTTGTCGAGTCGTACTGCCGCTGCTTTGGGTCGCACTTGTCGGGCTGACGCAGGCTGACGCTGCGGCACCGGTGCAAATTTCATTCGAGACCCGCTCAGGCACGTGGGTGTCGGTGGATGTGTCCCCGGATGGGCGCACGCTGTTGTTCGATCTGCTCG
Source organism: Steroidobacter sp. (assembly GCF_016790065.1). GTDB lineage: Bacteria > Pseudomonadota > Gammaproteobacteria > Steroidobacterales > Steroidobacteraceae > Steroidobacter. Next base: position 7,485 of record NZ_JAEUPY010000853.1, read on the forward strand.
GCGATGTCTATCGATTGAGCATTGACGGTGGGCGGGCCGAGCCTCTGATCACCGGTGAGGCATTCGATGCCTCGCCGGTCTTTGCTCCGGACGGACAATCGATTGCTTTCGTCAGTGACCGCGACGGTGCGGAGAATCTGTGGATCGCCGCTGCCAGCGGCCAGAATCTGCGTCAACTCAGTGCCGAGCGCGATAGCGTTTTCGTTTCTCCGCAGTGGTCCGCGGATGGCGAGTACATCTATGTGACTCGTTTCAATTCCCGCAGTCGTCTGGACTACGGCGTGCGCGGAGAACTATGGAGGTATCACCGCCTGGGTGGCGGCGCTCGTCTGGACGGCGAAATAGAGGGACGCAGCGATTCCATCTTAGGTGCATCGGCTTCCAGTGACGGCGCGCACTTGTTCTTCGCTGCCAATCGGTCCGCCGGCAGTGCATATGATATCTACCGTCGCGACTTGCGTACCGGCACATCCGTGCCGCTGATCAGCGGCATCGCCTACGTCAACGGCGTGTTTCAACCAGTGATCTCTCCCGACGGTTCGATGCTCGCGTACGCCGCCGATACCGGCCGCGGCACGCAGCTGCGACTGCGAGTCTTGGACAATGGCGAGGATCGAGAACTGGCCTTTCCAATCGAAACTGCGCTTGCGGCACAGTCACCGCCTTTTCAGGGCGTGCTGCCGAGGTACGCGTTCACTCCGGACTCACGGGCGATAGTCATCGCATACGCAGGCCAGTTGCGGCGTATCGATGTCAAAACAGCGACGGTGCAAGACATTGCTTTCTCAGCGACGCCGCGATTGACGGCTCAGCCGAGTCCCGCCGTGAGTCCTCGGGAGACATCCGGGCCGGTGCGCGCACGCGTCATTCAGGGAACACAGTTGTCACCGGATGGACGGCAGCTGGCCTTCAGTGCGTTTGGAAAGTTATATGTAACGAACTTGGCAGGCGGGCTGCCACGACGGCTCACTGGTACTGCGCTGGTGGCGGATGGAGACAGCGAGAATCAACCGACTTGGTCGGCGGATGGTCGCTGGATCACATATGCGAGCTGGTCCCGGAGTAACGGTGGTCATCTATGGCGAGTGCGCAGCGACGGCAAAGGCGGCCCGATACGTTTGACGCGGCAGGCCGGCTTCTATCGCAAGCCGGCTTACACGCCCGATGGACGATTCATTGTGGCGTTACGTTCGACCACCTACGAGCAGGTCAATCTAATCACGCGACGTGGCGGCGGTCCGCAGCGCCAGTTCGCCCAAGAACTAGTGCGCGTGCCGGTGGCCGGCGGTGCCAGCGAACTGTTGACTTACCTGCCGCCCAGCGTGGGTTCCGCCGATCATGGTCGATTGCATTTCCTCGACGGCGGCGATGCGGTGCTGGTGCATACGAGCAAAGGTTTGCTGAGCATTCCGCTGGAGGGAGGCGAGCCGCAGCCGCTGCTCGACGTGGTTGCATCCAGAGTATTAGAGGATCAACGCAGTGTGGACGATGCCCAGGTGAGTCCGGATGGCCGCTGGGCGTTGGTGCAATTGAACTTCCAATTGCACTTGCTGGCTTTGCCACCGGAGCGTCGCGGCGTGCGGATTGACCTCGATGCCCCGACTCTGCCGCACTGGCAGTTGACGGAAATCGGTGCGGACGAGTTCGGCTGGTCTGCGGATGGCGAGACCATCTTCTGGACGGTCGGGGCGAATTTCCATCGGCAGTCTCGGCGAGAAATCTTGCGGCGGCCGGTGTCCCTAGCTGTTTCGAGCGAGACGAAGGAGTCCATGAAATGTCTGGAGAACTCGCTCGACGCTCTGGAGATCGTGGTGGAAGTTGCTCGCGATGTGCCGAGTGCGCGGCTGGTGCTGCGAGGTGCGAGTGTCGTCACCATGCTCGATCGGCAGATCATCAAAGATGCGGATCTGCTCATCGAAGGGAATCGGATTGCGGCCCTCGGCCCTCGCGGTAGCGTCGCGCTGCCGGTGGGAACGAAGCTGTTGGATGTGACGGGTAAGACCATCATCCCCGGATTCATCGATACCCACGCGCATTACTGGAGCGTGGGCCGGCAAGTGATCGACTATGACAGTTGGGAGTATCGCGCCGCTCTGGCCTTCGGCATCACTACGTCGAACGATCCTCAGTCCTTCACGCCTGACATGTTTGTCTACCAGGATTTGCTGGATGCTGGCGTGATGCGCGGGCCCAGAGCCTATACCACTGGCCCGGGAATCTTCGGTTGGAACCATATTTCCTCCGAGCGGCAGGCGCGCTGCATCCTGCTGCGTTACCGGGACTATTACCGCACCCATAGCGTCAAGTCATACATGGTCGGAGGTCGAGCGCAGCGTCAGCACATGGCGCGAGCCGCCAATGCGCTCGGGATGCGGCTGATCTCAGAGAATTACGGTGTGCCGCGCTACGCGTTGACACAAGCGCTCGATGGCTTCGCCGCCAACGAACACGCTTCGGATGCGGTGGAGTACTACGACGACGTGGCGCAGCTGTATGCGCGGTTGGGTACCGGCTATTCCCCCACGACTTTGATCGGCGGGGCCGCGGGACTACCGGGCGTGAATTATTTTCTGTCGCGCACTGATTGGCTGGAGAACCGCAAGCTGCGGCGCTTCACTCCTGAGAGCGTGCTGCGCGAGCGGTTGCGCAATGTCACTTGGCTGCCAGAAGACAATTTCATCTTCAAGCGCTTGGGAGCCTCGGCTGCGAGAATTTCCCGCGCTGGTGGCACGTTGAGCATCGGCGGGCACAGCGAGGTGCAGGGGCTCGGCTATCACTGGGAATTGCAGGCCATCGCGATGGGTGGACTGGATGCCCATGCGGTGCTTCAAAGTGCCACTCGCGGTTCGGCCAAGGCGCTCGGTCGTGAGGCCGATGTCGGCACACTCGCGCCGGGCAAGCTCGCCGACCTGCTGATTTTGAACAGCGATCCGCTACAGAACCTGGCTAACACCGAGGCCATCGAGTGGGTGATGAAGAACGGCCGACTGTATGCGGGTGAAACGTTGGCCGAGTTCGCGCTTCCGTAATAGGACCAAGATGAAATTCTCCATTGCTTCCCGATTGGGCCACCTCGCTCTGGCCATTCATATGCTGGCAATTTTGGCGGTGCCTGCGGCAGCCTCCGCGCCGGTAGCGGCTGAACGTCTCGAGGCGAAAGTGGATGCGCTGTTCGCGAAATGGGACACGACCGTCTCGCCGGGCTGCGCGGTCGCCATCGCCAAGGACGGCAAGATCATCTACCAGCGTGGCTATGGCATGGCGGATCTCGAACACGGCGTGCCCAACAGTCCAACCACGATCTTTCATATCGCTTCGGTATCGAAGCAGTTTGCTGCCGCGTCGGTCGTGCTGTTGGCTCAGGACGGCAAGCTATCGCTCGACGACGAGGTGCGAAAGTATGTTCCCGAACTCGCCGATTTCGGTGCGCCAGTCACGATTCGCCAATTGATCCATCACACCAGCGGGCTGCGCGATCAATGGGACTTGCTCGATCTGGCCGGCTGGCGTTACTCACATGACCTGATCACCGACGACGATGTGATGCACTTGGTCACGCGCCAGCGACAACTCAACTTTGCACCGAACTCGAAGTACTCTTACTCCAACACCGGTTACACATTGCTCGCTCAGATCGTCCAACGCGTTAGCGGACAATCGTTCCGCGAGTTCACTACGGCACGCATCTTCGAGCCGCTAGGGATGCGCAACTCTCATTTTCGTGACGACTTCACCGAGATCGTGCCGAACATTGCCTATGGCTATCGCCGCGACGGCGATGTGTTCAAGACCAGCGTCACCAACTTCAACACCGTGGGCGCCACCAGTCTGCTCACCACAGTCCAGGATCTGCTGCGATGGGATGAGAATTTCTATCAGCCTGTAGTCGGCGGCGAAGCGCTGATCCGGCAGATGCAGCAGCAGGGCGTGCTGAACGACGGCAAACAGATCGAATACGCGTTCGGCCTGGAAGTGAGCAAGTACCGCGGTCTGCGTACCGTGCGTCACAGCGGTTCCGACGCTGGCTACCGTGCGCAGTTCCTGCGCTTTCCGGAGCAGCACTTCAGCGTCGTCTGTCTATGCAACGCAGCCGATGCCGGGCCGAGTGATCGCGCTGAGAGCATTGCCGACATCTATCTGGAGAAGGAACTGGTCGGCGCGAAGCCGCGAGCAGCAGCGACAGCGCTAACGATGCCAGCGGGTGTGCGTCTCACCAAAGCGCAGTCACAGCGAGTCGTCGGTAGCTATCTGAATCGCGACTACGGTGGCTGGTATCGAGTGTCACAGCAGGGTGACAAGCTGCAGATCACCAACCAGAATCGCAGCAGCGAGCTGGTGCCTTTGGGCGGCAATCGCTTTCTGATGGCCGGCAAGACGGCCAGTCTGGAACTGACATTCAGTGCTCCCAGCGACCGGCAAGCGTTCGATCGACTGACGGTCATGGCCCGGTTCGAAGAACCGACGCCACACCAGCGCGTTGACGAGTTCGCTCCAACGCCGGCGCAGCTGAGCGACTATGTCGGCAGCTATCGCAGTGACGAACTCGATGTGGCTTACCGCGTCGTCCTGGAGGGCGGGGCGTTGCAGCTGCAGGCCTCGAAGAAACCTGCGGACGGGTTGCAGGCAGTTACGAGGGACCTGTTCAGTGGCGAGATCGGCAGCATGCAGTTCAATCGCGATGCCGCCGGGCGCGTTGCCGGCTTCGACTTGACCTCCGGCCGGATCAAAGACGTGCGGTTCGTTCGTCAGAGTGCCGGGTCGCCCTGACAGGCATTTTCAGAAGACACGCGAAACCGCCGCTACCCCAACGGTTTCGCGAAAAATTTATTGTTGGCGCCCTGCATTGACCCGTCACCAGGCCGGTGGTGTATCGTCAAATGCATGGCCTTGCGCGTCACCCAACGAAATCCCACCAGACCCGGCGAGCGCCGAGGTGTGATCGACGCGCTGTATCGTAAATATAGCGAGGCCCTGCAGAAATTCCTGATGGGCCAGCGGGTCAGCCGCGAGGATGCGGCCGACATCGTGCAGGAGACCTACATTCGGGTCCAGCAATCCGAGCAGGTGGGCGAGCTGAAAAATCCCCGGGCCTTTCTGTTCCGGGTGGCCAAGAACGTTCGGCTCAATACCGCCCGGCATCGAGCCATTGCTCGGGAAGAGGTCGGGCGCGATCTGGAAGCGCTCGAGATCGAAGGCACCGAGCCAGGGCCGTATCGGGCATTCCAGAGTGCTCAGGAACTTGCCATCGTGCGCCGAGCGCTGGAGGAGTTGCCGGCGCGGTGTCGAGAGGCGTTCCTGATGAATCGCTTCGAGGACATGACCTTCCCGCAGATCGCCAAGGAACTGGGCGTGTCAGTGTCCATGATCGAGAAGCACGTCAGCCACGCGATCACTCATATGAGAGGGCGTCTCGAAGATGCTCGCTCGAACGCCGGGCGCGAGGCCCTCAAGGTGTCGAAGTAACTATGGAAGGTAACACTCACTCTTCGCAGAAATCGCTGGGCGCCGAAGCCGCCGAGTGGTACGCGCGCTTGCGAGCACAGGATCTTTCCGATATCGAAGCGGCCCGCTTTCGGAGCTGGCTGGCGGCCAATCCGGAGCGACGTCGAGAGTTCGAGGCCGTCGAACAATTCTGGGAGGGATTTAGCGAGCTTGAGCAGTCGCCCGAAGTCGTTCGAGGGCGTGCTGCGATCAAAGAACGCCGACGTAAAGCGAAGCGAGCGGTCGTGCAGAAGTTCGCGGCGGTAACGGCTGCCGTGCTCATGCTCGTCGGCGCCTCATACATTTATATAGGGCGTGAGTCGGCAACGCCGCTCGCCACCGCCATTGGCGAGCAGCGCACAGTGCCGCTATCCGACGGGTCGATCATCACGCTGAACACCAATTCGGAAGTGCGAGTCGACTACAGCAAGGCGCGTCGCAGTGTCGAACTGGTTCGAGGTCAAGCGAACTTCGAAGTCGCCAAGGATGCGGCCCGTCCGTTCATCGTGCGGGCCGGCGATAGCGAAGTTCGCGCTGTGGGCACGGTCTTCGATATTTACAAAACGCCGGACAAGGTGACGGTCACTCTGATCGAGGGCAAGGTCGCCGTGGGGACGGGGCGGGCCGAGGTGATGTTGGCCGCGGGCGAGCAGCTCTCGTATGGCGACGGGCAAGTCAAAGAGAAGCGCAGTCAGATCGACGTGCCTCGGGTGACCGCATGGCGAGCCCGCAAGCTCGACTTCCTCAACACGCCGTTGGCGGAGGCGGTCGCCGAGGCCAATCGATACTCCAACGATGAGATCGTTCTGCAAGCGCCAAGGCTACAAGCG
>NZ_JAEUPY010000910.1 GCF_016790065.1 Steroidobacter sp.
CCGGCTTCGACAACGATGGGAGAACGCGTCAACAGGCAGGTGCCCATGCCGTTGGTGCCTAGCTCTGCCTCGCTCCACACGGCGCCTTCGCGAAAGCCGCTGTAACGAGCGGTGCCGGCGAACGACGACGTGCCGGCATACAACAGAATCACGCCATCGGCATCGGTGAGCGACACGCCGGCGGCGAAGTCGAACGACTCGCACAACCGAGCAATCTCCGCTTTCGCCAGCGAATAGCAGGTGCCCATCGCAGCGATGCGACGGCTCAGTTCTTGAGGCTCGAGCATGCGCGGGGTCAACGCTTTGGAGGGATCCAAGGCGTAATCGCCGACACAGCGCATCCACGATCGCTGCACCCAAGGGTCCATCCGCAGGTCCTGGTGGCGCTTCATGACCACCGCCTCGACCCGTTGATAGTGCGAATCGGCGTCTGCTTGCGAGAACGGTCGCGGGATCATTGCTCTCACTCACAAAGGATCGGGCATCGTAGCCGACCGTGCCGGTCACGTCAGCCTCGGGCAGCCCGGCGAGACCCTCGTGGGTCAAAATGACACAGTCTTGAGCGCCCTACCGGGGGCCCCCTAGCATCGGGCATAACTTCAATAACCGCTTGCTGAAGCTAGGGAAAAGTATGAAGACCCGTGCCGCCGTGGCGTTCGCGCCCAAACAGCCTTTGGAAATCGTCGAACTGGACCTGGACGGCCCGCAAGCCGGCGAAGTGCTGGTCGAAATCATGGCCACCGGCATCTGCCACACCGATGCCTACACGCTCGATGGCTTCGATTCCGAAGGCATCTTCCCGTCCATTCTCGGCCATGAAGGCGCCGGCATCGTTCGCGAAGTTGGCGCAGGAGTGACCAGCGTCAAGCCGGGCGACCACGTGATCCCGCTGTACACGCCCGAGTGTCGGCAGTGCAAGACCTGCACCAGCCAGAAGTCCAACCTGTGTACCGCAATCCGCGCGACTCAGGGCAAAGGCCTGATGCCGGACGGCACCACGCGCTTCTCTTATAAAGGTCAGCGCATCCATCACTACATGGGTTGCTCGACCTTCTCCAACTTCACCGTGCTGCCTGAAATCGCGCTCGCCAAGATTCGCGAAGACGCGCCGTTCGATAAGGCTTGCTACATCGGCTGCGGCGTAACTACCGGCGTCGGCGCGGTGATCAACTCCGCCAAGGTCACGCCGGGCTCCAACGTCATCGTGTTCGGCCTGGGCGGCATCGGACTCAACGTCATTCAAGCGGCCAAGCTGGTGGGCGCCGATCAGATCATCGGTGTGGACATCAACGACTCCAAAGAATCCTGGGGTCGCAAGTTCGGCATGACCCACTTCGTCAATCCCAAGACGGTGACCGGCGATCTGGTCCAGCACTTGGTCGCGTTGACCAATGGCGGCGCCGACTACACCTTCGATTGCACCGGCAACACCACCGTCATGCGCCAGGCGCTGGAGTCGTGCCATCGCGGCTGGGGCGAATCGATCGTGATTGGCGTGGCCGAGGCCGGCAAGGAAATCTCGACGCGACCGTTTCAACTCGTGACCGGCCGCGTTTGGAAAGGCTCAGCGTTCGGCGGCGCGCGCGGCCGCACGGACGTGCCGAAGATCGTCGACTGGTACATGACCGGCAAGATCCAGATCGATCCGATGATCACCCATGTGTTGAAACTGGAGCAGATCAATGAAGGCTTCGACTTGATGCATCAGGGCAAGTCGATCCGCAGCGTCGTGGTGTTTTGATTCAGGGAGCTAACAATCATGAGCGAAAAAATCTCTATTCATCCGTCGGTGGACAACGGCTTGCAGGCCGCGCAGGACGGCTTCAAGGGCGGCACGCTGGTCTGTCATTGCACGACGGCGCCCGTCAAGGTCACGCTCACGTCGCAGACTGCACACAATCATGCCTGCGGTTGTACCAAGTGTTGGAAGCCCGAGGGCGCCAACTTCTCAGTCGTTGCCGTCGTGTCGAGAGACGCGCTGAGCGTCACCGAGCAAGAACAGAAGCTCGCCATCGTGGACCCGAAAGCTGCGATCCAACGTCATGCCTGCAAGGAGTGCGGCGTGCACATGTATGGCCGCATCGAGAACAAGGGCCATCCCTTCTACGGCCTCGACTTCGTTCACACTGAACTGTCACCGCAGAAAGGCTGGGCCGCGCCGGGCTTCGCCGCCTTCGTTTCCTCGATCATCGAGTCCGGCTTTCAGCCGTCCAAGATGGACGCGGTGCGTTCGCGTCTGAAAGAGCTGAAACTCGAACCGTACGATTGCCTGTCGCCTCCGCTGATGGATGCGATTGCCACCCATGTCGCAAAGGCATCGGGCGCGCTGAAGGCGTAGTCATTCTCCAGTCGGATGAGCCTGTGCGCTCATCCGACTCACTCACGGCTTCAGATAGCGCGCCAGAAACTTGTAGACCTCACGCCGCGATTCCTTCGCCAGCTTGGTGTCGATCATGTTGAAGCCGTGGCCGCCGGGCGCGTTCTCATAGATCTTGTATTCGAACTTCTTGTCGGCCGCCTTCAGCGCCGCGATCAGATGGTCCACTTCCATGATGTGCACGTCGCCGTCAGACGTGTTGGCATGAATCAATAGCGGCGTCTGCAGCTTGTCGGCGTGATACACCGGCGAGCGACGGCGGTATTCCAGGGGATCTTCGTTCACCGACTTGCCGATGAAGTTGCTGAAGATCTCGGGATAGCTGGGCTGATAGGCGATCCGCTGTACCAAGTCGCTGAC
>NZ_JAEUPY010000049.1 GCF_016790065.1 Steroidobacter sp.
CTCAGCCTGGCCGATCAAATCCACAGCGGCCATTTCAGCATCGCAGCTGTCGTCGGCAATGATGAGCGTTTCCGTCGGGCCAGCCAGCAGATCGATGCCGACGCGCCCGAACAGTTGGCGCTTGGCCTCGGCCACATAGGCGTTGCCCGGGCCGACGATCATGTCCACCGGCGCAATCGACTCGGTGCCCAGTGCCATTGCCGCGACCGCTTGCACACCGCCGAGCGCGTAGATCTCATCGGCACCACCGAGATGCATGGCTGCGATGATGGCGGGATGCGGTTTGCCACCGAACGGCGGCGCCGCCGCGACGATGCGCTTCACTCCGGCCGCTTTCGCTGTGACCACACTCATGTGCGCCGAGGCTACCATCGGATAGCGCCCGCCGGGAACGTAGCAACCTACGCTGCTCACCGGCACATTACGATGACCGAGCACCACACCCGGCAGCGTTTCCACTTCGACGTCTATCAACGCCGAGCGCTGAATCAGTGCGAAGTTGCGAATCTGTGCCTGCGCGAACTCGATGTCCTTGATGGTCTGCGCCGGCAGCGTGTTCAACGCTTCATCGATCTCGCGCTGGCTGACACGAAAACTGTCCGGCGACCATTTGTCGAATTTTGTGGAGTACTCGCGCACGGCCGCTTCGCCTCGAGCCGCAATGGCTTCGAGAATGCCTTCGACCGTGGTGCGAACTTGCTGGGTGTTTTCGGCCTTGGCCGCCGCCGTCTGTCCGGCCTTGATCTGGCGAATCATGCGATGCCCCTCGCGCGACGCGGATGCGCCGCGACTCTTTAATAAGTTTCCGACCAATGAACCATCGGCAGGCCGGCCACCGGCGAGCGGAAGTACGGAATGGTCGTGCCCATCAAGCTGCCCAGATACACCGTGCGTAGATCTGGCCCACCGAACGTGAGGCTGGCCATCCACGGAGCGATGGTGCCTTTCGACGCCAGCATCAACTCCGGTGTGAGCGTGCGCGCGTAGTAGTTGCGATCCAGTGCGGCCACCTGTTCCGGCACGCCGTCATCGAGCAACGTCAGCACCTCACCTTCGGGCGTGATGGCGATCAACCGGTCGTACATGACCAGCGTGACCCACAGATTGCCGAAGGAGTCGAATGCAAAGCCATCAGGCACGCCACCGAGATCGGACGGTCCGTAGATTTCGCGATCTGTCAGCGAGCCGTCGGGCTGAAGGCGCAAACGTGAAATGCGACGTGCGTTGCTCTCGACGACGTACAGCCACTCTTCCTTGGCATCGAGCCGCACTTCATTGGTGCCGACAAAGCCTTCGGCAACGATACGAATGCCCTTCTCATCGATGAGCGCGACGTAACCGTCATTGGTGCGTTCGGTCACGCTGCGAGTCCAGGGTTCGAGCCGTGTGGTCACCGTCACCCACAAGCGGTGTTTGGAATCTCGCATCACGAAGTTGGTCTTGCCGAGCGGCCGGCCGTCGACCTCGGTGTACAGCGTCTTCGAGCGTCCGTCGCGTGACATGCTCTCGATGGCATTGGTGCCGAAGTTGGCAATCAAGATATTGCCGTCCGGCGCGAACGCGAGCCCGTTCGGCAACGTGCCGCGCAGAATGTATTTCTCAGTGTCGTTGGCGTTGGTGAACGTCGTGTCCGGCTGTTGCGCAATCAGTGTTTGCGTACCGTCCGGCGCGATGCGCATGACGCCGCCACGCGCGTCGGCACTCCACAACGTGCCATCGCGTTCCGCAAGGATGCACTCGGGACGCTGCAGATCCTGACCGATCGTGCGGATCGACGCGCGATCCACTTGCCAGTTGCGCAGCGGATTCTGACTTCGGGCGGCAGTGACCATCGGGAGTGTCGAGACAATGAAAGTATGGGAATGGTTTTAGAGTTCAGCGAGTCGAGTCGACGCTTTCCGCCACGCACGGATTGCGCTGGATGCCGAAGCCGATGCCGGCTGCGGTGATCTCCCCTTCCAACACATCGCCGGGTTTCAGGAAGCGCTTGTAGTGCACGCCGTTGCCCGCCGGTGACCCGGTGCAAATCAGATCGCCCGGCAACAGCTCGCAAGCGCTGGATAGATTTTCGATGAGCCGCGCGACCCCGAAGATCATGTCGTCGGTGCGCTCGTCCTGCATGGCTTCGCCATTCAAGCGCAGCGTGAGTCGCAGCTGCTGCGGATCGCCGACGAATGCTGCCGGCACCAGATACGGCCCGATCGGCAGAAAGGTCGGCGAGCCTTTGGCCAGCACCCAGTTCATGCCCATCTCGCGCACGTCGCCATCGCGACGATTGACCAGTTCACGGCTGGTGATGTCGTTGATTACGGTGTAGCCCGCGACATAGTCGAGCGCACGCTCGCGAGTCACACGACGTGCACGCCGACCGATGATGACGCCGAGTTCCAATTCCCAATCGGCCGTCTTGATGTCCGAAGGAATGACCACCGGATCGAACGGACCGACGATGGCCGACTGTGGCTTACAAAAGAAATACGGCGTGCCGCTGGCGATGCGCTCATCCATCTTGCGCGTGCCGAATGCATGGCGCTCTGCCGGCGTCATGTTCTGAGTCTCGACCATCGCCTGCGCGACGATGATGTCGACCACATGCTTTTTGTAGTTGGCGCCCGAGCAGTAGATGTTTCTGGGCACGTTGACCGGCGGATGCAAACGCAACCCCGATACCGCCACCGCTTGCGACTGCAGCTGGGCATCGCCGCCCGGGCCGAGCGCGTCGGCGATCCGTTGTAACACCGGGAAGTTGTCGGCCCAGTGCTCCAGCAAGCCCAGGATGGAGTCGGCGCCTTGCAGGCTCAGACGTTGGCTTTGTAAAAAGCTGGCGGCGGCATGCAGGCCCAGCGCCTTGCCATCCAGTTCGAGGCCGGCGAACGGTGCGCTGCCGGCCACCGAAAATGTCCCCAGTCGGAAGGCTCGTGTGGCTGATTCGCCGCTCATGTGGCACTCGCTCGCGATCTATTGCACTCTGGCGTCATGAGCGGCATGGTAGAGACAGCCGCATCTTAAGAAAAAACGTTTTTGCTGATCGACGCCATCAGCGACCGCGATAGGTCATAAGGGGAACGCGAAGGTCTCATGCGCTATCGACGACTGGACTTGAACCTGCTGATCGCGCTCGACGCGCTGCTTTCCGACAAGAGCGTCACCAAGGCCGCGACCCGCTTGAACATGACGCAGCCGGCGATGAGCGGCGCGCTGGCCCGGTTGCGCGAGTATTTCGAGGACGCCCTGGTCATCCAGGTGGGCCGCCAGATGGAGCTGACGCCGCTGGCCCAATCGCTGGTGGGTCCCATCCACGACGTGATCATGCGCATCGATTCGGTGATCGCCACCGAGCCGTCGTTCGACGCCACACGCAGCAAACGCCACTTCCGCCTCACCGCCTCGGATTATGTGATCCGGGTGCTGTTGCACGACGTGTTGGCCCAGATGCAGCGGGACGCGCCCGGCGTCACCTTCGAATTCCGGCAATCCAGCGGCCGCGTGCAGGAAGAACTCGAATCCGGCGAAGTGGACTTCGTGATCGGTCCGGAAATCGACGTGATGCCCGAGCATCCCAAGGAATTGTTGTTCGAGGATGGCTACAGCGTGCTGGCCTGGACCGGTAACACGTCGGTGGGCGAGCAGCTCAGCTTCGAGGAATACATGACCCAGAAGCACGTGGTATTCCGCAGCGAGCATCGAGGCACCGCCTGGCTGGAACGCTGGTTTGCCAGTCGCTATGGCGACGCTCGCCAGGTCGATGTCGCGGCACCGAGCTTCGTGCTGCTGCCCCATCTGGTGGTGGGCACCGATCGCATCACCACCATTCAGACCCGCTTGGCCCAGACCTTTCTGGACACCATGCCGGTGCGGCTGATCAAACCCAGTTTCGAATTGCCTAAATTGGTCGAGATCCTGCAATGGAACGTGCATCGCGATCCCGATCCGGCGATCCGCTGGTTACGGACCGCGCTCAAGGAACGGGCTGCGACACTGCCGCCCGTTTAACGTCTCTCAGGTGCGGCCTTGGCCGCCGTCCACCAGCAGTGTCTGGCCAGTGATGAAGGCCGCGTCGTCCGAGGCAACGAACGACACCACGCCCGACTGATCCTCGGGGCGACCGTTGCGCGGAATCGCCTGCAAGCTGGCCACGTGCTGAAACACCGCTTCCGGCAAATCGCCGACCGCCTTCTTGGTACGAGTCAGGCCCGGCGCTACGCAGTTGATGGTGATGCCGTGCGGCCCGAGTTCCGCAGCCAAGCCATGTGCCAAGCCTATCAACGCGCCTTTACTGGTCACGTAGTGGGCCATCGCCTGGCCGCCGATGAAAAACTGCGATGAGGCAATCAAGATGACGCGGCCCCAGCCAGCTGCCTTCATGCCGGGCAGCGCTGCTTTCAGCAGATGAAACACGGCGTCCTGATTCACAGCTTGGGTCTTGCGCCATTCGTCGAAAGAAACATCGTCGAACGACCGCACGAACTGATATGCCGCGGCATGCACGACGATGCTCACTGCGCCGAAACGGCGCTCGATTTCGCGACCGAAACGTTCGACCTGCACGCCATCGGCAATGTCGCAGCGGTCGGCGAAAGCTTCACCACCCGCCGCACGCACTTTATCCAGCGTTTCGCTGCAGTCGGCGATGTCCGCGATGGCAACTCGAGCACCGTCAGCGGCGAGTCGTTCGACGATCGCCTGACCAATGCCGCTACTGCCGCCGGTGACTAACGCCACCTTTCCACCATGTCG
>NZ_JAEUPY010000061.1 GCF_016790065.1 Steroidobacter sp.
ATCTCCAGATGACCAGCCCGTCCAATGCTTCGATCTCGTTGCCGCGAACCAGGAGCGGATTGACTTCGAGTGAATCGAGCGCGGGACCGAGCGCGAGTGCGGCGCTGCCAATGTTCACGATGACGTCGGCGAGTTGATTGATGTCGGTCGCGGCCGAGTTGCGGAAGCCCTGCAGGAGCTTCCGGCCACGCAAGCGGGACAGCATGTCGAGGACTTGCGCGCGATCGACCGGCAGCGCCGCGATAGCAACGTCTGCAAGAAGTTCGACCAGCACGCCGCCGAAGCCGATGGTGATCGTCGGGCCCCAGGTCGCGTCGTGTCGCACGCCGACAAGCAGCTCAACACCACCCGACCGCATCGGCGAGGCAATCACGCCGTCGATACGCGCGTCAGGCTTGTGTGACCGCACGGTCTTTAGCAACTCGCTGTAAGCCGTATCTGCATCGGCCGCAGCAACGTTGAGACGCACGCCTCCTACTTCGGTCTTATGCGCAATGTCAGGCGAGAGAATTTTCAGCGCGAGTGGGCCACTCAAACCCAGCGACTGAACATCCGCACGCGAGTGGATGATCTTTGCCGGAATCACCGGCACACCGTGGGATGCCAGGAAGTCGAGCACCGCGCGTTCATTCGCAAGATCGGGTTTAGATACAACGGCTAGATCATCGGCAGTGGGCAACCGCAGCGGTGGCGACGGCGCTGCGAGCCGCTGAGACCACCAGGCCGCTTTGCTGACCGCGCGTAACATCGGGTCGATGCCGCACACCACGTGTGGCAACTCGTGTTCCGCAATCGCGCGTCGTGTGACGTCGGTGAGCGTCTTGACGGTCGTCAGCACCATGACCGCAGGCTTGTCGATCGTCTTCACGGCGCGCCCGATCGCAGCAAGTCCCGCCGGCAGCGCTACGGCACCTTCAACGGTTGGAATGCCGATGTTGACGCCGACGATGCCAATAGGAGGCGCAGCCGCCGCGACTGGAATCAAACGTTCCAGCAAGGTCGGATCACGGACCGCCGCTCCGGTGACATCCAGAGGATTCATCGAGGACGCGAAGTCCGCGATCAATGTCTTTAGAACATCGGTCGTCTCAGCCGGGAATGCCGGAACACTGGTGCCGCAAGCCTCCGCGCCGTCCGCAACCAGCGTGCACGCGCCACCCGAGATTGAGATAAAGCCCAGCCCCGGCGCCGGCAGCGGACCAGTGGCCGCGAGCAGACCTGCGGTGACGACCAGATCCTCAACGGTGTGCACGCGAATCACGCCCAGTCGCGCGCAGACTGCATCGAACACTTTGTCGTTGCCGGCCAGAGATCCCGTGTGCGCCTTCGCGACTTCGCCCGCGAGTTCGCTGCGACCGATCTTCAGTATCACGATGGGCTTGCGTCGCTCGCGGCATCGCTCCGCCGCCGCCGCAAAGAGCGCCGGATCGCGTATCGATTCCGCGAACACGGCAATTGCGCGCGTGTCGACATCGTCGACGAGATAGTCGATGACGTCAGCGAGACTGAGTTGCGCTTCATTGCCGGTCGCAGCGACGAAGCTCGTGCCGATGTTCTGGCTGTGCGCGAACTCATTCAGCTCGCTGGCGGTCGCTCCGCTCTGCGAGACGATGGCGATCCGTGGCGGCAGCAGCGGTAGCACTGCTGGTACGGATGACACCGGCGCGCGAGCGCTGACGTTGTTATAGCCGAGCGAGTTCGGCCCCCAAATGTTCATCCCCAGTTCGTGTGCCTTGTCGAGAAGTTGCTGCTGCAGAACTTCTCCACGCTCGCCGATCTCTGCGTAACCCGAGGTCAAGATCGCAGCGTTGCGAATGCCCGCGGCTGCGGCGTCTTGGAGCGCCTCGATAACCGCGGACTGCGGTACGAAGATGAAAGCGACGTCGATGTCGCGCCCGATGTCGCGACAAGATGCGTATCCCTTGATACCCATCACGTCGACGCCGTTGCGATTGACAGCGCACACGTAGCCGTCGAAAGCGAAGTCGCGCAGGTTCTGCACGATGAAGCCGGTCCACGCAGACTTCTCCGTCGCGCCGACAAGTACGATGCTGCTCGGGCGGAACAGCTTGGTCAGCCGATGCTCGCGCGCGCGGTCGTCGTCGATTTTCTTGGTGCTGGCATTCATGGCGAACCTCAGCTCTCGATGGTCGCCGTGAGGCGTTCGACTGCGTCGGCGAACTCCTGCTGGAACTCGCGTACCACGGCGGAGGCCGGACGCACGGCATCGATGAGGCCGACGCCCTGCCCCACCCAATAGCTCACAAGATCCTTCGCAGCTGCGTTACCGGCGTCCGCTGCTTTGTCGATGCGAGCGAATGTCGGGATGCTGATCATCGCCATGATGGGCATGGGCAACGCGCCTGGACTGTCCGGCCCGTCCCAAGCGTCGTGCCAACTGGATTTCAACTGCCGGCTCGGCTTGCCGGTGCGCGACTTCGAACGAATCGTGTCGCGCGAGCCGGCCGCGATCATCTTTTGTTTGAATGTTTCGGACGTCTCTGCTTCAGCAGTCGCGAGCCACACGGAGCCGGTCCACGCACCAGCGGCACCCATCGCCATGCAGCCTGCCATCTGCGCACCATTCATGATCCCGCCCGCGGCAAGCACGGGCACATCGCGAATAGGCTTGATCGCGCGGATCACTTCCGGCACCAGCACGAGCGTGGAAACCTCACCGCAATGGCCGCCCGCCTCCGCGCCTTGTGCGATCAAGATATCCACGCCGGCCTTCACCTGGCGGATCGCGTGCTCCTTCGCACCCACGAGCGCACCGACAGGAATGCCATGACGCCGTGCGCGCTCGATCATCGAGGGCGGCGCGATGCCCAACGCGTTGACGATGAGACGAATCGGATGGCGGAACGCTACGTCCATCAACGCTTCGCCAACTTCCGGCAATGTCGCCGGTGGCAACTTGTCGATGACATCCTCGGGCTGCACGGCGATGCCGTGTTTACGTAGCAGCTCCACCGCGAAGTCGATGTGCTGCTTCGGAACTTGCGCCGCCAGCGAGGCGAAGTCAGTGGCGGGCCCGAGTGACTGATGCTCGGGTACCAGGATGTCGACGCCGTACGGCATCCCGTTCACATGCTCGTCGATCCATTTCAACTCTCGCTCGAGCGATTCCGGCGTGAAGCTGCTGCCGCCCAGTACGCCGAATCCGCCGGCCCGACTGACCGCGGCAACGACGTCTCGACAATGACTGAAGGCGAACAGCGGGAATTCCGCGCCTACCAGACTCTTGATGGGTTCCATCGTTGTGACTCTCGATGATCTGTGGATGCGCAGCTCAGCGACCTAGCCCCAGGCCACGCTGCGCGATGATGTTCCGTTGAATCTCGTTGCTGCCGCCGCCGACCACGAACATGATGGTCGACCTCAGCAGTAGCTCGATGTCGCCGTCGGCCGGCACGTTGTCCGCGCCGTGGCTGAGCAGCGCCGACGCGCCGAGCAAATCAAGCGCCGACTCGCAGATCGTCTGTGCGAGCTCGCTAGCGAAAACTTTGGCCATGGCGGCTTGTGCGAGCTGCGGCGTGCCCGGCGACGCTGGCTCAAGCGACTGCGCCACGAGCAGGCGGCTCGTGACCAACTCTGCGGTGAGCTGACCGATGCGATCACGAGTCAACGACTGCTGCACGAGTTGCGGCCGCGATTGCACTGACTGCACGATCCCTCCAAGGAGCGCCTGCACGCGGATTGCGAGGCCACCCATTGCGATACGTTCGTTGGCGAGTGCGCCTGCGAGAATCGCCCAGCCCGTGTTCTCCTCGCCGAGTCGCCAGTCGACTGAGACACGCACGTTGTCGAAGAAGACGCTGCAGAACTTCTGCCCATACATCGCCTCCATCGGATGCACGGTGATGCCAGGAGTGCTCATGGGCACAATGAACAGACTGATGCCCGCGTGGCGCAATTTCGGATCGGGATGGGTGCGCGCGGCCAGCAACATGTGCGAGGCGCGATGACCGTCTGTGGTCCAGATCTTCTGTCCGTTGACGAAGTACGCATCGCCATCACGAACCGCGCGTGTTCTCAGGCTGGCGAGATCCGAACCAGCCTCGGGCTCGCTATAGCCGAGGCAACCCGTAATCTTGCCGGCGCGCAATCCTGGCAGCAGAGCATCTTTCAGCGTCTGCGAGCCGTGCGCGATGATCTCCGGCGCCATTACGCGGCAGCTGCAGATCAGCGCATGATCCGTGGCCCCCGCCCTATGCAACTCTTCCGCATAAGCAAGTTGCTCGAGCGGCGTCGCTTCAAGACCTCCAGCAGCTTTAGGCCAGTTGAGTGTGGTCCAGCCCGCGCTGCCTAGGCGCTCAGCGAAACTGAGATCCCAGGTGCGATCGCCTTCAGCGCGGGCTCGCAACTCATCGCGCTCGTTAGACGACCAGTACCGCGCGAGCCACTTGCGAAAGCGCGAACGGAACGGCGCGACCGGATCGTCAGCGCGACCAAACAGCGCATCGACACCAGCTCGACCGCCAGCCAACACGAAGTCCGCAAGCTCGGCTCTCGCTTTCGTGACACCGCCCAAACGCACCACGTCCGCGTGCACACGTCGGAACAGTGCTGGCGCTTGATGTTCTTCCGCGAATCCGATGGCGCCGAAGCAATGCTGAGTCTCGAGCGCGACCTTGCGTAGACCGCCAGCAGCGAATGCGGTCGCAGACACAGCCAGCGCACGCCAATTTGCAGCACCCTCGTCGTGCGCCCGCCCCGCAGCGGCCAGCTGGAGGCGGCAACCCTCGAGAGTCATGTGACTATTCGCCGCTTTGTGCTGAATCGCTTGGAATGACGCGATGGGTTGCCCGAACTGTTTGCGCTCCTTGCCGTAATGAAGGAACGCTTCGAAGCCTTCGAGCGCGGCGCCATAGGCGCGGGCCGCCCAGCCGAGCCGAGCGATGGCTACAAGTTCAGCACACTGATCTGGCGTCAGCCGGCGCGAACGCGCGGGCGACCACAGATGCAGATCAGCGAATCCGGGTGCAAGCGCCGGCGTCGACTGCAGCGTGGCTCCCTCGGCTCCGCGCGCGACGGCGCATAGATGGCAATCGTCGGTGAGCACCAGCCACGCATCCGCGTCAGCCGCGCCTTCAACGAATCGCGCCGGCCCGAGCACTCGCTGCGAGTCGAACACCAGGTTGTCGGCATGCTCTTTCCCACTGAGAGTGCCGATCGCCAGCGCCAAGCGAGAGTTGGCAGCAGCCAGCCCGCGGCCATAACGGTTTGCAATTGCTGCTTCGAGCACGGGAAGCGCCGACGCGCGACGCCCCATCTCGATCATGACGACGAGCAGGTCTTCGAGCGATTCAGAGTGCTCTCCCGAGAAAAAGCCCGTGAGTCCCTGCTCGACGACATCAGACCAGCGCGCGTCACCCGCCAGCATGCGCCGGACGGATTCCGCCAATAGCTCGGTGTGGGTTTCTTCCGTCATCACGTCCACCGCCAATAGTGATAACCGTCGTCCGACTTCACGCAGACGCCGAGCGACCCCACCGGCTCGACCTCGCCCGACACCAGGAAGTCGAGCCCTGCTTGATCGTCATGA
This sequence comes from Steroidobacter sp., assembly GCF_016790065.1. Lineage (GTDB taxonomy): Bacteria > Pseudomonadota > Gammaproteobacteria > Steroidobacterales > Steroidobacteraceae > Steroidobacter. Next base: position 5,549 of record NZ_JAEUPY010000061.1, read on the forward strand.
GGAACGCGGCACACGAAGCGCCGGTCGTCGGGTGAGCGAGCGACGATGGTGCCGAAGCTCGGACGTCCATCGCGTCCATGCGGCACGGAATAGGCTTCGATGCGCCCCGGCCCCACGTACTCTTCATCGAATATCGGTACGTTTCCTCGGCGACGATCCGCATCGGACTGGAAATCGAAGTCGCGCGGCAACGTAGCCGCATCTGCAGCCGGCGCGCGAGATAGCACGATTGAATGGTTGTGAGTCGCGAAGCCACCGTTAGCAAATATGAAGCCGTGCTTGCCATGATCCCGCAGCTTGCGAGTCATCATCACGATGGCGTGCATCATGCAATTGCCGACGGGCCCGCCACCAAAGCTGAGCCCGCCATACACGCTCGGCGAGCGATCGAGCGGCCAGCCGAGTGCGCGTCGCGCCATCTTCGCAACACATGGAAAACAGTTGTACAGCTCGACATGGTCCAGATCGTCCGGCCCCAGCCGATTCAGTTCGAGCGTTTTTCCAATGGAAACTTCCATGGCTCGCGAATGAACATAGGAATCACGCGCGAGGAAGTCGTCGCTTTCATGGGCCGCCGCGCCAGCGCCGATGTAGACAATGCGATCCTCGCCAATGCCCATGCGTCGCGCACGTTCGAGGCTTGTGACGATGACGGCAGCACCTTGGTTCACAGCGCTGTTTGCGACCATGAGTTTGGTGTAAGGAAACGTGATCATCCGATTGCGATCCGAGACGGTTGCGATCTGCTCAGGAGTCAGTGGCTCGCGAATGCACGCTCCGTCATTCGCTGCAGCGGCTTGCGAGTAGGCAGCCCACATGACAGCGGTCTCGCGCTGCGCCTCTACGAAACTCTGACCCCACGCAGCTCGCGTGGCCGTTTCGTAGAGTGGATAAACATCGGTCGGTGTCGTCAGTCCATACTTGCGCAAGAACGGCCGGACGGTCGCATCCAGAAACTGCTTGATCGCATTCTGTGATTGGCCGGTCTCGGCGGCGCTACGTCGTGCAGCCGTGCGTAACGCCTCCCCTCCTACCAGCGCGGCGACTTCGATCTCTCCAGACGCTATCAAATTGGCTGCGTGATTCAGCAGAAAGATCGGCCCATCGCCGCTCGGAGTCTCCGTCAGCAACGATGTTCTGGGCGCGAGCCCCGTGGCCTCGACCAGATGCGGTATGAACGGCTCCGTGCCCGGCCAAGGCGCGACGCTGCCGCTCATATGGTTCTCGACGCCCAAGAAGTCGAGCTGCGCCAACACGCCGCCGCCCGCATCACGGTCGGCGTTCGACAATGCGGCCTGCATCAGCTGGATGACGTCCAGCGGCTGCGCGTTGGCGTCGCCCAGATCATTGATCTGACCGACGCCAACGATGACCGGAACCTTGCTCGACTGCATCGCTCGCCTCGGATCAGAACTTGAACGTGCCCTGGAACAGCACCTGGCGACTCCGATTCGCGAGCCCGAGCAGTTGCACCGTCGTACCCGCCACCACCGGCGAGCCCGGCTTCTCGGCGACATATGAGGTGTAGAACTCGTTCGTGAGATTCTTGCCGATCAACGACAACTGCCAACGCTCGTCCGCAGGACCGATGCTCAGGTTCGCATCGAACAGCCAGAAGGCCGACTGTTCACCGAAGGGATTGCCGTTGTCCGCAGCGACGTAGTCGTCGCTGAAACGCGCATTGCCGGCGATGGTGAGCGTGTAGTTGTCGCCGAGCGCCACTTTCGCGTCGAAGCCGCCGTTAGCTGTGAAATCCGGCGCGCGCGACAATGCCTGGCCAGAACGCTGCCACGAGAAGCTGCCATTGCCGTTTGCTACGTTACATCCCTGAGCGGCCGTCTGACCGCCCCAGCATTGCGCGAGATAGTCGTCGAAGCGGGCCTTGTTGTATGCAGCGCCGCCGTTGAGGGTCAGCCAGTCGAGCGGCCGCGCCGAGACTTCAGCTTCGATACCTTTGATCGTGGCCGAAGCCGCGTTCGAAATGATGAAGCTGGTGGTCGCAGCGTTGAACGATGTGACCTGCAGATTGGTGTAGTCGTAGGTGTAGACGTTGCTCGTCAGCACCACTCGGCCGTCGAGCAGCCGAGACTTCACGCCGCCTTCGAAGCCGTCGATCTCTTCGGACTTGAACCGGATCGAATCGACGGTGATGGTGGCCGGTACCAGATTCGTGCTGATGCCGAAGCCGCCCGACTTGTAGCCGGTTTTGTAGCCGACGTAAGCAGTGAAGTCTTCGGTGGGCCGCCACGTCAGCGTCGCTTCCGGCGACAAATTGTCGTCCTTGAAGTTATCCGTAAACATCTTGCCCTGAGGTGCGAGCGCAGTGCCCGACAGCGGCGGATGCACCCAGGCGTTGGTCAGCCAAGAGTCTTTCTTTTCTTCGGTGTAACGAACGCCACCAGCCAGTTCGATTTGCGACGTGATGTCCCAAGTGAGCTGACCGAATGCGGAAAGCGTCTGCCCTTCAGTGCTGCCCGGCTTCTCCCAGGTGTGACGCTTGCCGGTCGTCGCGTCGGCCGGCAGCGGCGCGATCAACACCGTGTTGGTGAAATCGAGCGTGGTGTCCTGGTAATACGTGCCGACCATGAAGTTGAGCGGCGAATCGAACTTCGAGAACAAGCGGAATTCCTGACTCACCGACCTGAATTTCTCGTGCTCGGCCGCGTCGTACGCCATGTAGACGGTGCCGTCGTAGTTGTCGAAGTACTTGGTGTCGCTGTTGTAGTAGCCCGTGACGGACGCACCGCCGAAGCGATCACCGTCGTAGTTGATCGCCAGGCTGCCGAGCACCATCTTGGTGTCGGTGTACGGGAACTGCTCTGCCACTGGCCAGTTGTCGGCGTAGCCGTTGGGCAAGCCGCCATTGGAATATCTGCCGTCGAGTTTGCAATCGCCGTACGGATCGGCCGCGACCGTGGGAATACCTGCATAGATCACCACCGGCGTAGCGAAGGCGCCGCAGTTGATGACTTCCTGTCCGGCGGATGGACCATCGTCAGTGTGCTTCATGCCAGCGAGTTTCAACTCGGCGCTGAATGGACTGCCGTCCGGACGCAACGCGAAGCTGACGCGACCGAGGAAGTTCTCATCGCCCGGCCGATCGGTTTCCGGCCGCTGCGGCAAGTTGCTGGGCCCGGCGAATGGCGAGCTGCTCAACTGCCCCGCCGTGTTCCTGAGCCATCCGTCCATCTCGCTGTAACGTAGCGCAACGCGGCCTGACAGAGCGTCCGTGAGTGGTCCGGAGACCACGCCTTCGGTGATGTACTCGTCAGCCTCGAACTCGTAACCGGCGCGAACGTAACCTTCGAACTCGCTGGTGGGTGATGCGGAGGTCATGTTGATGACGCCCGCTGGGCTGTTTTTGCCGAAGAACAATGCCTGCGGTCCTTTCATCACTTCGACCTGCTTCAGGTCGAGCATGCCGAAATCGATGATGCGCGCGCGGCCGGTCTGCACGCCGTCGACGTTCACTGCAACGGCTTGATCGAAGCCGGCGTTCGATGGCGAAGAGCCGATACCACGCAGCACGATCACACCGCCGCCGCCGCTCGATGAGCGATCGATTGCGAGCGATGGCACCTGTCGTGCTAAATCACGTGCATCTCGCGCACCAAAGGTGGCCAGCTGTTCGGCACCTATGGCCGTTACCGCCACGGGCGCCTCGAGCAAACTTTCCTCTCGCTGGCGTGCAGTCACGATGACTTCTTCCAGCGGCTTGTCGGCGGTAGCGCCGACCTTGGATGTTTCTTGCGCAACGACCGGTGTCGATCCCATCGCGCATGCGACTGCCGCCATCAGCAGCACACTACGCGTGGCCCATTGCAACTCAGAGCTCTTCATGTAGTTCACGATTACTCCCCCTTCCAGCTGATTTATATGTTCGCTAAAGCAGTGTCATCAGTCCGGTACACACGCGTTCGAGAATCCGCTGCGATGACGGGATCGCGTGCCTGAGCATCGCGACGCCGTGCATATGGCCCGGTGCCTCGACGAAATTCACGGCGACTCCCGCCTGCACGCATCTCGCTGCGTAGCTGCGGCCTTCATCTCTGAGCGGATCGAGACCGCAAGTAAGCAGTGCCAGTGGCGGCAGTTTCTCGAACGACTCAGCAAGCAGTGGCGAACAACGCCAGTCGCTACGTTGCGATCGCTCGGGTACATAGGCATCGATGAAACTTTCCATGTCCGCCGCTTCGAGCAGATAGCCCTCGGCGCATTCCGAATACGAGCCGCCTCGGCCGGCGACATCGAGAACCGGATACAGCAGCAATTGGGCACGCACCCCGCCGTCGCTGCGAAGCTGGTGCGCGACCGCGGCTGCAAGTCCACCGCCAGCACTGTCACCAGCGACAATGACGCCTCGTGTGCCGACCAACTGTGGAAGCGTCTCTGAGAGCACGAGTCGAGTCGCAGCCAGTGCATCGTCGTAGGCGGACGGAAATGTGGCCTCGGGTGCGAGCCGATAGTCGACGCTGAGGAGTCGCAGTTTGGTACACGCCGCGATGGATCGGCACAGGCTGTCATGAGTGTCGATATCGCCAGTCGTCCAACCACCGCCATGAAAATAAACGATGGTTGGACCCGGCACGGTGGCTCCGACCGGAACGAAAACGCGCGCCCGCAGCTGACGAATGCCGTCGATGTCGAGAGAGATGCCCTCGCTCTCGACTGAAGGATCGGGAGGCAAATCGAGCGCCGCTGCAATCTGGCGTACGGCAGCACGTGCGTCGGCAATCGGCAGCGAGCGGAACGGCGGCTGTCCCGCGATGCTGTCGAGGAAAGCCTGCACGTCGGGGGCAGCTGGCTGTCGTTGCGATGTCATGTCAGCACGCGCCTCAGACGTTGCCGAGCGCGACATAGACGGCCTTCGACTCCAGAAAGGCCTTGAAGCCTTCGTCACCCATCTCCCGACCGATGCCGGATTCTTTGTAACCGCCGAATGGCATGGACGGATGAGTCACACCATAGCAGTTGATCCACACGTTGCCGGCGCGCAGGCGGCTCGCAAGCGTGTGCGCTTTATCCAGGCTGCTGGTGAAGATGCCGGCACCGAGCCCGTAGTTGGTGTCGTTCGCCAGTGCGACCACTTCGTCGAAATCATCGAACGGCGTTGCAACTACTACCGGTCCGAATATTTCTTCACGCGCCATCCGCGCGCCGGCCGCGAGATTGGTGAACACCGTGGGCTCGATGAAAAAGCCGTCGCCGCCGTAGCTCTTGCCGCCGGCAACGACTGCGCCGCCTTCACTCTGACCCAACGCGATGTAGTCCGCGACGCGCTTGAGCTGCTTGTCGGAGATCAGCGGCCCGATCTGATTGCCGGCGTCCAGACCGGAACCTACTTTCAGCGACTTAGCGAAGCTCGCGACGCCTTCGACGACACGCTCGAAGGAGCGGCGCTGCACATACAAGCGCGAGCCTGCGAAACACACCTGCCCGGAGTTGGCGAAGATCGCCATCGCGGCGCCGGCAATCGCCTTGTCCATGTCAGCGTCGTCGAATACCACGCAAGGTGACTTGCCACCCAGTTCCAATGTGACTCGCTTGATACTGTCCGCCGCAGATTTCAGGACTTGCTTGCCGGTCGCCGTAGAACCCGTAAACGAAATCTTGTCGACGCCAGGATGCGCCACCAGCGCGGCGCCGGCATCGCCATAACCCGGCACGACATTGAGCACGCCCGGCGGAAAGCCTGCTTGCAGAGCGAGTTCACCAAGCCTTAGTGCGGTAAGTGGTGTGTCTTCAGCCGGCTTCACCACACAAGTGCAACCGGCTGCTAGTGCCGGCGCTACTTTGATCATGAAAGTAGCGATAGGCCCATTCCAGGGAATCACCAGGCCGACCACACCTACGGGCTCGAGTGCCGAGTAGGAATGAAATCGTGCGCCGTCGCCGGAAGTTGCAGCCGATGTGTTCTGGCCGATGGCTCGGCCTGTCATGCCGGCGAAGTGCCGAAGCCACGAGGCCGACGCTGCCACTCCCCACTGCGCAAAGCCTTTGGGCATGCCGTTGTCGAGCACTTCGAGCTCGACTAGTTCATCGACGTTCTGTTCCAGCAGATCGGCATATCGCAACATCAACCGCGCACGGGTCGCCGCTGACATGCCGCGCCATGCACCGGTTTCGAACGCGTCGCGCGCTGCCTTTACGGCGCGATCGATATCGGGGCCGCTGGCCTTCGCAACGCTGGCAATGACCTGACCGGTCGCGGGATTACGGGTGTCGAAACGTTCGCCGGTGATGGCACCGGGACGCGAGTCACCGACGAGCAAGCCGTGCTCACGCTCGAGGAAGCGGCTCGCTGCCGACGAATGTGATTCGGCTGCTGGAGTCCTCATCATCATCCCCCAATCGACGGTCGTAGTTATCTTTCGTCAGGTCGATTTCTAACCCATCTGCAGCGCGCAGGTCAAGAAAAGTATAACGCGTTGCAGTTTTGGCGATACTGGCGGCAGTGACAGCGCCGCGAATGGCGGCCCAATCCATCGCTTATTGCTGCTGAACGAACCGGAATCAGATGCAGCAGCGCGCGGTCGAGCTGCACTTTTTCGACCTATCGGTCGATTTTCTGCAGCGCCCGGCGCAGCGACGAGGCGCAGGCTTCAGCGGCGGTTGTAATTGGCGAGGCCTTGCACGATCAGCACCGCCGTCTGCGCGGCGATCTGCTCGATCTTCAGGTCGCCACTGGTGCGGTACCAGCGGGAGATCGACGCCACCGAGCGGAGCGCGGCTTGCGCGGCGACCCGGGCGTCCAATGTGTCTGACACCTGACCACTACGAATCGCGAGTCGAATCAATTTGACCACCGCGTCCCAATACAGCCGGCGCTCGGAAAGAATCATCTTTTGCTGTTTGGGCGTCAGATAATCGAAGTCACGATTGAAGATTTCCATCCGGTCGGCGTGCTTGCCGGAATAGATGCCCATCTGTAACAACAGCGAGCGCAGTTCACCGAGTGCATCGATCGTTCGGAAATTCGCAGCCTCGACCAGCGCCTCGCCGCCTTGATGCAAGTCACGCAGGATCTCAAACAGCAGCGCTTCCTTGGTATCTACGTAGTAGTAAAGGCTGCCTTTCTTGATGCCGACCAGATCGGCAATGTCCTGCATCGAGGAGGCGTGGAAACCTTTTCTGTTGAACAGCTCGGTGGCGGCCTGCAGGATGGTTTCCCACCGCAGACGCGACTTGGCGCCCTTCTGCGCCTCTCTCGCCGGTAGCGAACGCGCGTGCTGACTGCGAGAGGTTTTCTGGGTCTTGTTTTTTTGGGTCTTGTTCTTCAAGCGACTCACCTGCCCCATGAGACCAGACTGCTGGCTAGCATAGCAGTGCCACCGCTCGGCACGGCATGACCTGAGACCAAACTGGAACTTCGCCGCCGGCGGTACCTGGGACATACTGGCCGCCTGCCTCTCTCGGAGACTTGCCGTGCAATTATTTCGTCGTCACCTGCTGCTTGGGCTGGTTCTGACATTTGCTTTATCTGCCGCGCAGGCAGCGACACCGCTGCATCTGCTCGTGTATGGCGGCACGGGCAACATCGGCCAGCGCATCGTGCGTGAAGCACTCGACCGAGGCCATGAAGTAACCCTGGTTACTCGCGACCCGGCACGCGTCAAAGAAAAACATGACCGTCTCAAAGTCGTGACCGGCGATGTGCTCGACAGCGCATCGGTCGCGAAACTCGCGCCCGGGCATGACGTCGTCATCAGCGCCGTCGGTGCGAACCGTGCCAACAATCCTGACTACGCCATCTATCGCAAGGCTGCCGAATCGCTGGTGACAGCGTTGCGGTCACTGGGACCGAACGCGCCAAGGCTGATCGCCGTGGGCGGTGCTGGCAGCCTGGAAATCGCGCCCGGCGTGTTGCTGGTGACCAAGGTTCCTGAGCGCTATCGCGCCGAGGTGCTCGGACAGAAGGATGCGCTCGACTACTACCGTTCCGTCAGCGACGTGCGCTGGACCTACTTCAGCCCCGCCGGCAGCATTGCCGCCGGCCAGCGCACCGGCAAATTCCGTCTGGGCGGCGATCAGCTGGTCACCGATGCCAAAGGCGACAGCAAAATCTCCATCGAGGACTACGCCGTCGCACTGATCGACGAAGCCGAGCAGGCTAAACACCTGCGCCAGCGATTCACCATCGGCTACTGAACAGAGCCTTCACTGCCTCACGAGCACGAGCGTTCTCGTGAGGTAATCCGATGGTGATGCGAGCCCAGGTGTCGTAGCTGGGAAACGCGCGACCGATGTCGATGCCCTGCTGGGCCAGTGCCGCGCGAACTTCAGTTTGCGGACGTTTGGCATCGAAGAACACAAAATTTCCCTGCGCATCGCTGTGACGAAGTTTCAAGCTCCGTAGCAGCTGATGCCACAGGTTGCGTTCCACGGCGACTTTGCGTCGCACGTCATCGACGAACGGCTGATCCTGCAAACTGGCGATGGCAGCGACCACAGCCAGCCGATTCAACGAGCGCGGCGCCCCGACCCCCTGCGAACGCAACAAGTCCGCGATCGGCTTGGGCGCGATGCCGTAGCCAATGTCCAAACCCGCCAAGCCATAGACTTTCGCAAGCGTTCTGAATACCAGCACGTTCGCCCCTGCCCGCGCCAGATCGACTGCAGATCGCGTGGCGAAGTCCTCTGAATATTCCAAGTACGCTTCATCGACGATGACCAGCGCACGCTGCGAGACGTCACGCAAGAATTGCTTGAGCGCCGCTATTTCGCTGACAGTGCCACTAGGATTGTGCGGCTCGACTAGAAACACGGCGCGCGTCTTCGCGTTCACTTTCGCTTCGATGGCCGGCAGATCGTTACGCAGCTTGGCATCGAGCGGCACCATCACTGCACGACCACCTACCGACGTCGCCGCATCCACCAGCGCAGTGTAGCCAGGCACGGAGTAGATGAACTCGCCGCCCGCACCGCCGTGCAAGCCGAGCTTCACTCCCAGCGGCTCCAGAATTTCCCCAAGCACGATTTGCTCGGGCGACACCTGCTCTTTCGCAGCAATGACATCGATCAACTGCTGCGTGCGTTCTTCGGTGTTGTAACGAGCCAGTTGTGACAGCTCTTTGGAGATCGCCTCAACGGCCCGCGGCGACGGCCCAAACGGATTCTCGTTGAGCGACAGCGAGATCTTGCTCGCATCTTCCGCCGCAGCGACACCCAAGCTCACGTCCAGCAACGCGGCGCTCAGTGTCAGGCCCATCCCTGCCAGCCAAGTGCGACGATTCATCTCAAGCACGCTGATTCCTCTCACGCCACAAGGCTTGCGCCTGTTGTAGCGGCGCCGGATCGAGCAATGCTCGCATATCCAGCGGCTGTTGCAGAAATCCCCAGCGCTCCAGCTCGGCGGCTTTCTGTTCGAGCATCCGCACTCGCAAGGGCGACATCGAAACATCCAGCTGCTGATAGATGCGCGACGAATAGGCTCCATGCACGAAGTCTTCGGGCAAGCCCACGTCCTGCGCGATGATCTGTAACACGCGAGACTGATGAGCACGCGCCCACGCATCCGCATCTAGCAATCGAGTGATCCAGCGAACCACCAGGTCCGGCCGCTGCTCCACCAAACTACCAGTGGCCGTCAGCACCAGCGGCTGCGCCATGGAAATATTGTTGGTCTCTTCCGGCGCGGTCAGATCGACGACGGTCACCAGACCGAACGCCGCTTTGACGATCTCACCCATGGCCGCGTCGCTGTAGATCGCATCTACCTCGCCGCGTAACAAAGCGGTGATCTCTTCGCGTTGTACAGCGAACTGGCTGCGCGCTCCCCAAAGCGATTGTCCTGCAGCTTGGCCAGCCGTCGCATCCGCCATGTAGGGACGATCGATGTTCACCTCGACCAAGCGCACGTCGTCGAGACTCAACCCCGCCACTTCGAGCGCACTCTCATAGCCGGAAAGCACCAGCGCGCGCCACCAATCGGTGCTGTCTTTCAAGCGCTTCGGCACACTCAATCGCGCGCCGCGAAGATCGGCTGGGCCGCGCATGCCTGAGTCGGGCAACGCCAGCACAGCTGCAGTTCGATCTGGCCAGCTCAGTCCGAGTACACGCAGATCCGCGCCACGCGACGCGGACACCAGCGGAGGAACATAACCGCCGAACCGAAACGAATTGGGTTGCGAATGATTGTAATGAGACAGATGCACTCGAGGGTCGTGCGCCGATGCCAGCGATTGCACGGCGATGCCATCGCTGGCGAACTCCTGCTCCAGCCAACCTTCGCGAATCGCAATCGAAGCCGCCGTCGGCGCGGGACAGCGCGTGTACCACAACGCATCTACTGATTTTGATATATCCATGCTCATTCGAATTAGCTAACCTCGCGCGCATGAGCGCACGTTTGGAATCTTCTCTACTCCCCGGCGACCCGGCCGCCGGCGCACACAATCTGTTGGTCAACTGCATGCAGCTGCAGGCTGGTGACACATTGCTGATCGTCGCCGAGCCCGCGGAGCTCGGTCATTACGACACCGCGCTCACAACCTTCCTCGCCAGCCACGCCACACAGCTCGGCGCCAAAGTAACCACCACGGTACTCGCCCCAGGGCGCGGCCCGGAAGATGTGCCGCAGTCCCTGTTCGACGCAATCGAACGAGCTTCGCACACCCTGTTTCTAAACCGCGTCGGCGATCAGCTGCGCTTCAGTCCGCTGCCCGGCCCTGGCCGCAAAGCCATTACCTATACACTGGATCTGGGTTACTTGGGCAGCGCTTTCGGTGTCGCCGGTTATGACGCACTCGAAGAACTGCGCCGTCGCGTGGTCGCGGTGCTGGCAAAAGCACAGCGCTACACCATCCGCTGCCCGCTTGGCACCGAGTTGACCATGCAAAGTGCCACCGCGTTGAGTTCGCTGGCCGATAGCACGGGATTCTCGGTCGATAACTTTCCGGTCATGATCGTGCCGCCGATTCCGGCGGACCACTTGAACGGCCAGTTGGTGCTCACTCTGGCACTCACCTCCACCGGCGTCCACGATTATCCCGACAGCGTCGTGCCGCTGCCTGCGCCGATCAAGTTGCAGCTCGACGAAGGTCGAGTCGTCAGCGTCGATGCCGAGCCGACGCTCGCCTCGGCCATCACTGCCCACTTCGACAACGTCGATGCACGCTTCGGCGGCGACGGTCGGCGCCTCGGCTCCTGGCATGCCGGCATCAATCCTTTCACTTACTTTCTACGCCCAGCCTTGACCGACTTGGATCGTTGGAACGGCGTGGCCTTCGGCAGCCCGCGCTACGCTCACTTCCATCTGTGCGGCGCCCTGCCCGGCGATATCTGCGGTCAACTGTTCGACGCCACCATCACATTCGATGACACGGTGATCTGGGATCGCGGCCGTTTCGTCTTTCTCGACGCCGAACAGAACGCCGATCTTCGCCAACAACTGCGCGACTGCCGCCCGGGCGTCGAGCCGCTACCTATCGGCATTTGACTCCGCGTCGATGCGACGTTGCAGCTCGCGTCGGAAGCGTGCGGGCCCGGCATCGATGAACAGCGGCTGGAACGGCGATTGAGCATTCTCGATGCCCAACTGCACAGCCTCCAGCACTGCTTTATCTTCTTCGAACGCTCCACGCACTGACTCGCCGAAGTCGCGAGATACCTCAACATCATTCGGCGCGAAGTTGCGCGTCTGAACCCAAAAGTAACGGGTGGTGCGCTCGTCGATGGGCGTCAGGAAGTTGTAGCTGTCCATGACGAACGTGTCCGGATGCGTCTCGGCGTCCGGCGACTCGCTGTTGCCTGCCGGCGTGAACACGGCCCGAATGCGAGCGTGCCCGGGAAAGCGCACTTCATAGTGCTGCTTGCGATCCGCCTTGCCGGCAAAGCGCATGTAGCGGACATAAAACGGCGCGACATCCACGCTCAACATCCACCTAGACACCAATACCCCGCCCGACAACGCCTCGGTCTGCAACGGGGTTTGCTCGCAGGCCGACTCGCCGAACGAGTCTGGATGAACCCAGGCGACGTGCGTCGGGTCGAGCAAGTTGTCGGTGATGTGCAGGTAGCTGCAGCGAACCGCCATGGCGTCCGGCTCGGTGCGACCCCAAGTGGGATTGTCCCAGTGTTCGATGTCGAAAATGCTGGCGGGATCGGCCAGCTCCGGCGCACCCATCCAAACCCAAATAAAACCTTGGCGTTCGACGGCGGGATAGCTCCGAACCCGAGCCGTGTCGGGGATTGGCTGATTTCCCGGCACGCGCCGGCAGGCGCCGGCCCGGTCGAACATCATGCCGTGATAGCCGCACTCGACCAGGTCGCCTTGCCGGCGACCCATCGACAGCGGCAGCTTGCGATGCGGGCAAGCATCTTCCAAGGCCGCCACTTCGCCGTTGCTCAGTCGATAGAGCACCAACGAGCGCCCCAACAGGCGCACCGGGACCAGACCCGTTCCCAGCCCGGACGAGAGCTCGGCCACATACCATGCGTTATTCAAGAACATCTTCTTAG
>NZ_JAEUPY010000866.1 GCF_016790065.1 Steroidobacter sp.
TGGCGCGTGCTTGTACATCCCTGTAGCGCTATGGGACCAGCATCCCTGCTGGATCCAATTGCCGGGGAAGGACTCTCCCCTCGACGCTGCGCACGAAACGTTCGCGGGCTCGGAAGCCGCCCCAAGGCCGTGTTAAAGAGACTTCGGCGGGCTCGGAAGCCGCCCAAGAGCGTAGTTTTCTACGCGGTCGTTCGTACTCCGATCATCTTCTGTCGGGTCATCTCCGGCTTTTTCTTTCCATGCAAAACCTTCCGGCTGCGGCGTTCGAGTCAGGCGAGATACGCGGCGTGGTCGATCGTCACATTCTCCGCTCCCCGCTCGAGCGCAGCTCGTAGCGGTCCGGGCAGCGGCGATTTTTGCAACGTGTGATGGTCGACGTGCACATACACCGTCTCGACATTCACAATCACCCGCTCCTCTCCCGCAATCCGGAACTCCGTCGCCAAAGCAAACGACGTAGTTCCTAAATGCCGGGTCGAGACCGATATCTCCAACACCTGATCGTATCGAGCTGGCGCGCGCCACTCAGTGGTTTGCTTGACGAGCTGATAGTCCAACTCTCCCGTCTGCATCTCCTTCTCATAACCCAACGCACGAAAGAACTCCGCCGCCGCGACATCCGTGTACTCGCCATAGCGAGAATTGAACACCACCTTCTGCGCATCGCATTCGTTGTAACGGGTGCGCAGGTAATAGCGAAACCGGCTCATCGTCGCTCCTCGAAGCTGAATCGATAAATCATAGCGCGCCAGGCAACGGCAGCAGCTGAGGCTTCATCAGGTCCGCCACCCAAGACATGAACACTTGCACGCGGCGTGACAAGTTACGCCGCTGGGCATAGAGCAGCCATACCGGCATGGGCTCAGCGCGTAACTCAGGGGCGACTTCGACTAACAAACCCTGCTCCAGCAGATGCCGCATGCCGGACAGGGGCGCTTGCACGATGCCCAGGCCCGCCAAGCAGCTGGCTTGATACGCCTCGGCGCTGTTAACAGTGATGACGCCGGGCATGTCGACGGTGCGATACGCGGTGCCGTCGTGATATTCGAAGCCCATCGACTTGGCACCGAGCGTGCCTGCCCAATGAATCAAACGATGCTTGGCCAAATCTTCAACTGTCGTAGGCATGCCGAAAACGCGCACATACTCCGGGCTCGCGCAGTTCATGACGGCGAACGCACCGAGCGGGCGAGCGATCAAGCTGGTGTCGTCGACTGAGCCGACGCGCATCACGCAGTCGAAGCCTTCACGCACCAAATCCACTTTGCGATCCGTGCAGCTCAACTCGATCTCGAGCAATGGATGTTGGTGTAGAAACGCCGGCAACGCGGGAATGACCGTGGAGCGCGCGACGCCGGTGGGCATATCGATGCGCAGTCGTCCACGTAACGCCTGCGAACCTTGTTGAAACATGGAACGCAGCTCGTCCATGTCGGCCAGCAGATCTTTGCAGCGTTCGTAACAGGCGCGACCATCCAAGGTCATCTGCACTTTGCGGGTGGTTCGATGCAGGAGTTGGGTGCCGAACTCGCTCTCCAGCTGCTGGACGGCCGTGGAGATGCTGGCTTTGGGCAGGCTCAAGCTTTCGGCCGCGCGGGTAAAGCTGGCAAGTTCTGCCACCCGGACGAAGATCTGCAGCGCTTCGAGCTGATTCATTGTTCGGATTATACGAACACTACGCTCAGATTCATCCAGTTTATCCACCAATGGATAAACAATAAGCTAGCTTCCACCGTCCGAAACCCCAAGGAGCCCGCCATGACCACTTCAACCACCCCGATCGCGCTAATCACCGGCGGCAGCCGCGGCCTGGGTAGGAGCATGGCCCTGCAGTCGGCCCGGCGCGGCATTGATGTATTGCTGACCTATAGAAGTAACCAGCAGGAAGCCGAAGCCGTGGTCGCCGAGATCCAAAAGTCCGGCCGACGGGCGGCGGCGCTGCAGCTGGATGTGGGCGTGACGGCGAGCTTCGATCGGTTCGTCGATCAGGTGCGCGAAGTGCTGAAGACCCACTGGCAGCGCGAGCGCTTCGATTTCCTGGTGAACAACGCGGGCATAGGCGCTCACGCGGCGTTCGCGGAGACCAGCGAAGCGCAGTTCGACGAACTGATGCGCATCCACCTGAAAGGCCCGTTTTTCCTTACCCAGAAGCTCTTGCCGCTGTTCAACGACGGCGGCCGGATCGTCAACATTTCCACCGGGTTGGCGCGCTTCGCGCTGCCCGGTTATGCCGCCTATGCCGCCATGAAAGGCGCCATCGAAGTGCTGACCCGTTACCAAGCCAAGGAGCTGGGCGGACGTGGGATTGCGGTGAATGTGGTGGCGCCGGGCGCCATCGAAACCGACTTCGGCGGCGGCGCGGTCCGTGACAACAAACAGCTGAACGATTTCGTCGCCTCGCAGACGGCGCTGGGCCGGGTCGGCAAACCGGACGATATCGGCGGCGTGGTGGCCTCGCTGCTGTCGCCCGAGAACCGCTGGATCAATGCCCAGCGCATCGAGGCCTCGGGCGGCATGTTCCTGTAACGCTGTAGGAACGGGCTGGCCAGGGGTTGGGCTGGCCCGTTGAGGAACGCAGCGACCGGCCGCATTTCTGCGCTTGGCGGCTATACTTGCCAGCTTATTTTCCGCCTGCTGGCCGTGTCGACAAATGCAGAAATCTTACGATCCCAAGGACCTTGAACAGCGCACCTATCAGCGATGGGAGCAGCATGGCTGGTTCAAGCCCTCGGGCCAGGGTAGCCCCTACTCCATCGTCATTCCGCCGCCCAACGTCACCGGCACGTTGCACATGGGGCATGCCTTTCAGCACACGCTGATGGACGTGCTCACCCGCCAGCACCGCATGCAGGGCGAGAACACGTTGTGGCAACCGGGCACCGACCACGCCGGCATCGCGACTCAAATGGTGGTGGAGCGCCAGCTCAATGCCGCAGGCGTGCATCGTCGTGACATCGGTCGCGAGGAATTCGTCAAACGCGTGTGGGATTGGAAGGCGCAGTCGGGCGATACCATCTCCCGGCAGGAACGTCGCATCGGCAACTCGGTGGATTGGTCGCGCGACCGCTTCACCATGGACCCCGGCTTGTCCGAGGCCGTCACCGAAGTGTTCGTGCGGCTCCACGAAGAAGGCCTGATCTATCGCGGCAAGCGCCTGGTGAATTGGGACCCGGTGTTACACACCGCGCTGTCCGATCTCGAAGTGCTGACTTCCGAGAAGGAGCCCGGCTCGCTGTGGCACTTCCGCTATCCCATCGAAGGCAGCTCGGAACATCTGGTGGTCGCCACCACCCGACCGGAAACCATGCTCGGCGACACCGCTGTGGCCGTGCATCCGGAAGACGAGCGTTACAAACATTTGGTCGGCAAACAAATCCGCCTGCCGCTGACCGGCCGGTTGATTCCAGTGATCGCCGACGACTATGTCGATCCGGCGTTCGGCTCCGGCTGCGTGAAGATCACGCCGGCCCATGACTTCAACGATTACCAGATCGGTCAGCGTCATTCGCTACCGCTGATCAACGTGTTCGACGCCAACGCCGCGCTCAACGACGAGGTGCCGGAGAAATATCGCGGCCTCGATCGCTTCGTGGCGCGCAAGCAGATCGTTGCCGACCTCGAAGCGCTCGGGCTGCTCGAGAAGATCGAGCCGCATGGTCTGAACGTGCCACGCGGCGATCGTAGCAACGCCATCCTCGAGCCCTGGCTCACCGATCAATGGTACGTGCGCATCGTGCCGCTGGCCGAGCCGGCCATCGAGTGCGTGAAAGACGGTCGTATCAAGTTCGTTCCGGAGAACTGGTCCAAGACTTATTTCCAATGGATGGAAAACATCCAGGACTGGTGCATCAGCCGCCAGTTGTGGTGGGGTCATCAGATTCCGGCGTGGTACGACGACGAAGGCAATCACTACGTCGCCCGCACCGAAGCGCTCGCCTATCAGCACGCGCGGCTCAAGCTCGGTCGCGATGTGAAATTGAAGCGCGACGAAGACGTGCTCGACACGTGGTTCTCCTCGGCGCTGTGGCCGTTCTCCACGTTGGGCTGGCCGGATCAGACCAAGGAACTGAAGTCGCTGTACCCCACCAGCGTGCTGGTGACCGGCTTCGACATCATTTTCTTCTGGGTGGCCCGCATGATCATGATGGGCCTGAAGTTCACCGGCGAGGTGCCGTTCCGGGAGGTGTACATCACCGGCCTGATCCGGGACGAGAACGGCGACAAGATGTCCAAGTCCAAGGGCAACATCATCGATCCGCTGGATTTGATCGACGGCATCGACCTGGAGTCGCTGGTCGCGAAGCGCGTCACCGGTTTGATGCAGCCGCAGATGAAGGACAAGATCGAGAAGAACACGCGCAAGCAGTTCCCGAACGGCATGGCGGCCTATGGCGCCGATGCCCTGCGCTTCACCTTCTGCGCGCTCGCGACCATGGGCCGCGATATTCGTTTCGACATCGGCCGCATCGAGGGCTACCGCAACTTTTGTAACAAGTTGTGGAACGCGGCTCGCTATGTGCTGATGAACCTTGAGAACGCGCCGCCTGCATCAGCGTCAGGGCCGGTAGAGTATTCCGCGGCCGACTTGTGGATCCGCTCGCGCCTCAGCGCGACCATCGAAGACGTGCGTGCACGGCTCGGCGAGTATCGCTTCGACTTGGCGGCGCAGGCGCTGTATGAGTTCGCCTGGTACGAGTACTGCGACTGGTACTTGGAGCTTTCCAAGCCCACCTTGCAATCCGACCAGTCGAGCGATGCGCAAAAACGGGGCACGCGGGAAACGTTGGCCCACGTGCTGGAAGCGTATCTGCGTTTGTTACATCCGCTGATGCCCTTCCTCACCGAAGAAATCTGGCAAGCGGTGGCGCCGCTCGCTGGACGCAAGGGCGAGACCATCATGCTGCAGCCATACCCGGCGACGACGGAATTTCCGCGCGACCTGGCGGCCGAAGCAACGATCACGCCGATCAAGGCGATCATTCTCGGTGCGCGACAGATTCGCGGTCAGCTGGATATTCCTCAGGCGCGTGAGATCGTGGTTTCGTATCAAACGCCCGAGGCCAGCGATGAAGCGTCGATCAAAGCCAACCTCAGCGTGGTTCGCGGCGTCGGTAAGATCAGCGAACTGACGCTGCTCGCCAGCGATGCAACGTTGCCGCCGTCGGCCACGGCCAGCATCGACCGTCGCACCATTTCGTCGCCGCTAGCGGGTTTGATCTCCGACCCGCAGGCCGAGCTCGCTCGTCTGCGCAAGCGCAAAGCCAAGGTGCAGCAAGATCTAGCACGCGAGGAAGGCAAACTGCGTAACGAGAAGTTCGTAGCCAACGCGCCGGCCGAAGTGGTGGCCGAGGTCAACGAACGCATCGCCGAGTTCAAGCGCCAGATCGCGCAGCTCGACGAGCAGGAAGACATGGTCAGCAAGTTGTAACCGCAGCGAGCGAGCGGAGAGCGCATGAATTCAGCCATTCCCACACTGATCACGCAGGCCGATCCCGTCGAGTTGATCGCCGCCACCACGGCTCAGCTCAATCGGGTCATCCTGGGTAAGGAACACCAGCTGCGACTGTGCATCGCCAGCCTGCTGGCGCGCGGTCATCTGCTCATCGAAGACATCCCGGGCGTGGGCAAGACCACACTGGCGCACGCTCTCGCCGAGTCGCTCGGACTGTCCGATCAACGCATCCAGTTCACCAGCGACCTGCTGCCGGCGGACATCATCGGCGTGTCGGTGTTCGATCGTGAGTCCAGCAGCTTCCAGTTCCACAAAGGGCCGGTGTTTTCTCAGCTGGTGCTCGCGGACGAAGTGAATCGCGCCACGCCCAAGGCACAAAGCGCGCTGCTGGAAGCGATGGAAGAACATCAAGTCACCGCAGACGGTCAGACTTATCCGTTGGCCGCGCCGTTCTTTGTAATAGCAACTCAGAATCCGGTGTATCAAATCGGCACGTATCCGCTGCCCGAGTCGCAGCTGGATCGCTTCTTGATGCGCATCGAGCTGGGCTACCCCGATGCGGCCTTGGAACGTCAGTTGTTGCTCGGTCAGGACCGTCGCGATCTGCTCGCGACCATGTCGTCCACCCTGTCGCCGCAACAGCTGCTGTTGATGCAAACCATGGTTCCTAAAGTGCACGTGTCCGACGCGTTGCTCGATTACGTGCAAGCCATCGTTCGTTACACACGCGAATCGTCCTATTTCGAAAACGGCATCTCGCCACGCGCAGCCATCGGCTTGTTACGAGCAGCGCAGGCGTGGGCGTTGATTCACGGCCATCAAGGCGTCGTGCCCGAAGACGTGCAAGCGGTGTTGGCCGCAGTGGTCGGCCATCGCCTCAAGCCTCGCGACGATGCAGCCCCCAAGACGGCGACCGAAGTCGGTCAGTTCGTGCTGAAAGAAGTCGCGGTACCTTAGTCGCCGTCGCGCTGCCTCGCACGGCCGTCATGAACCTCAGCTTGAATCTGGGCCTCGTCCAACGCATGCGCCGGCTGTCGCGGCGCTGGGCGTTCAAGCGTCATGGCGTGGATGTCGATCCGCTGACCTTGTCCAGTCGACGCATCTATATCGTTCCGACCGGGCTCGGGATCGCGTTCGCGGCGATGTTGTTCGCGATGTTCATCGGCGCCATGAACTACGCAAACAATCTGGCGCTGGGACTCACGTTCCTGCTCGGCTCGCTGGCGCTGACCGCCATGCATTACTGTCATCGCAATCTGTCGGGCATCGTGATTCGTTCGGTCAACAACGAGCCAGTGTTCGCCGGCGACACCGCGACGTTTCAGGTCGCCCTCGAGAACGGTGCGCCGCTGGCTCGCCACGAACTCACGTTGCGCAACGACCACGGTGCAGCTCAGCCGCAGCGCGTGCCAGCGAACGGACGAGCGGTGTTCGATCTGCAGGGGCCCGCGCCCCGGCGAGGCTTGTTGACGCTCGATCATTTCGAGCTCGTCACCCGACACCCGTTCGGATTGTTCAGAGCGTGGGCTCATGTGCACATGAGCCTGACGTGCGTGGTGTATCCGAAGCCCGGGCCGCGCGGCTTGGCGCCACCCCCGGTCGAAACAGACACCGGCGGCGCGCAGGACTGGGGCCAAGGCGATGAAGAGTTCGCCGGCTTGCGTCCCTTTCATCCTGGCGACTCGCCTCGTCGCATCGCTTGGAAAGCCTACGCGCGCGAGCAAGGTTTGCAGGTGAAGGTGTATGCCGGCACGGCGGTGACGTCGCACGTGTTCGATTGGGACAGTCTGCCCGCGCTCGGCGTCGAAGCACGTTTGTCACAACT
>NZ_JAEUPY010000086.1 GCF_016790065.1 Steroidobacter sp.
ACACGGACAACATCCACAGCAGCGGAAAGGCGGTGAGCAACGCGCCAATGATCAGCAGCGTGTTCACAACTATCGCCGCCCGCCTGGTCCCGAGGGACTTCCGCGGCTGCGCTTCCCGAGGCGCACTGCCTTCCGGTCGGCTCATCACCGATCACCCCGCTGACGACCGAGGCGTAACTGGAAGGCCGTGACCAGGAACATCAGCACGAACAGCAAGAACGCCACCGCCGACGCGCGGCCCAGGCTCCACCACTTGAAGCCTTCCTCGTACATGAAATACAGCACGCTCAACGTGCTCTGCAGCGGCCCGCCTTCCGTCATCACATACGGTTCGGCGAACAGTTGGAAGTAGCCCGTCATGGTGAGGATGCTCACCAACAGCAGCACCGGCGCAATGCCGGGAATGGTGATGTGCCGAAACACCTGCCAGCCCGACGCGCCATCGATGCGGGCCGCTTCGTAAAGATCTTCGGGAATGTTCTGTAGCGCCGCCAGCAGAATGATCATGTTGTAGCCGAAGTTCTTCCACACCGCGAGAATCACGATGGCCGGCATGGCCCAATGCGGATCGCCCATCCAATCGATGGGATCGATGCCCAGACCGCTCAAGCCATAGTTCAAGAATCCATAACGCGTATGAAAGATGTAGCGCCACACGACCGCGACAGCCACCAAGGTTGTAACCACCGGAGCGAAGTACACCGTGCGAAAAAAGCCGCGGAATCGGCCCAGTTTGGAGTTCACCAGCAAGGCAGCACCCAGCGACGCACCGATGGACAACGGCACGCCGAGTGCGACGAAGTACAAGGTGTTGCCCAGTGACTTCCAGAACAGTGGGTCCTGCAGCAAGGTCACATAGTTGTGGAAGCCGATGAACCGCAGGTTGCGCCAATCGCTGAGCGCGTACAGATCGAAGTCCGTCACGCTCATGATCAACGCGCCCAGCACTGGCACGAAGAAAAACACGGTCATGACCATGAGCGCCGGACCGACGAACCACCACGCCGCCATGGAGCGCTTCATGACGCCCCCGGCAAGGTGTTTCTATCCAGCATCCAGCGGCGCTTCGCCAGAATCTCATCGGTCTTGCGATCCAGCGCCACCACCGCTTCATCGACGGTCTGCACGCCCTGCACTACTCGCTCTCCAGTGAGTCGCATCTCAGTGGCGATGCGCTCCCACTCCGGCACTTTCGGCGGCGAGCGCACTCGATCAAGCTGCGCCAGATACGCTCGTGCATATGGCGAATCGACCAACGCCGGCATTTGCCACGAGCTACGCCGCGACGGCATGTCGCCCGTGAGATCGTAGAACTGCTGTTGCGTCGACGGTCGAGACAAATACTCCGCCAACAACCAAGCCTCCGCTTTGAGCTGCGACGACTTGAACACCACCAAGCTCGACCCGCCAGCACTGGACAAGCCCGGCCCATCCGGCCCCGGCATGGTCGCCGTCATCCATTCGTTCTGTAGCGCTGCCGGCAGCCGGCGCTTGAACTCGGCAATGTTCCAAGGCCCAGAGATATAGAACGAAAAGAAGCCACGCCCAAACTCATCCCACACATTGGAGATCTGAGTGTTGGTCATGCGGGGCGCCCAGCCTCGCTCGAACAGACTTTCATAAAACGTCAGCGAGCGCCGAAAATCCTGGCCGCGAAAATTACCGAAGCGTCCGTCATCCCGTAACAACTCCGCCGGCAGCTGCAAGCCGAGCACCAACAGCGGCTCGAACTCATTCAACGGCAGCAGCACCGAATAGCGCTCCGGCCCCACGAGCGATTTGATCGCTGCGAGCATCTCGCTCCACTGCTGCCAGGTCTGCGGCGGCTCTGCGAAGCCAGCTTGTCGCAACAAGTCACGGCGGTAGTAAAGTAACCGAGTGTCGACGTACCAAGGAATGCCGAACAAAGTGTCGTCGATCCGATTCGACGCCAGGATGCCGTCGAAATAGTCCTGCAGCTGCACTTCCTTGGAACCCGACACATAACTATCCAGCGGCTCCAACGCATCGAGCGCGGCGAACTCGGGAATCCAAGTGTTTCCCAGCTGACATAGATCGGGCAGCGTTTCGCCGGCGTAGGCAGTGAGTAACTTCTCGTGCGCGACAGTAAACGGCATCTTCTGCACGTTCACTCGGATGTGCGGATATTCCTGCTCGAAACCACGCACCAACTCGGCAGCGACGTCACCTTCGCGCCCGGCGCCCCAAAACTTCAGTTCCTTTTTATCGGACGCACGACCGCAGCCGGCGAGCGCTAGCGCTGCACCGGAGAGCGTGGCAATTGCCTCGCGACGATTCATCGTGGCGGCGGATGGCATCGAGGCCATGCACTGTCCTGAGCGTTATGAGCTGGGTTGCGCAGGTGCGGGTTTGTCCAGCCAGCCGCCGGTGAACCCTGCCCGTTGCAGTCCCCGTCGGATGTGCGGATTGTTCTGCATGATGCTCCAGATCAAGCCGCTGCGATAATTCTCGATCATGGCGACGATGGGCCCCTGGTCGATGCCCAGATAATCATCCGCAATCCAGCCGATGCCCTCGACGATGCGGCCATGGCGCAGCGGCACGTCGGTAAACGTGAAGCTGGGATTCACCGAATCCAGGAAGCCATACTTCTGATACAGATGTTCGCCGAAGCGCGCACGGAACGCGCGAATGGCTGGAATAGCGATCTCTGGCGCAAACGCAATCGAAGCCACCGAGGCTGTCGGAGCAATCGTGCCGTCGTCGAGCAAGTGAATCGACGCTGTGCTGCGAGCTGCGTAAGTGAAGAAGCCGCGCTCTTCGTTGTTATAGATCTGCACTGTGTCCGCGG
>NZ_JAEUPY010000090.1 GCF_016790065.1 Steroidobacter sp.
AAAACGCATGGGATTCGGGGTGCTCAGGCACCTGGCCCGCCAAAAAGGGGGACCATTCTAGTTCAACCGGCCGGCTAATTCTCCGGTCCGGCGCTAGTTCGGGGTCTGCCGTACCCGCTTCAGCAGCGACAAGGCCATGGCCACCAGCAGGCCCACGCCCACCACCAGCACTGCCCACAAAACCACTACTTTGGTAGGCGTCTTTTTGGGCGGGGCCTTGAGGGCATCGGCGCCGCCCAGCGGCAGGATCGATCCGGCATAGCCCTGCTCGATCATTCGCTCGCGATCCGCGGCACTGACATCCGAGAGCAAACCATCGCAAACCGTCGGTTTGGCCAGTTCGGCCCGGCGGCTACCGAAGGCCACCGTGAACGGCCCGGGCCCCTGGGCCAGGAACCGCAATTTGGCCGGCCGATAGCCCAGCTCGAGCGTGCTGTCCTGATACACCTGCGGATCGTTCTGGATCTGCACGCGCCAGTAACGATCCGTGGTCGGCTGGAACCGAGCCGGCGGACTTTCTCGGCGCACAGTGTCCGAGACGATGACATAACTTTCGCCGCTCCAACGCGTGCGCCACTGCGCCTTGTCGTCGGATCGACTCTGCACCGTCACGTTGACCGTACTGTTCTCCTGCGTCAGCCGCACTCGCGCATAAGTGACAGGCGCGAGATGTTCGGCATCGAACTTCAGAACACCCGCCTCGTCGGAAGTCACGCGAGCGGCGGTGAACCACATGGGCTCGATCTCTTGAGCCTCGGAGACTTGCTCTGCTGCCACCGAATTGACGATCAACGGCGGACCGTTGTCGACTCGTTGCACGCGCAGATATTCATACTCGCGTAGCGGCAGCTGGATGCGCTCACGTCGCAATTCCTGATTGCCTTGTTTGGCGAGTAACAGCGTGCTCGCCGGCACCACCGTCTGCCAACCATCCAAATCGTCGCTGGCTTCGATGCGCACCTTCACTTCAGACACGCCATCCGGGCTGCTCCAATCGAAACGAATGGCCCGCAGCGGCTGAGTCTCGCGCGCGTCGATGATGTGAATCTGTCCGCTGACGACGGTCGGCGCAGGCGGCGACGACTCCTCGACATCGATCCGCGTGCCACCGGCGGTCTCTACATTCACACGCGAGCTTTCGGTGTAGACCTGATCCCGACCGCGAAGCACGAACACTGGCAGCGATTGCTCGGTGACTTGCGGCTCAGTGTTATCAGGCGCCGCGCAGAAAGCATGAGGCACCGGCGAACCATTCGCATTGAAGACTCGCAAATCGCCGAGATCGTCGCGCGTCGTCACGCGATACACATCATCCGGCAGCAAGGTCTCGATCATCGGCTGCGTATAAGCTGCCTCGACGGACAAGCCACTGAAGTAGTCGTTCTTACTCGGTGCCGCGGCGACGCTGACGCTCGTGGCCAGCAAGCAGCTCGCAGCAATAGTCAGAAGATTTCTTTGGGTTGAGCTCATGACTCCATCACCTGCTCAGTCGCCTTGCGCGGGGGCAAGGGCGCGAGATAGCCCGTCACCAGCAACAACACACCGACGGTCAAGAACGACGCGATGCGCGCGATAGTGCCGACATTGGAAAGATCGACCAGGAACAACTTCGCCACCACCACGATCATCAGCGCCGCGCCGACGATCCAAACATATCGCCACCGCTGTCGCGCGGCGATGGTCATGGCCGTGAAGCCCAGCACGCCCCAGAAGATGGACAACGACGCTTGCACCAGTGTCGAGTGAGCCATTCCGTACGCAGTAATCGGCGCGTCGAAGTTGTGATGGAGCGAGCGAATCAGCGCAGCGTTCAACCAGATGAACACCAAACCGGCGACGCCTGCGATCAGGATGCGCAGATCCAACTGCCACCACAGCGCACGCTGACTTTCGCTGAGCGAACTCCACCACATCGCGAGCGCCGCGAAACACAGCGCCACGCTGATATCCAGCGGATTGAGCAGCGGCAAGTAGGGCAGCCACGTCGAATCGCCCGTGCTGTTCAGATTGATGACGATGACCCAAAGCGCAGTCACGACGACCAGCGGCACAGCGGCGTAAACGCGATAAGCCACTTCGCGCGCGGCCACTGGCCAACGCGGACTCAATTGTTGGCGCCCCAACCAAGCGACGAACAATGCCGGCACCACGCCCCACGGCAGCTGCGCCCAGACACCGGTCGTGAGTTCGCCGATCTGATGATTCGCTTCCCAAGCCACGACCAACGCGAGCACCCAGGTCGCACCGGCGTGAAACCAATCCAGTCCGCCCACGTCACGTGACTCGCCGAGCTTCAACATCGTGTAGTAAGCAGCGAACAGCAATACCCAGCCGATGGCGCCCCATTGCGCGAACGGATGATCGAGGTTTGCCAGATGTAACAGCGCGATCAAGGCGGCCGCGACTGGCAGATAGGTCGCAGTCAGCAGCGGCAAGCGCCACTCTCGTTTCAGGCTGAT
>NZ_JAEUPY010000097.1 GCF_016790065.1 Steroidobacter sp.
AGCGCGATGCGTCCAAAGTTGCGCTGAAACGCCTGTGCGAAGAACTGCTTGCGCGCGGCTTCCACATGATCGACTGCCAGATGTCGACGCCTCACCTGATGAGTCTCGGTGCCCAAATGATCCCGCGAATGCAATTCACCGAGGTGCTGGGCGAGCACGTCAACGGCCCGTTTCAGCCCGGTCTATGGGGTGACGGCGGGAACGAAGCAGCCTCCGCGGGCGTATGACCCACTGATAGCGCGAACCAGGGGTGCTCGAATACCGGGCACGGCCGGGAGGCGTAGGACCTACACGCTCAATTGCAATGGCGGGGGCCTTTATGCACAATTCGCGCGCCTTGCCGGCGGGCCCTGCCGGGCAGTCATTGAGAGTGCATGTCGAAAGAAGATGCGATTCAGATGGAAGGCCGCGTGATCGATACGCTGCCTAACACTACGTTCAAGGTGCAGCTGAACAACGGCCACACCGTGATCGCGCACATCTCGGGCAAGATGCGCAAAAACTATATCCGCATCCTGACGGGTGACGCGGTTACCGTTGAGCTCACGCCCTACGATCTGACCAAGGGTCGAATCGTGTACCGCGGCCGCTGACGACAGCCGCGACTTTCCACCTACCTGACTACTTCGATTCCTCGAGCAACGCCTGCTCGGTATCGGCGCGCGCCTCGACTTTGAGCTTGTCGTCCGACCCCAAGGTAACGAAGGCGTGACCGCCACCGACCAGCCGGCCGAACAATAACTCCTCCGCCAACGGACGCTTGATCGCTTCCTGGATGACACGAGCCATGGGCCGCGCGCCCATCTTCGGGTCGTAACCATTGCGCGCCATCCACTCGCGGGCGGCGTCGTCGATGTGCAGCTGCACGCCCCGCTGCTCCAACTGGGCTTCGACTTCCACCAGCAACTTGTCGACCACGCGCTGAATGGTGCGCGGATCCAGGGCGTTGAACTGGATGATGCCGTCCAGCCGATTGCGGAACTCGGGCGAGAACAAGCGCTTGATGGCTTCCATCCCGTCAGTGGTGTGGTCCTGCTGGGTGAAGCCGATCGACGGCCGATTCATTTCGAACGCACCGGCGTTGGTGGTCATCACGATCACCACATGGCGGAAGTCTGCCTTGCGGCCGTTGTTGTCGGTGAGCGTGCCGTGGTCCATGACCTGCAGCAGCAGGTTGAACACATCCGGATGCGCCTTCTCGATTTCATCCAGCAACAGCACCGAATGCGGATGCTTGTTGATGGCTTCGGTGAGCAAGCCGCCCTGGTCGAAACCGACGTAGCCCGGCGGCGCGCCGATCAGGCGCGACACGGTGTGACGCTCCATGTATTCGGACATGTCGAAACGAATCAGCTCGACGCCGAGCGCGATGGCCAGCTGCCGGGTGACTTCGGTCTTACCCACGCCGGTAGGACCGGCGAACAGGAACGAACCCACCGGCTTGCGCTGATCGCCCAGCCCGGAGCGCGACATCTTGATGGCCGAGGCCAACGAATCGATGGCCGGATCCTGGCCGAAAATCACCAGCTTCAGATTGCGCTCGAGGTTCTTGAGCACGTCCTTATCCGAGGTCGAGACGTTCTTCGGCGGGATGCGAGCGATGCGCGCCACCACGTCTTCGATCATCTGCGTCGTGACCAGGGTCTCGCGCTCTTCGGTGGGCCTCAGGCGCAACCGCGCACCGGCCTCGTCGATCACGTCGATGGCCTTGTCGGGCAACTGTCGATCGTTGATGTGCCGAGCCGCCAATTCCGCCGCCGCGCTCAACGCGTCATCGGCGTACTTCACGTTGTGATGCTCTTCGAAGCGTGAGCGCAGACCGCGCAGAATCTCGACCGTCTCGGGCACCGATGGCTCGATGATGTCGATCTTCTGGAAGCGACGCGCCAGCGCATGGTCCTTCTCGAAGATGCCGCGGTATTCGGTATAGGTGGTCGAGCCGATGCAACGCAGCTCGCCGTTGGCGAGCGCCGGTTTGATCAAGTTGGACGCATCCATCACGCCGCCCGAGGCCGCGCCGGCGCCGATGACGGTATGGATCTCGTCGATAAACAGGATCGAGCCGGGATTCTTCTTCAGCTCGCTGAGCACGCTCTTCAAGCGCTTCTCGAAGTCGCCGCGATACTTGGTGCCGGCGATCAGCGCGCCCATATCGAGCGAGTACACGGTGCTGTCGGACAGCACTTCGGGCACCTTGTCCTCGATGATCATGCGCGCCAGGCCTTCGGCGATGGCGGTCTTGCCGACGCCAGCCTCGCCCACGTACAGCGGATTGTTCTTGCGACGACGGCACAGGATCTCGACCGTGCGCTCGATCTCCGTCTTACGGCCGATCAGCGGATCGATGCGCCCTTCCATGGCCTGCTTGTTCAGATTGGTGGTGAACTTCTCCAGCGCGGTGCCACCCTCGGGCTCGCCCCGCTCGGCTTCGGCGCCCGGAGGCGACTCATCTTTATCGGTGCGGTCCTCGGCAATCTTGGACAAGCCGTGGGAGATGTAGTTGACGACGTCGAGCCGCGCCACATCCTGCATCGACAGCAGGTAGGCGGCGTGCGAGTGCTTCTCGCTGAAGATGGCGACCAGCACGTTGGCTGCGGTCACTTCCTTCTTGCCGCTGGACTGGACGTGGAACACGGCTCGCTGCAACACGCGCTGGAAGCCCAGCGTCGGTTGTACTTCGCGATCGTCATCGTCCTTTAACCGGGGCGTGGTTTGATCGATGAAGTCTTTCAGGTCCTTGCGTAGCCGAGCGACATCGGCACCGCAGGCACGGAGGATTTCACGGACTTTCGGCGTGTCCACGATCGCCAGCAACAAGTGCTCGACGGTCATGAACTCGTGCCGCGCTTCGCGCGCCGACTGGAAAGCCTCGTTGAGACAGATTTCGAGTTCGCTGCTTAACACGGACTGCTTCTCACCAAATACCTAAAGCCAACCTATAGAGTGGACCGCCGTTTACGTCGGAGGTTCGACACGCCGCAGCCCTCGGTTTCCAGGCTGACAGGCGTGCCGACGGATGCGGTGAACGGCTTCACGTTTCTTCCATCGTGCACAACAGAGGATGCTGGTGTTGACGCGCATATGTGGTTACCTGCGCGACCTTGGTCTCGGCGATTTCGAAGGTGAAGACGCCGCACACCCCTTTGCCCTTGGTATGCACTTCAAGCATAACGCGCGTCGCCGTCGTCCGATCCATGCCGAAGATGCGTTCCAGCACATCCACGACGAATTCCATCGGCGTGTAGTCGTCGTTCAGCAGGACCACCTGATACAACGGAGGTCGCTTGAGCTTGGGCTCGGCTTCCTCGGCGACCAGTTCCCGCTCATGCCGTGTGCTCTCTTCCGTCATCAACTTAACGCGCCACCAGTTCGCACTCTTTATAGGGGGGAACTACGGACATTACAAGGCAGCATCCGACGCACCGCACTTCGGTACAACGACGCGGTCCAAGCGCTGTCACATAGCCTGCGGCCGCTGGGCGGGACTAAGATCGACGGCCGCGCCCGCCATTGGCGCATTGTCGGCCAACACCGTCAGCCGGGGGTTCGGATTCGGGCAATTGCGACAGTGTTTTCATCAATGGGAACAATCTCTTGTGACAAACTACGAGCACTCCGTATCATGTCGGGCCAGCACCGAATTGCCGTCGGCTGCGAATAGGTGCCTGACATCCTCTTAACTGGGTCGCAAATTCGAACGATGCCGCTGTCCGCCAAATTGCACGAATTTCAGAACCTCACGCCGCAGCAGTGGCTCGACCGGGCGTCGCAGAGCGCGCCTCAGCTGGTGATGGTGGTGCTGGTCATCGCCATTGCCTGGCAACTGGTGCAGCTCACCTGGCTGTTATTGGATCGCGGCCCGCAACCTCAAGCCCCGACCGCACCGCCGCCGATGAATGTGCCGCCGGTGCGCAGCGGCGTGGACATTCAGGCAATCGTCAACGCGCATCTATTCGATGTGGCTGCCGCACAGGCGCCGCAGGATGCCGCCAGCGCCCCCGAAACCCAGATGAACCTGGTGTTGTCGGCGGTGTTCGCCTCCGAGGATCCCAACAAGGGCCTGGCCATCATCGGCGAGTCGGCGCAGGCAGCGAAGGTGTTCGCGGTCGGCAGCACGGTTCGTCCCGGTACCAAGCTGCATGCGGTGTACATCGACCGCGTGATCCTGGATCGCAACGGCAGCCTCGAAGCCCTGGCGCTGCCCAAGCGCACCTCCGGCGCGCTGGTCATCAATCGCCCGCCGCCGCCTCCGCAGAACCAGTTCACTGAAAATCTGCGACGCATTGCCGAGAGTAATCCGAGCGCTTTTGCCGAAATCATCCGGCCGCAGCCGGTGTTCGCCAACGGTGTGCAGCGAGGTTACCGCGTTTATCCGGGCCGCAACCGCGCGCAGTTTTCCAAGCTGGGGCTGGTGCCCGGCGACCTGGTGTTGTCGATCAATGGCACGCCGCTGGACGATCCCCAGCGCGGCCTGGAGATCTTCAACACCATGGGCAGCGCCGACCGGGTCAACGTGACCGTCGAACGTAACGGCCAGTCGCAGGAACTGACGTTGAACATGGCGCAGGTCAGCCTGCCCGATCCCAACGCAGCGCCTCAGACGCGCGGCGGCGGGCAACGCCCGACACCGACGCCGCCTGCCGAATGAACGGCTCAACCTCCAAGAACGAACGTACGCCTTTGCGCAGTCAAGGACCGTCCATGACGATTTCTCCACCCCATCAAGCAGGACAGCCGGCCCGTGCGCTCAGCGGCACACGCTCCGGCTTCCTGGCGCTTTCATTGACGTGCCTGCTCACCTGCATGTCGGCGACGGCTCAGCAACAGCCGGCCTCGCAGCAAGCGACCATCACGCCGGCGTTCCGCGACGCTGAGCTGACCGAGATCATCGACGCTGTCGCCACCATCACCGGCAAGACGTTCATCGTCGACCCGCGCGTGCGTGCGCAAGTGACGATCCGCTCATCCACGCCGATGACGCCGGATGCGTTCTATCAAACCTTCCTGTCCATCTTGCAGGTGCATGGTTTCATCGCGGTGCCGAGCGGCGACAACATCAAGATTCTGCCCGACGCCAACGCGCGGCAGATTCCCGGTAACGATTTGCCGAACACCTTGAATCCGAATTCGGACGAAGTGGTCACCCAGGTGATCTCGGTACGCAACATCAATGCCGCGCAGCTGGTGCCGGTACTGCGGCCGTTGATCCCGCAGAACGGTCATCTGGTCGCCTACCCCGCCTCCAACATGCTGATCGTCTCGGACCGCTCCAACAACATCGCTCGCATCATGCGCATCGTGCAGCGGCTGGATCAGGCCGGCGACGAAGAGATCGAAATCATACGGTTGGAAAACGCCAGCGCCACTGAGATCGTGCGCGTGGTGAATGCGTTGTCACAAGGCGCGCAACAGCAAGGTGAAGCCCCCGGCGTCTCGGCCAAATTGGTGGCCGACGATCGCACCAACAGCGTGCTGATCTCCGGCGAGAAATCGCAACGCCTGCGCCTGAAGGGCCTGGTGATGCATTTGGATACGCCGCTGGAATCCGGTGGCGACACGCAGGTTCGTTACCTGAACTACGCCGATGCCGAACAGATCGCCGGCAAGCTCAAGGAACAAGTCACCGGCATCACGCAAGCTGCACCGGGTGCGGCCGGCGCCGGCGCGGCTAGCCCGACAGCCGCTCAGGATCGCAACACCACTATCTGGGCCGACAAACAAACCAACGCGCTGGTAGTCACGGCCGCGCCGAAGATGATGCGTCAGATCATGTCGGTGGTGGACAAGCTCGACATCCGTCGCGCCCAAGTGCATCTCGAAGCCATCCTGGTCGAAATCACCACCACGCGCGCCGCCGAACTCGGCGTGAACTGGGCGGTGTTCAGCGAAAAGGAAGGCAGCACCATTCCCATCGGCACGTTCAATCAGTCAGTCGGCAGCACCAGCATCGGCAGCCTCGCCGCCGCCATCGCCGATCCCGACACGCTTGCGACTACCGGCTTGCCGACCGGCCTGACGCTCGGCGCCGGCATGATCGAAGACGGCGGTTTGAACTTTGCAGTGTTGTTACGCGCGCTGCGTAACGACGGCTCCAGCAACATCCTGCAGACCCCGTCGATCACCACCCTCGACAATGAAGAAGCCGAGATCAAGGTGGCGCAGGAAGTGCCGTTCGTGACCGGCCAGTACACCAACACCGGCAACAACAGCAGCGGCTCGGTGAATCCGTTCCAGACCATTCAGCGTGAAGAGGTCGGTAACATTCTGAAGATCACGCCGCAGATCAACGAAGGCACCGCGGTGCAGTTGAAGATCGAGCAGGAGAATTCCAGCCTGACCGCCGGCGTGTCCGGCGCGGTCGACCTGATCACCAACAAGCGCACCATCTCCACCACGGTGCTGGTCGAAGACGGCGGCATGATCGTGCTCGGCGGCCTGATCACCGACACCGCGCTCGAAGGCGAGTCGCGCGTGCCCATCCTGGGCAACATTCCGATCATCGGCGAGTTGTTCAAGACTCGTAGCGGCTCCAAGGAAAAACGCAATTTGATGGTCTTCATCCGTCCCACCATCCTGCGCGATGGCGTGGCCGCAGCCATCGAAACCAACGCCAAGTACAACGTGCTGCGCGATGCTCAGCGCCAGGGCCACAGAAAGGGCCGTGTGAACTTGCTGCCCGGCGAGAAACAGCCGCTGTTGCCGCCGATCGAAGATCTTTCCAAGTACGCCGATCCGACAGCGGGCGCGCAGGCTCCGGCTCCCGGGACCAATCGCGAGCAACAGCTGCCGCCGGCGCAAACTCAACCGCTGCCAGAGCAGTCGCCGCCGCCGGAAACTCCGCGGCCGTGAGCTGCTCCTTCTCTCACGGCATGGTGTTGTCATGAGCGCACAAATTGAAACTCAAGTCGTCGTCGCGCGTCCCGCGACGACGGTCTCGCCCGCCACGTTGTCGTTCACGTTCTGCAAGCGCCACGGCGTGCTGGTGCAGAAGGTGACGGAGACAGGTGCTGAAGCGGTGTATCGATCCGGCGCACAACCGGCAGCCATTGCCGAAGTGCGTCGTGTGATCGGCCTGCCCTTACAGCTGCGACGCGTGGATAACGACACGTTCGATCAGCTGCTGCGTCAGCAGTACGAAGGTGGCAGCTCGGCCATGCAAGCGGCCGGCGCAGGTGTCGAAGACGACACCGACCTGGCGCATCTGGCGCAGGATCTGCCGGAACCGTCGGACTTGCTGGAAAGCGACGATCAAGCGCCCATCATCAAGCTGATCAACGCCGTCCTGACTCAAGCGGTCAAGGACAACGCCTCGGACATCCATATCGAGCCGTTCGAGAATCGTCTGGTCGTGCGCTTCCGCGTCGACGGCGTCTTGCGCGAAGTGTTGCAATCCAAGCGCGCGGTGGCGCAGTTGGTGGTGTCGCGTATCAAGGTCATGTCCAAGCTCGACATCGCCGAGAAGCGTCTGCCTCAAGACGGCCGTATCTCGCTGCGCGTCGCCGGTCGTGCGGTCGACGTTCGTGTGTCGACCATCCCCGCCGGTCATGGCGAGCGCGTCGTATTACGTTTGTTGGACAAACAAGCCGGTCGCCTGGAACTGAATGCGCTGGGCATGGACCCGCGTTCGCAGAAACTCATCGACGAGCTGATCCACAAACCTCACGGCATCATTCTGGTCACGGGCCCGACCGGCTCCGGTAAGACCACCACGCTGTATTCGGCGCTCGAGCGCATCAACGACAACACGCGCAATATTCTTACCGTCGAAGATCCGATCGAGTATTACATCGACGGCATCGGCCAGACGCAGGTGAACACCAAGGTCGAGATGACCTTCGCTCGCGGTCTGCGCGCCATCCTGCGTCAGGATCCGGACGTGGTGATGATCGGCGAAATTCGTGACTTGGAAACGGCGCACATTGCCGTGCAAGCGTCGTTGACCGGCCACTTGGTGCTGTCGACCTTGCACACCAACACCGCAGTCGGCGCAGTCACGCGTCTGCGAGACATGGGCGTCGAACCGTTCCTGCTGTCGTCGAGCTTGATCGGCGTACTCGCACAGCGCCTGGTGCGCGTGCTGAATCCGGACCATCGCGAAGCGTATCAAGCCGGCGAATATGAGCGTCGTCTGCTCAACATCCCGGACGGTGCACCCTCGCCTACTTTGTATCGTCCCGGCGCGGACGCTGCGCAAGGCTTCAAAGGCCGCACTGGCATTTACGAGCTGGTGTTGGTCGACGACACCATGCGCACCATGATCCACGACGGCTCGAGCGAACAAGAATTGGAACGCTATGCTCGCACGCTGACTCCGAGCATTCGCGACGACGGCCGCGCCAGGATTCTGGCAGGCACCACCACCGTCGAAGAAGTCTTGCGCGTCACGCGCGAAGACTGAACGCGCTGCATTACCGGGAGTAGCTTTGGGCGCATTCGAATACACCGCGGTCGATGCGGCCGGTCGCGAACGCAAAGGCGTGCTGGAAGGCGACACCGCCCGGCAAGTCCGCCAACTGTTACGCGATCAGGCGTTGCTGCCACTGGCCGTCAACGAAGTCTCGCAGACCGAACAGAAGCAGCGCGAATCGCGCTTCAGCATCGGCAGCGGCGTCTCCGCGGCCGACCTGTCCTTGCTGACGCGACAGATCGCGACCTTGGTCCGCTCCGGACTGCCGCTCGAAGAAGCCCTGGCTGCGGTGTCAGAGCAAACGGAAAAGCCGCGAGTTCGTAGCATCGTCATGGGCGTGCGCGCCAAGGTGATGGAAGGTCACACCATGGCGGATGGTTTGTCCGACTTTCCTACGGTCTTCCCGGAGCTGTATATCGCGACTGTCGCCGCCGGCGAACAGTCGGGCCATCTGGACACGGTGTTGGAGCGCCTGGCCGACTACACCGAGAGTCGCGAGCAACTGCGCAGCCGCACCGTCAACGCGATGCTGTATCCGGTGCTGTTGTTCATCGTCTGTATCTCCATCGTCGCGCTGCTGTTGACCTTCGTGGTGCCAAAGATCGTCAAACAGTTCGAGAACTCCAAGGCTGAGCTACCCATGCTCACCCAAGTACTGATCGCCATCTCCGATTTCTTGCGCGACTGGGGCTTGCTGCTGTTGGTCGGCATCGGACTGGCGGTGTTTGCTTTCAGACGTTGGCTGCGCGATCCAAACGCCAGGCGCCGCTTTCACGCCACACTGCTGCGATTGCCGCTATTCGGCAGAGTGGTCCGAGGCTCCAACACCGCGCGCTTCGCGCGTACCTTTTCCACTTTGACCTCGAGTGCGGTGCCAGTGCTCGAAGCGCTACGCATCGCCGGCGAAGTCGTCACCAACCTGCCGATGCGCGATGCGGTTCAGGATGCAGCGACCCGCGTGCGCGAAGGTGCACCGATCGGCAAATCGTTGGGCAGCGCGAAAATTTTCCCGCCGATGATGATCCATCTGATCTCCAGCGGTGAATCCAGCGGCGAGCTGGAGACCATGCTGGACCGGGCGGCCACCAACCAGGAACGCGAGATGGACTCGATCCTATCGGCGGTGGTCGGGCTGCTCGGCCCCATCATGATCCTGCTGATGGGCGGCATGGTGCTGCTGATCGTGCTGGCCATGCT
Source organism: Steroidobacter sp. (assembly GCF_016790065.1). Classification (GTDB taxonomy): domain Bacteria; phylum Pseudomonadota; class Gammaproteobacteria; order Steroidobacterales; family Steroidobacteraceae; genus Steroidobacter. The sequence goes on from NZ_JAEUPY010000097.1 coordinate 9,605, forward strand.
GCTACCGATCTTCCAGCTCAACACGCTGATTAAATGAGCCGGCCGGTGGCCGGTCTCAGGCGCCGATCGCGACCGGGTCACGGAATTGACAAAGACGCTATTGCGAGACGACGGCGTTCCCTCTATATACTCGCGCCGTAGTGACCCTGGGCGCTGCGGCAAGTTGCGGGATCGCAGTCGATGACTGAGAAGCCGGAATCCGAAGAGTTCGATGAAGAAGAGGACGATGGCAATGCCGTCGAGTCCGAGGATCTCGATGTCGATCATTTGATCGCCGACATCGATAAACGTAAGAAAAACGTCAACAAGAGCGGCGAGCCGGCCTGGCGGCGCCTGGAGCGGATTCGCGAAGAACGCGAGACCGCCGCGCAACTGTCCGATTTCGACGACTATGAGATCGGTCTGGACGCCGAGTCAGACGACGGCGACGACGCGGGTTTCGACGACGAAGAATAGTCGCCGGCATTTCGCCGACGCCTGCCCCGTGCTCGACTCAGTGCGCGGTCGAATCCGTTGGTCGGAAATCGACCCGCTCCGCACTGGCGCTGGTGGGCACGCAAAAAATTCCGATGGGACTGGATCGGCCACGTAGCACCAACGACGGCAGCGGCATCGCGCCGACATCCACGCCGTGCTTGTCCAGCAAATTCTTGACCGCATCCGAGAACAACATTTCACCGGCACGAGCGCGCTGACCGAGCCGCGACGCCACGTTCACGGTGTCGCCGATGATGGTGTAATTCATGTACGACGGCGAACCCACGTTGCCGGCAATCACTTCGCCGACGTTGATGCCGATGCCCAGACCGGTCTCGACGCCGTAACGATCTTTCCAACGATGCGCCAGCTCGGCGAACTGTTCGAGCATCAACTTGGCGGCCAGGATGGAACGCTCCGCGCCATCTTCCTGCGCCACCGGCACACCGAAGCCCACCAGCAAGCTGTCGCCCGCCATGCTGAACACCGTGCCTTCGTACTCGAAAGTGATATCGGTGAGCAGTTTGAAAAACTCGTTCAGCAACTCCACCACGTGTTCCGGATTCAGCCGTTCGGAGAGCGCCGTGAAGCCGCGCATGTCGGCGAACATCACCGCCACCAGCGTGCGCTTGTTGGTGCCCGCGAACATCGAGTCCAGCAACTCGGGGCTGGCCAGAATCTGATCGGCGAGCTTGGGAGAAATGTAACGGCGGAAGGCCGCGCGAATCAGTTCGCGACGCTTCACCTCTTCCGCCAACTGCTCGGCCGCCAGTTGCCGGCGGGCCGCGCTCACTTTGAGCAGCGAACGCACGCGCACCAGGAACTCGTCGCGGCGAATTTGATGAGTAAGAAAGTCGTCGACGCCGGCTTCGAAGGCCAGCACGCGTTGTTTGGCCGACTTGGCCAGACCGATCAGCGGCACCAGCAACGTGGTGGGATTCGCCTTGAGCACGCCGCAGACACGCGCCAACGTAGCGGCGTCGGTCTCGACGTCGATGACGATCAAATCGGGGGCGCGGCGCGCGACGCTGGCAATGACTTGATCGGCCTCGACAGCATCGTCGATGACGATGTCGGCGCCGTCCAGCAATCGACCGAGCAGAGTCCGAGTGGTCTCGGAACTGCTTACCAGCAAGGTTCTGTAAGTCGCGGACAGGGTCGCGGACATCGTCCGTAATTCCTCGTGGTCATTGCTGGTCCCCGCTCGTTAGCGTTGGGCTTGAGAACGAAGGGATAGCCCATCTTTTTCGGCAAGACGATCAGGGCATGTCGCACCGAACCCGCGATCCGCTCACGCATCACGGAAAGTGCTTAACCACCTTCGTAGCGTGACGCATCCTACCGACATTGCCCAACTAACGCCAAACCGACACGGCCGCGCGGTTCAGGGACATGAGTTCTGTTAAACGGGATGGCAGCCGATGCTTCATACTCAGGCCTCCAACGGTCAGGCTCGATCGTATGCGCCTTTCGCTCTCCGTCCTGCTGGCAGCGCTGACGCTGATTGCGTCGACCATGCCGCTACCGGCCGCTGCCGCCACCCCAGCGCACGTCGCTTACTACGACGCCGCCTATCGCGCGACCTTCAAGCCCGGCGCCCAGCACGCGCAAGTCGAACTCAAGCTGAGCGGTGACAAGCTGCCGAGCAGACTGATCCTGCGCATCGACTCCAAACGCTATAAAAATTTCCGCTCGGAGCAGCCGCTGGAAGTCAGCGACAAAGAAGTGGTGTGGCGACCGCAGGGCCAACAGGCCACGCTGCACTACGAATTCGTCGTGAACCATCAACGCGCGTCGGGCAGTTACGATTCGTACAGCACCGACAGTTGGGCGCTGTTTCGCGGCGACAAATTGGTGCCGAGTACGCGCGTCACCGCGGCTCGCAAACTCCGCTCTCGAACCACACTGGAATTCGATCTGCCCAAGGGCTGGTCGGCAGCCACGCCCTACCCCTCGGCCGGCGAGCAGCGCTTCCGCGTCGAAGATCCGCGACGACGCTTCGATGCACCGGCAGGTTGGATGCTGGTCGGCAAGCTCGGCGTGCGCAGTGAACGCATCGAACACGTGAATACCATCATCGCCGCTCCCGAGGGCGACAATGCGAGGCGCCAAGACGCACTCGCGTTCATCAACTGGAATTTGCCGAAACTGCTGGACGTGTTTCCGGACTTCCCCAAGCGCGTGTTGATCGTATCGGCGGGCGATCCGATGTGGCGTGGCGGTTTATCCGGCCCGAGCTCGTTGTTCCTGCATTCGGATCGGCCGCTGATCAGCGAGAACCGCACCAGCCCGCTGCTGCATGAACTGGTGCACGTGGCCTTGGGCATTCGCGGCGACCACGAGAGCGATTGGATCGTCGAAGGCCTGGCCGAGTTTTATTCCATCCAGACGTTACGCCGTTCCGGCGGCATCGGTCAGAAACGCTACGACCAAGCCGTCGACAATTTGAAAAAGTGGGCGCAGCGCGCGCCGACGTTATTCGGTAAGAGTTCGACGGGTGCGACCACCGCGCGTGCCGTGCTGGTGTTTCAGGAAGTCGATACCGAGATTCGAGGTGCAACTGGCAATGCCGCGAGTCTCGACGATGTCGCTCGTAAACTCGCCGCCAAGCGCGGCGAGATCAGTTTGATCGAGCTACAAGAAATCGCTCAGCAAGTCGCCGGCAAACCGCTGCGGTCGTTGCAGCGGGAGCGGCTCACGAAACCTGTGGCTGCACCAGGGCCGTAATTTTCATCGCCGTCTCGAGCGCGCGCAGACCGTCTTCGCCAGTCACCACTGGCGTGCTGCGCTCACGCACCGCTTTCAGGAACGCTTCGATCTCGGCCAGCAAGGCATCGCCCTGCTCGAAGTTCTGTTCTTCGATGGCGACCTGAGCCGGCGATTCCACCGGCGCCGCGTCCTTCTTGCGAATCACGGTCAGAATTTTCTGTTGCATGTCCACGGACAAATAGGCGTCGTCCTGGAAGATGCGGATCTTGCGCTCCTGCTTCAGACTGATGCGACTGGCCGTGGTGTTGGCGACGCAGCCGCCTTGAAAGCGCAGTCGCGCATTGACGATGTCGATCTCGCCCGAGAACACGGTGGCACCGACGGCATCGATGCTTTCGATCGGCGTGCCTACCAATTCCTGGATCAGGTCGATGTCGTGAATCATCAGATCCAGCACCACGCTCACATCGGTGCCGCGTTGTTTGAACGGCGCCAGGCGATGCGATTCGACGAAGCGCGGCGTCTGTAATCGCTCGGCCGCCGCCAGCACCGCCGGATTGAAACGCTCCAGATGCCCCACTTGCAGAATGCGCTGATGGGTGCGAGCCAACTCGACCAATTCGCGCGCTTCGGCGACGGTGGCCGCGATGGGCTTTTCGATCAGCACGTCGATACCGTTCTTGAGCAGCTCGCAGCCGATCGCATGATGCAACGGAGTCGGCACCGCCAGACTCACTGCATCTACGGCACCGAACAGTTGGCGATAGTCGCTGACCGCTTTGGTGCCGAGTTCCGCCGCCACTTTGGCGCAGGCGTCGGCGTTTGCATCCACTACGGCCACCAGCGTCGAACCTTCGAGCTGCGCATACTTCTGCGCGTGGAACCGGCCGAGATAGCCGACACCGATGACCGCGGTCCGAATCGGCGCAGCCGAGTGAGTTGTCTCCGACATGCTCAGAGTCCCTTAGCCCGTGAGTAAAGACGGCGATGATAGCTGTTGCGGGTCCGGGTCGTAGTCGCCAAGATGCGCGCCACTTTTAGTGAATACCTCTCGCATGAACTCAGCAGCCACCGACGACGACCTCTCCGACGAGCAGCGCGGCGGCCACCGCGTGCGCTTTGAGCTCATCTTCGGCAGCCTGTGGCTGGCCTTCGGGCTGTTCCTGCTGCCCGCGCTGATCTTCTGGGTTGGCGGCGCAGTGCTCGGCCCATACGGCGAGAACGCCAGCCTGGGCCGCTTTTACGGCGATTTCTTCGGCGATCTGGCCGACACCTCGGGTCGCGCGTGGAGCATCGCGCTCGGCCCGGTGCTGTTGATGTACCTGCTGCGCGCGATCTTCATCGGCGTGAAAGCCGATCGGGTCCAGCGCGATCAACTCACGGAAGATGAGCCGCCGCCTCGCCGCGCGCCGGCCAAGAAAGAGACCAAGCAACCAGCTCGTCGTAGCGCGCGCGTAGAACCGCGCATGGGCGAGTGAACCAACGCCTGCATCCCGAATCTACTTCCTTGCTGTAGAGCGAACTGCCTCGTAGCGATACGTGATCCAGCTCACAGTTCCCGCGGAAGTGTGGCGTGTAGGCTGCAGTCGTTGGATAAGACAAAGATTCTGTTGGATTTTTTTACACTTTGGGAAGAACGATCATGTGGCTTGCCCGATTTTTCGGCGGCCGGAAGGTGACAGCAGACGATGAGCCGGCCCGTTTCGCGGCCCCGGCATCGGTCAAGACCCTCCAGCCTGGCAAATCCTCGCCCTCCACCGGCCGGCCGAAGGCGGCCGCCAAGGCTAAAAGTGGTTTCGATCCCTACAACAGCGGCACGTTCAAACGCGCCAACGCGTGGGAGCGGGTCGTTCGCCGCTAACCCCTGCCTGCGCACGCCAGCTTTGAGGGTTTTCCCCCTGAGGTATTCGGGGGTAAATCCCCCCGCCCCGGTCCACTCTCGAAACGTTACGGGTCAGGGCGATGCCGGCCAGTACAGCGCGGCAATGCCCGCCAGCACCACCCACATCGCCGCCTGCGCCAGCCAGCGCCATTTCAGCGTCTTCAGCAGCGACAGCAAGCTTGCCCCGGAGACCGTGGCCAGCACCAGGAACACCGCGCTACTGCGCAGCAGAGCCGGGAACTCACTGCTCAATGCCGGGTTGCTGCCCTTGAGGAACAGGAATATGACCACCACCCCTAGCAAGCCGAAGCTGATGGCCGCGGCCGAGCCGAATACGATGGCGTTGAGTACCGCGATCGGGCGCATCAGCGGCCCCGGTCCTGCGCGGCAGGCCGGCTGCCGGGTAACTGAACGGTCGCTTGGGACCGGTGTGCGCGCCGTACTTGATCGGAGTGCAGCGTCTCTCTAGCCTTGCTCATAGAATGCATCTGTCCTCGCCGGTAAAGCCGGCTGGCCTGTCCCCCTGATGAGGATGTGAAACAGTGTATCAGTCGCCCTCGCACGAACCCGCCAAGCAGCGGCGCAATACGTTGATCTTCAGCCTGCCGGCGCTGCTGGTGGTCTGTGCGTTGCTGGCGGGGACCGCGCAGGCGCCGGTCGCCAAAGCGGTCGCCACCACCAATTCGCAGGAACTCTCGCCCACCGAGCGCCAGCGCCGCGTCAGCAAGCTGGTCAGCAACGTGATCGAGCGCTCGCACTACCGCCAGTCGCCGATCAACGACCCGGTGTCCTCGCTGGTGCTGGACCGCTTCATCGAACAGCTCGACGGCGGCCGCAGCTACTTCCTCGCCTCCGACATTGCCGAATTCGAGCGCTATCGCTATCAGCTGGACGACGCTGTGGTGGCCGGGCAGCTGGAGCCGGTGTTCGCCATCTTCAATCGCTTCCAGGTGCGTAACAAAGAGCGCGTCAGTTACGCGATGGAGCTGCTCAAGACCGAGCCGGATTTCACCGTCGAGGAAGCGTTCGAGTTCGACCGCGCCAAGGCACCGTGGGCCAAAACTCCTGAAGAGCTGAACGACATCTGGCGCCGGCGCGTGAAGAACGATGCCGTGTCGTTGATGCTCACCGAAAAGACCTGGGTCGAAACCAAGGACATCCTGCACAAGCGCTACGAGCGCGTGGTCAAGCGCACCGAGCAGGTCACCAGCGACGACATTTTCGAAGTGTTCATGAACTCCTTCGCACATGTCTTCGATCCGCACTCCAGCTACTTCTCGCCGCGCAATTCCGAGGAGTACCGCATTCAGATGAGCCTCTCCTACGAGGGCATCGGCGCGTCGCTGCAGCTGGTCGACGATTACGTCACCGTGCTCAACGTATTGCCCGGCGGCCCGGCCGCCATCAACGGCACACTCGGCGCCAACGATCGCATCATCGCGGTCGGCGAAGGCAAGAGCGGCAAGTTCGTCGACGTGATCGGCTGGCGTCTCGATGACGTGGTGCAAATCATCCGCGGCAAGGTCGGCACCACCGTGCGCCTGAACATCCTGCCCGCCGGTGCCGCACCGGGCTCGCCGGAAAAAGTGCTCGAGCTCCAGCGCAACAAGGTGTCGCTGGATGCGCAGGCCGCACAGAAGGAAGTTCACACCATCAAGCGTGGCGATCGCGACATGAAGGTTGGCGTGATCAACGTGCCGAGCTTCTATCAGGACTTCGAAGCCAAGTCGTCCGGCGCCAAGGACTATCGCAGCACCACGCGCGATGTCCAAAAGCTGATCAACGAATTGAAGACCGAGAAAGTCGACGCGCTGATCATGGATCTGCGCGGTAACGGCGGCGGCCATCTCACCGAAGCCACTGCGCTGTCCGGCTTGTTCATTCCTGCCGGCCCGATCGTGCAGCTGCGCGAAACCGGCGGCCGCGTCGAAGTGCTCGACGATCCGGAGCCGAACACTGCTTGGGACGGCCCGATGATCGTGCTGGTGGATCGTTACAGCGCCTCGGCCTCCGAGATCTTCGCCGCTGCGATTCAGGACTACGGCCGCGGCATCGTGGTCGGTCAGCAGACCTACGGCAAAGGCTCGGTGCAAAACCTGTATCCGCTGGATCGCTACGCGCTCGGCCCCGATCCGGGGTTCGGCCAGCTGACGGTCACCATCGGCAAGTACTATCGCGTCACTGGCGAGAGCACGCAGCACCGTGGCGTGCAGCCGGACATCTCCATGCCGACGGCCATCAGCCCTGAGGAAGTCGGTGAGAGCACGCGTGAAAGCGCCCTGCCCTGGGATCGCATCCGTCCGGCCGACTTCAGCAAGGAAGGCCAGCTGACGCAGGCCATCCAGGCGCTCGAGCAGTCGCACGAACAGCGTATCGCGGTCGACCCGAACTTCCGTTCGCTGCTCGCCGATCTCGACGCCTTCGAGAAGGTCCGCACGCAGAAGAAGCTGTCGCTGAATCTGAAGACCCGCGTTGCCGAGCGCGAACAGATGGAACAAGAGCGCCTGGCGCGTGAGAACGAGCGTCGCAAGGCTCGTGGCTTGCCTGCGGTGGCCAAGCTGGCTGACCTGACCGGTCAGGATCCGCCGGATGCCGTGTTGGACGAGACGGTGGAGATCGCGGCGGACATGAGCGGCATGAGCAACCTGCTGCTGTCACGCCTGAAGGTTCAGGGCGACCGCCCCGCCACTCCGTAATAAAACACAGGCTGCCCTCGCGCTCATCCGAGCCGAGGGCGGCCGCTGCTCACTGCAGCAGCGCTTGATACAAATCCCAGTAGTCGTCGACCAGCACGTTCACACCGGCCTTATTGCCGGCCTCCAGGCCTGAGACGGGCGCCGCCGCCATCGGCATGGTGCCAATCGAATCGGTCAGCGGCACCGTGTCTGCATCGCTGCGATAAGTCGCCACCGCGCGCAGCGCCTCAGTACGTTCTTTCAAACCACTGAGATCGTCTTTTTCGTTTTTGACCACGGCCAGCGCTTCACGTAACAGCATCATGAAGCGCAGGCATTCCTCGCGAGAGCCGTACTTCATGTCGAACACTCGCTTGGTGGTGGTTTCCTTGGCCAGCACTGCCAGACCGCCGCTCGATAAAGTCACCACCAGCTGCTGGGCGTAAGCGATCACCGCGGTGTTCACGATGCGACGACCGTCGATGGAAATTCCGTCGAAGGGCGGCGGCTGCTTGGATTCCAGCGCGGCGCGATCGTCGCTGAGATCGGTCACTTCGGTGGCGACCAACTCCCACTGCTCACGTTCGTTGGCAATCTCTTCGACCAGGCGTCGACGGCGCGCGTAATTCCAGAAGCCACGCATCTTGTCGAGCTTCACGTCCTGCAGCTTCAACTGCGCCTCCATCATGTCGGCGCGCGAACGAGCGGTGATGATGCGTCGATCGAAATCGGCAAGTTGCTGGCGACGCGTGCCTTCGAATTCGAGGTGTTGTCGGCGCTGCTCGCGATCGGCCTGTTGTTGCTGGAGCTGTTGCGCGAAGCGTGCGACTTTCGCCGACGACGCGCGCCACAACGAACGCAATTGGAAATAAACCAACGCGTGCGTGCCGGTCTCGGGATTGCCCAGGAATTCTTCGAGCTGCAACAGCTGTTCGCTGTGCCGAACGAAAGTGGCTTCGTGACTGCGTAATTGCTCGAGCAGCTTGTGGCGTTCGTCTTGCAGCCGCGACAGCTCTTTTTTCAGCTCGGCGCGATTCCAATACAGCTGTAACAACCGCTCGTCGTCAGCGGGTGCGCGGGCGCCTGGCGCGAGAAGCTGGCGCAAATTACTCAGCCGGTCGGAGAATTCCATAATGCGCCCGCTACGGGCTGCGGACATTTTCAGGTCGCGGCGAGCGCCGGAAAGTGGTGACCTCGCTCGACGCAATAATCGAGCCATTTATTGAGCATGACGTTACGCAGCCAGCGATCGCCCAGATCGCGCGCCAGATGCGAACGTATGGATTCCAACATCGCGTGGCGATGCCAGCGAGCGCACGCTTGCACTTCGGCCAGGCGAGCGTCGCGATACACGCGAATCAACAGATCGGGATCGGCCAGCGGGCCGGCTTCATCATCGAAAATATAGGTGAGCCGCAACGTGGTGGTGTAGCGACTACGTTCTTCGACAGCTAGATGTAACGGACAATCGCCATTGACCACGGAAATTTGCGTGGCCGCGGCTCGTTCCAGATCCGGCACCAGCCAGGCGAGACGAATGTAATTACTCTCGTACAGCGACATCAGGCTGACGAAGCTGCCCGGACGGGAGCGCCAGCTCACCGGGCAATTCACATCGCTTGCTGAGATCGCTATCGACATGGGCCGAATATAGCACAGCAATTTCGCACTTCTGCCAGTGGTGTGTGACTTGCGTCACGGCTCTTTTCATGTGCCGCCCTTAAGGGCGTAAGCGCCGTTCCACACCGGTTCGGTCGAGAATACGGCTGGCGATCTCTTCGATGGAACATTCGGTGGTGTTGATGTACGGAATGTCGTAACGACGGAAGATCGACTCGGCAGTGCGAACTTCGAAATCCACTTGTGAGGGTGACGAATAGTTGCTGTTGGGCCGACGCTCGTGGCGAATCTGTTGCAGCCGTTCCGGGGCAATGGTCAAGCCGTACAGCTTGCGTTGATGCCTGGTCAGTGCTGCCGGCAAGCGCCCGGTTTCCAGCTCTTCGTCAGCGAATGGATAGTTGGCGGCGGACACGCCGTATTGCAAGGCCAGGTACAGGCAAGTGGGCGTCTTGCCGGTGCGGGACACGCCCACCAGGATCAGGTCGGCGCGCTCGTAATCGCGGGTGACAGCGCCGTCATCGTTCGCCAACGCGAAGTTGGTGGCGTTGATGCGCGTGGTGTAGGCACCGATGTCCTGCATGCCGTGTGCCTTGCCCTGCGCGCGCGACGACTTGAGCTTGAGTTCCATCTCCAGCGGACCGAGAAATGCGTCAAAGAAATCCAAGAACAGGCCGTTGGCGCGCTTGATGATTTCGCGCATGTCCTCCTGGACCAAAGTACTAAAAATCACGGGTCGAACGCCCTCCGCCTCGCCGGTCGCATTGATGCGACGGACCGCTTCCTGCGCCTTGTCAACAGTGGAGATAAATGGCAGAGTCACCTGCCGAAATGCCTGCCCATCGAACTGCGTCAGCAGGCTATGACCCATGGTCTCGGCGGTCACGCCGGTCTGGTCGGAAACGAAAAAAACCGTTCGTCTTTCCATTCTTCTGTCGCCAAGACTCACGCGCCGTCGCGCGTTGCGGTTAAAATCCGCGGGCTAAGTATCCGCTGCTCAGTGTTTCATCGTACGGGCCCGCGCACAAGCGCGGGATCATGAGGACAGGCCTTGACCGCTTACACAGTACCTTTCGAAAAGCTCGGACGCCACGATGTCGACACGGTCGGCGGCAAGAACTCCTCGCTGGGCGAGATGATCAGCCACCTGGCTAATCTCGGCGTCAGCGTGCCCACCGGCTATGCCACCACTGCCGAGGCGTATCGGGTCTTCCTGAAGCACGAGGGCCTGGCCGAGCGCATCTCCAAGGAGCTCGCCACGCTGGACGTGGAAGACGTCGAAAAGCTCACCGAGGTCGGCGCCAAGATTCGGCAGTGGGTGTTGTCCACGCCGTTCCCGCCGCAGCTGGAGCAGGAAATCCTGGCCGGCTATGAGCGCATGGGCCAGGGGCGCGATGTCGCCGTCGCGGTCCGCTCCTCTGCCACTGCCGAAGACTTGCCGGACGCATCGTTCGCCGGCCAGCAGGAAACATTCCTCAACGTGCGCGGCAAGGAAGCGCTGGTCAAGTGCGTGCACGAAGTGTTCGCGTCGCTCTACAACGATCGCGCCATCGCGTATCGCGTGCACCAGGGCTTCGCGCACGATGTGGTCGCACTGTCGGCCGGCATTCAGTACATGTGCCGTTCGGACGTGGGCTCCAGCGGCGTGATGTTCACGCTCGACACCGACTCAGGCTTCCGTAACGTCGTCTTCATCACCGCCTCCTACGGCCTCGGTGAGACCGTCGTACAAGGCGCAGTGAATCCCGACGAGTTCTATGTCTACAAGCCGACGCTGAAGTCGGGTCACGCTCCGATCCTGCGTCGGACCCTCGGTGCCAAGGCCATCAAGATGATCTACGGCGAGCCCGGCAGCGGCGAGCGCGTCAAGACCGTCGACGTGTCGGCAGAGGAGCGCACCAAGTTCTCCATCAGCGATGCCGACATTCTGGAGTTGGCCAAGCAGGCGCTGATCATCGAGCAGCACTATGGCTGCCCCATGGACATCGAGTGGGGTAAAGACGGCGAGACCGGCAAGATTTATATCCTGCAAGCACGCCCGGAAACTGTGCAGAGCCGCGCCGGTCGCACCGTGCAGCGCTACTCGCTGAAAAAGAAATCCAAGATCCTGTCCAGCGGCCGTTCCATCGGCCAGCGCATCGGCGCCGGCCCGGCCCGCATCATTCGCGACGTCAAAGAAATGACCCGCGTCCAGAGCGGCGACGTGCTGGTGGCCGACATGACCGATCCCGATTGGGAGCCGGTGATGAAGCGCGCGTCGGCCATCGTCACCAATCGCGGTGGACGCACCTGTCATGCCGCCATCATCGCTCGTGAGCTCGGCATTCCTGCAGTCGTCGGCTGTACCGACGCCACCGAGACCATCAAGGAAGGCACCGAAGTCACTGTGTCTTGCGCCGAAGGCGACACGGGTTTCGTGTACGAAGGCTCCCTGCCCTTCGAACAGAAAATCATCGAGCTGGATGCGCTGCCGCCCATCAAGACCAAGATCATGATGAACGTCGGCAACCCGGATCGCGCCTTCGACTTCGCCGGCATTCCGCACAAGGGCGTGGGCCTGGCGCGTCTGGAATTCATCATCAATCGCATGATCGGCGTGCATCCGCGCGCGCTGCTCGAATTCGATTCGTTGTCCAAGGATCTGCAGCAGACCATTCGTCGCCAGATGAATGGTTACAAGGATCCGGTGAGCTTCTACATCGACAAGCTGTGCGAAGGCATCGCCACCATCGCCGCGGCGTTCGCGCCCGAGCCGGTGATCGTGCGCATGTCCGACTTCAAGTCGAACGAGTACGCCAACCTGATCGGTGGCCGGCAGTACGAGCCGCACGAAGAGAATCCGATGATCGGCTTCCGCGGCGCTTCGCGTTACGTCGACGAAACGTTCCGTCCGTGCTTCGAACTCGAGTGCCGTGCGTTGAAGCGCGTGCGCGAAGAGATGGGTCTGACCAACGTGCAGGTGATGGTGCCGTTCGTACGCACGCTCAAGGAAGCCGAACAAGTCACGCAGCTGCTGGCTGAAAACGGCCTGAAGCGCGGCGAGAACGATTTGAAGGTCATCATGATGTGCGAGCTGCCGACCAACGCGCTGCTCGCCGACAAGTACCTGCAGTTCTTCGACGGCATGTCGATCGGCTCGAACGACATGACGCAGCTGACGCTGGGCCTGGATCGCGACTCGGCCATCATCGCCAAGCTATTCGACGAGCGCGACGAAGCGGTGAAGGCGCTGCTGAAGATGGCCATCGATGCATGCCGCAAACATGGCAAGTACGTGGGTATCTGCGGCCAGGGTCCTTCGGATCACCCCGACCTGGCGCGCTGGCTGGTCGAGCAAGGCATCGAAAGCATTTCGCTCAACCCGGACACGGTGGTCGAGACCTGGCTGTTCCTGGCCGGCGGTTCGGTGTCAGCCCAGTAAAATCTGGGCAGCAAATTGCAGACGCAGCGGCAGATTCGCTGCCGCCGCGTCTGGTCAATCCCGCCTCAAACGCGCAAAAAATTGGTCCGGTAGTGCTGCAGTTCGCGAATGGAATCGCGAATGTCGTCCAGCGCCAGGTGCGTGGAACTCTTCTGAAAGCTGCTGTACACCTCGGGCGACCAACGCCGCGCCAACTCCTTCAGCGTGCTCACATCCAGATTGCGGTAGTGAAAATACCGCTCCAGCTGAGGCATCTCACGCGCCATGAAGCGCCGGTCCTGGCAGATGCTGTTGCCGCACATCGGCGACACGCCCGGCTCGATCCAGCGGCTCAGAAAATCCACCGTCTGGCGCTCGGCCTGCTCGACGGTGACGGTGCTGGCACGCACGCGGGCGGCCAGGCCCGAGGCGCCGTGCTGGCGACGATTCCAGTCGTCCATGGCGTCCAGCGTGGCGTCGGATTGATGAATGGCCAACACCGGCCCTTCGGCCAAGGTGTTCAGATGCTTGTCGGTAACGACAGTGGCTATTTCGATGATGTGATCGGTGTCGGGCTTCAAGCCCGTCATTTCCAGATCGATCCAGATGAGTCGTGTCGGGTCGCGGTCGGTCACGATACGCTCTGCCCCAAGTTCAAATGACGGAAGTTTCGTTGCGGCATCATAGCAGCTGGCGATACAGTCCCTGCGCGCTAATCGAGAAGCACTAAATGCACTGGTTTACAGGCTTGTTTCTACTACTGCTGTTGGCATCCACCGCCATGCGCAGCTGGCTCAATCAGCGCCAGGTGGCGGCAGTGCTACGGCATCGGGACCGGGTGCCCGAGGCTTTTGCCCGGCAAATCGACCTCGCCGCCCACCAGAAAGCCGCAGACTATACCGTCGCCGGTGCCGCCCTGAACCGCTGGGATGTACTGCTGGATGCAGGCATTGCCCTGCTGCTGACCCTCGGTGGCGGTCTCGACAGCATCGATCGCTGGTGGCAAGCCGCAGGCCTGTCGCCGGCCTGGCACGGCACTGCCGTGGTGCTGTCGACCTTCCTGCTGGCAGGCGCCGTGGGCTTGCCGTTGTCGCTATGGCGAACCTTCGGCGTCGAAGCGCGCTTCGGCTTCAACCGCACCACGCCGGCGCTGTATCTGGCCGATTTGTTCAAGAGCCTGCTGCTCAGCTTGTTGTTGGGCGGCCCGCTGCTGTTCGTGATCCTGTATTTGATGCAACAGGCCGGCTCGCTGTGGTGGGTGTACGCCTGGCTGGTGTGGGTCAGCTTCACCGTGCTGCTCACTTGGGCCTGGCCGACGCTGCTGGCGCCGTTGTTCAACAAGTTCACACCGCTGTCCGATGAGACGCTGAAACAGCGCACCGAAGCTTTGCTGGAACGCTGTGGTTTCGCCTCCAAGGGCGTGTTCATCATGGACGGCTCGCGTCGCTCGGTGCACGGCAACGCCTACTTCACCGGCGTCGGCCGCAACAAACGCATCGTGTTCTTCGACACGCTGATCGAGCGGCTGCAGGCCGCGGAAATCGAAGCGGTGCTGGCACATGAGCTGGGACATTTCCGTTTGCATCACGTGCGTTCGCGTTTGATTTTCTCGCTGGGCATGGGGCTGCTCGGACTGGCGTTGCTCGGCGCACTCGCGCAGTGGCCGGAGTTCTATTCAGCGCTTGGCGTGAGCGCACCGTCGGCGCATGCGGCGTTGTTGCTCTTCATGTTCGTGTTGCCGCCCTTCACCTACTTCCTGACGCCGCTGGGCTCGTGGTGGTCGCGCAAACACGAATTCGAGGCGGATGAATTCGCTGCTCAGTACGCCGACGCCAGTCAACTGGCGGAAGCGCTGGTCAAACTGTATCGCGACAACGCCACGACACTGACGCCCGACTCATTGCACTCAGCCTTCTATGATTCGCATCCGCCTGCACTCGTGCGCATCGCGCGCCTGCAGTCTCTGACCACGCAGCGCTCATGAGCGCTGTGCCCGAAACGCCGGCACGCGTCACCGAATCCTTTGGCCGCCGCGTCATCGTCGAAACATCGGCGGGCGTACGCATGCCTGCGGAGCTGTTCGGCAAGCGTCTGAATTGCGTGTGCGGCGATGAAGTGCTGATTCGCGAGCCGTCGCAGACCAGCGGCGACGTCGCGAAGGTCATCAGCGTGACCCAGCGCCGATCTTTGTTTTCTCGCACCGATAGCCGCGGACGCACCGAGCCGCTGGCTGCAAATCTGTCCTTGGTGATCGTGATCGTGGCGCCGAATCCCGAACCCGATCTGTACATCGCCGATCGTTATCTGGCCGGTGCCGCGCTCGCCGGCATCTCGGGTGCGCTGATCGTGAACAAATCGGAACTGCCCGGTGCAGCCGATGAGGAGTTTCAGGCGCGCATCGATGACTACGAGCGCGCAGGCTATCCCGTGCTCCGCGTCTCAGCGAAGAACGAACCAACCGTCGAGCCTATACGTGCATTGCTGGCCGGCGCGAGCGCCATGCTGGTCGGCCAATCAGGCGTGGGCAAATCCACGCTCACCAATCGGCTTGCTCCTGAATCGGAACGGGCCACACGCTCGCTGTCCGATGCCACGGGTGAAGGCCGCCACACCACGGTGTCGACGGCGCTGTTCAAATTGCCTGGCGGCGGTGAACTGATCGATTCGCCCGGCGTTCGCGACTTTGCGCCACCGCCGGTGGAAGATGCGATGGTGCAAGTCGGCTGGCCCGAGATGCTCAAGCTCGCGCCCGAATGCAAGTTCAACAACTGCCTGCATCTGCGAGAGCCCGGCTGCGCCATCCTCGCAGCCGTCGCCGGGAAAACGATTTCCGCACGCCGTTACGAAAGTTATAAACGGCTGGTCAACATCATGCGTGGACTCGCGCCGGAGTACGAACGCCGGCGCTGACCCAATGACTGCGGCCTACTGCGGCGAGAGAGCCATCTGCCCTCGCCCTTGCCACAGTTTCCACACTCCGTACGTCAACAGCGGCACCACATACACCGCGATCAGAACGTAGGACAGCCCGCGGTAGCCTTGACCGATCAGCGTGACCAGACCGAAGCGGTCGGCGAGCAACATCGCGAGCACCAGCAGAACGCCGGCGGCGACGAAACGTACGCGCGGCGATAGATCCCGTCCGGATCGTGCACGCCACGCTTGCTCGATGCGTTGATTCACCGCATGCACGCTGCCTGTGCCGCTCTCGAGCAGCGCTGCGAATATCATCAGCTGGAACAGCGCATGGAACAGCGGGTAACCCAACCGCTGCAACATGAAGTCCGACGGCAAGGCCTGCTCGGAGATGCCCGGGTAGTAAGCCACCATAC
>NZ_JAEUPY010000875.1 GCF_016790065.1 Steroidobacter sp.
GAGCCGGCTACCGTCGGTCCACGACCATTCACCATGCGCCCACGGCCCCATGACCAGTGAATTCGACGTCGCCCCGTTACGTTGCAGGGTTCGATAGAAATTCAGCGGCCCATGCAGATTCTCGGCATCGAACCAGCCGCCCACCGTGAGCACAGCGGGTCGAGGCTTGCCGACATGCCGTCGAAGATCCCGCGACTGCCAGAACTCATCATAGGCATCGTGGGCCACGAGCTGCTTCCAGAATGGATCACGCTCCTTGAAGTCGCCCCCGCTGAGGGTGGAGAGCGAGCCGGCGCGCAGAAAATACGAGTAAGCGTCATCGGTGACGGGCCGCGGTGGCTCAGCATCGAAGCCGGTGAAGAACCGCCACGCATGCAACAAGGCGAACGCGCCATTCCGACGAAAGTCATCGCCCATGTACCAGTCGATCGCCGGCGCTTGTGGCGAGACGCACTTCAACGCCGGGTGCGCATCGATGGCACCAAGGGCGCTATAAAACCCCGCATACGAAATGCCGAGCATGCAAGCGCGCCCATTGTTGTTGGGCAGCTTCTTGACCAGCCAATCGATGGTGTCGTAGCTGTCCGTGCTCTCGTCGATCTCTTTGGCCCGCTTGCCCACGCGATACGGCCGCACGTGCATGAACTCACCGCCGGAGTTGTACCGCCCACGCACGTCCTGATACACGAAAATGAAATTCTCGCGTGCGTAGTGGAACAAGGGTCCACCGATTGGCGTAAGAAACTTTGTCTCGCCTCGTACACCTATGCCGTAGGGCGTGCGTTCGAGCAAGATGCCGTGCTTCTGAGTCTCATCGCGAGGCACGTAGGCAACAGTGAACAGGTTCACGCCGTCGCGCATCGGGATGTCGAACTCGTGACGCGTGTAATGCCGGCGAAGATACTCGCCCGCCTGTTTGCCGATCTGTTCCAGATTGTCCGGGCGCCGCTCGAGCACCATATTGCGAACGTATTCGTCCTGGATCCGCACACGCTGCGGTTTGCCATCCGCATCACGCTCGAAGATCAAGGTCGGTAACAACCCCTCGCCTGAATCAAAGCGATCTGCAACGCTGGGCGTGAATCGAATCGGTGCCTTGAGCCAGATCGACCGGGCAGTGAGCGCCCCATCCTCGACCGAGAATGAATACGTCGCATCGACCTCGGCACTGTAGTAATCGCCGGCAAACTCCTGTACTTGCGCCGCCGTGGGCTTGGCAGGCACGGCCTGCCTGTATGGCATCACCTTCTGCCCGCCCACGTTGGAAATCCTGTCGAAGCCATCGACGCGTCCGGCTGAATCTCGGCGCACGCGATAGAAGTTGAAGCCGCGAGTGCGGCCGCCGATATCGAAGGTTCCGTCAGTGCGAAAGATGAGCTTCTGGCCGGGACGGTCATCCGACGCCGAACGCGCATTCCAGATCAGCTCGCCTTTGATCAGATCGAGCGAGACCAACGCGCCGTAGTCCGCGATGTAATGCCCCTGCAGCTCCTGCAGAAGCTGCGGGGACGGCGAAACCGACGGCGGAGAATTACCCGGCGCCGGTTCCCTACCCTCGCCGATATACAGCCGCACTAACGCTTCTAGATGAGCAAACAATCTCGCCGGCTGATTCGCCAACAGCACCACCGCGAAGTCTGAATCGGGGAAGTAGGCAAACACGGAGTTGAAGCCAGCATCATGACCGGTGTGAACCATAGCCATGTGCCCAGCGAACGGCTCACGCCGCAAGCCGTAGGCGTAGTTGATAGTCGCGCCGTCGTCGAGCTTGCCCAGTGTCATGATCTGCTTGTTGAGGTCGGCATCACCGACTACAGGGCGCGCCAGATTGCCGGTCCACTTCAATAAATCCTCGGCGGTGGTAAGCAGGCTGGTGGCACCGTAGGTTTCGAAATTCAGCGGCTCTCGCTGCCAGCGTTTGCCGCTGTAATTTGCGTACGAATGGGCGCGCTCCGGAATCACCTCGGTGAGATCGTCGACAAAGAACGAGCGATTCATGCCAAGCGGCTTGAAGATGCGCTCATCGGTGAAGCTGCGAAACGATTTCCCGGACGCCTCTTTTACGATCTCCGCCAGCAACGTGTAGCCGGTGTTCGTATAGGAATGCTCGGTGCCGACCGGAAAGTTGAGCCCGCGCTGTCTCGCGACGATGCTGACAACTTGCTGCTGATACAGCACGCCGCTGTAGTCGAGCCCGCCCAGCTGAAACAACGCCCACTGATCCCGCAGGCCGTTGGTGTGATGGATCAGGTGCTGAATCTGCATCGGCCGGCCGAAGTCCGGCACATAGGGCAGCCAACGCCGCACATCGTCGGTAACTTTGAGCCGCCCATCGCGTTCGAGCAGTGCCACGGCATAAGCCGCGAACTGTTTGGAAACACTGGCCACATGGAAGCGGGTTTTCGGCGTGATGCGAACGCCCTGCTCCAGGTCCGCCATGCCGTAGCCAGCGAGCACGTCGACGCGGCCTCGATGGTAGACGCCCACCGAAACGCCCGGCGTTCCCGGCTGCTCATACGACTGAAAAATGACGTCTACCGCGCGCCGTCGCGCTTCATCGGCAAACACGTTCCCGGCGGCGGTGGCACAGGCCACCGCCATGACGATCGCTATCAGTTGTTTCATCGGCGGCTAGAACGTGTAGCCGAGCTGCACACCGACAGTCCGCGGACGCATGATCTGGCCGAAGCCGTTATCGAAGTTGCTCACGCCGCGCCACACGTAGTCTTCTTCGTTGGTGAGGTTTTGCACGAACAGCTCGACGCTCACGTTGCTGATCTGCGTGCCAGCTCTAGCGTCGACGCGCACATAGCCACCGGCCTTGGTGAGCGGTGTCTGCGCCAGATCGCCGTAGAACGTGCCACGGTAAGCCGCATCGGCGCGCACAAAACTCTTGAAAGCTCCCAGCAAGAAGCCTTGTTGAATGCCGAGGCTCGCAATCCAGCGTGGCGAGGCCGGCAATCGGTCGCCCTTCTCGGCGCCGAGCGCCGGCACATCGTTGGTCAGCTCCGCATCCGTGAACGAGCCGCCGAGATCCACTTGTAACTCCGGAGTGACTCGATAGCTCAACTGGAACTCCGCACCTTGCGAGCGAGCTTCACCGGCATTGGCTACATAGCCGTACGTCGCTTCGCCGCAGGTCGCAATGGCATTGGTGGGCAAACCGTTCCAGTCGATGCGGTACACGCTCACGTCGAACGCCATACGACCGCCAAGCAACTGCTGCTTGAAACCCGCCTCATAGTTGTCGAGCGTGTCGGAGTCGATGACCCGCGTCGAAGCAATGCTGATGTCACTGTCGTCGACCAAACCGTCGCTATCCGTGTCGCACACAGCGGGCAGCAAGCCTGGCGCCGGACGGCCGAGACGGAAACCTTGCGACCAGCTGGCGTAAATCATGGTCGATTCGGTCGGCTTGTACGTGACGTTGGCCATGTACGATTCGCGCGACTTGCTCAAGTCCACCTGATTGACGTTGAAATCATCCAGCTCGGTGCCGAAGAACCAGCCGCTGCTTTCGGTGAGCACCTTGCGCTCGAACTCATAAACACGCACACCACCGCGCACCGTCAGGTTTGGCAGGATGTCGTAGGACACTTCGCCGAACACGGCCTTCTGAGTCAGCTCACGGTCGGTGTTGTAGATGCCGAGAATCGGGTTCACGCCATCGCCGTACGGATTGAGTGCCGGTATTTCCAGCGAGCCGTAGGTCTCGCCGTCGTAGTCTTCGAGCTTTTCGTGGAACACGCCGGCAATGAATTGCACGGGGCCGTCGAGCTTGGAAACTAGCCGAGCCTCACCGGTGAACGCATCGTGCGGGCTCTTGGCGGTGTTGTCGTAAGGTGCTTCGAGACCTGCACCGAACGACCACGCGGTTTCGGAATCCACTCGCGACAACGACACTACGAGATCGGCCCAACCGAACGCATACTCCGCCGTCAGGTTGGCGATGCCGACGCGATTGTCGATGGCGGCATCCTGTGCGCCACGACGTCCGCGGTCCGGCGCGCTCTTGAAAGATGAATAGCCGAAGCCGCTGCCGAAACCGTTGGAGAAGCTACCACCATCCTGTTCCGACTCTTGATAGTGATAGGTCAGCGTCAACTTCAATGCATCAGTGGCCTGGAACAACAATGCAGCGCGGCCGCCGATGTGCTGCTCGCGGCCCATGTCGTTCGAGTTCGTAGCACGCGATAGAGCCTTAGGACCGAGCGACGCGGCATATTCCTGCAACACCGGATCGTCGCCCGCCAGGTTCTGATACATGCCGCTAGTGATGTACTTGAAGCCCACGACGCGCAACGCCAAGCGATCCTGAATAAGCGGCGCATTGAACACGCCTTGCATCACTTGGTTGTCGCTACCTTCACGGGCGGTTTTCGAGTAGTTGGCAGTGACCGCGCCTTCGTAATTGTCGAGCCGCGGCGCCTTCGGGATCGTGCGGACTGCGCCACCCAGCGACGAGTTACCGAATGCCGTGCCTTGCGGACCACGCAGCACTTCCACCCGTTCAATGTCTACGAGTTTGACATCGACACCGCTGCCGCCGAGCAGACCGGCGGAATTGGTGATCGGGGTCTCGCCAAAATAAGTGGCAACCGTGGTACCGGCGCCGAAGTTTTCAGACACTGGACTGGTGCTGATGCCACGAATCACCACCGCGTGGCTGGTGGAGTTCGATTCGATGAAGCTGACGCCGGGCACCGTAGACAGATAGTCGCCCATGCCCTTGATGCCGCGTGCTTCGATGACATCGCCGCTGAGCGCCGTGATGCTCACTGGCACATCGAGAATGCTCTCAGCGCGCCGAGTCGCCGTGACTGTGATCGTTTCCAACTCGACCTTCTCGTCACTTGCACTCGAGTTCGGGGCGACGGCAGCGCTCGAACTCGCCTGCGCGGCCAGCGGTAGTGGCGTAACGGATTGTGCCAACACGAACGACGAGTTGGTTTGAGTGCCAGGTGCGCCGGATGTGGTTTCCACCCGACCGCTGCGCTCGTCGCGAGCAGCACGAATCTCGATGGTGCGGTCGTTGAGATAAACGAATCTCAACCCCGAGTCCTTGAGCAGCAGCACCAACGCTTGTTCAGGCGTGTACGCGCCTTCGAGCGCCGGCGACATGCGCGCCTCTGTGACCTTCGAATAGTGAACCAGCGATAGACCGGACTGTGTAGCGAATGCCTGCAACGCTTTGGTGAGCGGCTGCGCTGGAATCGACAGTTGATACGCTTCAGCGGCGTGTGCCGGCAACGAAGCGAACAACAAAGCGCAAGTGGGCAAGCTGAAGGTGGGCAGAAGGCGCGTGCGAACTTTCACAATGGGCTCCCCGGACGTCTATTTGTATCCCCCATTCAATAAGACTGCCTGGCCCGAAATTTCAGATACCCTCGGCGCGCGTCACGATGAATTCATCGGCCGCGCCGCGTTGTACTCGCACGTTGCCCTGACCTTCCAGAAAGCTCACCAAATCATCGGGACGATCCGCATCGAACACGCCGCTGATGAGCTCAGCGCCCAACTGCGCATCCTCGACGACGAACTTCCGACGGTTGTAACGATTGAATTCGCTCGCCACTTCGCTCAGCGTCTGGTTCTCGAATATCAAACGGCGCTGTCGCCACGCGGTGGCCACGCGAGTGTTGCTGTTGGCTGGCGGCGTGGCGATTGCACTGCCGGCGCGATTCAAGTCCACCGCCACCTCTTCGCCGGCACTGATTTCTATCGGCGCCGGATCGACCGTAGGTATCAAGCGTTGATCACTGACGGCGGCATCGTTCGCCGTCACTGCGACCTTCCCTTCAACCACAGTTACGACAGCACGCGTCTGCTGACGATACACATTGAACTGCGTGCCGACGGCGCGGACTTCGGCGGTGCCAGTGCTGACGATGAATGGCCGCCCTGGGTCCTTGGCCACGCTGAAAAAAGCCTCGCCCTCGGCGAGTTCGATGCGCCGGGTGGCGTCGGTGAAATGCACTTTGACGCTCGACCGAGTATTCAAGTCGACGGTCGAGCCGTCATCGAGCACGATGCGTCGTTGTTCACCGGTGCCGGTGGCAAACGTATCGGCGCTACGCCATGTATGCACCGCGAAGAGTGAGACGCCCACCGTCGCGACGACAGCGGCTGCAGCCGCGAACCATCGGGAACGACTTCTGTCCGTCGACGGCTGCGATGGAATGACAAGCTCGGGCGCGGCGTCGGCCTGCTGCAATTCGACGATGTTCGATCCATGCTCGCGAAGTAGCGCTGCTACATCGGTGGCGTCCTCTCGCGCGGCGCCTTCGAGCACGAAGAACACTTTTTCGGCGTGCAAATATTCCGCCACGTGCTGCGGCGAGCGACGCAACCATTCCATGAAGGCACGCGCATCCGCATCGGACACGTCCGCTGCATGCATCTTCACGACCCATTCCGACGCCACCTCACCAATGGCTCGTGCTGTCTTATCTCTAGGTTCCTTCATGTCCGGCTACTCACGCACGTCCGGCGGCGCCAGCGATTCCTTACAGATCGCGAGCGCGCGGGACAGATGCTTGTTGACCATCGCAACCGACAAGCCGACGTGCTTGGCGATTTCCGCATAGGTCATACCGTCCCGCCGATGCAGCAGGACGATGGTTCGCTGCATGGGACTCAGCTGGTCCAGGGCCTGCGTCAGCCGGCGCTTCTCGTCGGCCTGCAACAGGTGTCGATACGGATCCAACTGCTCGTCGACGCCTTCCACCGCGTCGTTGGTATGCTCGAAACGATTGCGGGCCGCCATGCGCCATTCGTAAACGACGTTGGCCGCCACTCGCAGGGTAAAAGCACGCGGATCGCGAATGGCGCCGGTGTCCTCCACGCGCATCAGCCGCATGTAGACCTCCTGCGCCAGGTCCTCGATCTCCGCTCGGCTGGTCAACCGCCGCCCGATGAACCGCAATAGCGCCGGGCCGGACTCCTCGACCAGCCGGATCAGCCAATTGTCGTTCGTGGAAGGGACCTTCACCTCGGACGCGACCTCGGTTCGCACGGGCGCCGCCCTCGAATCAGGGCGCTCATCTATAGAAGACGGGTCCAGGCCGAAATTCAACTACCTTTTGGCCAGCGGCCGGGTTGGCCTGATCGAGACAACCCCTCGTCCGATTGCGACGGTTACGCCGGTGGCGCTTTGTTAGCGTCCCGCGCACTTTCTGGAGACCCCTCAAGATGCGCACGTTCCCATTCCCTTGCCGACTCGCTTCGATTGCCGTGGCTTGCGCTGCCCTAGGCGTAGCCGGCTGCTCGTCCAGCCCAGTGCAGTGGAGTTCAGTCGCGCCCTACGGCCCCGGCAGCCGGGCGACCGCGGTTGGCGTCAACGGCGAAGGAGCGTCGTGGTTCTTTCAATGCGATGGCCAGAACGTGCTGTCGGGACTGCGTGTGTCCGGCCTGAAGGAAGCCGAAGGACAGATCCGCTCGGTCGCCATCGCCTTCGACAAAGAGCCCACCGAGCAATCGCAATGGAATGTCGAGCAAGCAACGCTGGTGTTACGTGGCGAACCGGCTCGCGTGCTTTCCAAGCGTGCAGCGCTCGCCTACCACGCCGTCGTGACTGTCGACGGCAAGCCGGCCCGCTTTGCTTTGTCGGGCTCGCATAAGGCCATGTACGAACTGATGCCGACTTGCCCGCAGTTGGAAATTCCCTAAGCGGCAGGCGTCTCGGGCGTGAGCCCGGCCAAGCGTTCCAGTGCCACGTTGCCGCCAGAAATAATGACGGCAACGCAGCCCTTGCCCGAGGGCACCAGCCCGCCCAACAGCGCCGCCAAGCCGATGGCGCCGGCGGGCTCGACGATGAGCCGCAATTCGGTGGTGAGCAGCCGCATGGCTTCGAGCACCAGCGAGTCGGGTACCACGAAAGCCTCCGAGACCAGGCGTCGATTGATCTCGAAGGTCTGCACACCGGGCTGAGCCACCATCAGCGCGTCGCAGAGTGTCGGCCGCGCTGCTGCCATCGCGTTCGACAGAATCTGTCCGGCCTGCAACGAACGGGCGGTATCGTCATAGTGCTCGGGCTCGACGGTGCAGACTTTGGTGTGCGAGCTGATGTAATGCGCAGCGAGCGCGACACCGGCAGTCAAGCCACCGCCACCGCACGGCACGAGCACTCGCTCGATACGAGCGTCGAGTCGCTCAGCCTGTTCGAACAACTCCAACCCCACCGTGCCCTGACCGGCGATGATGTGCGGATCATCGAACGGATGCACCATGACGGCTTTGCGTTCTCGCGCCAGCTCCAAGCCCACTGCCTTTTCATCGTCCCGATAGCGGTCGTAGTGAACGATGGACGCGCCATGCGCCCGCACTCGGGCCACCTTGAAGGCTGGTGAGTCGAGCGGCATCGCCAGCGTCACCGGGCTGCCGAGCAACTTGCCCGCCGCCGCGAGCGCCTGCGCATGATTTCCCGAAGAGGTGGCTACGACGCCGCTTCGGCGCTGTTCCTCGGTCAACGAAGCTAGTTTGTGGTAAGCGCCGCGGAACTTGAATGCGCCGGTGCGCTGTAAGCACTCCAGTTTCAGCAACACCCGCCGGCCCAATCGCTCATTGAGCATGGGAGATTCGAGCAACGGCGTGCGCACAGCGACTTTGGCGACCACGTTGGCCGCGGAACGTAGCAACGACTCAGCAATGAAGTCGCCCTGGGTCATTTGATTCGTCGTTTGAATCGTCATTTTAGTCGTCACTACATTGCGGCTCGACCGAGCCGCGATCATGCCATTACTGCTCACCCCGTTGCATCATTTACCTTTCTCGTGAAACGTAACTCGCATCGCCTGAGCGGCTGGGTCTACTGGGTAATGATCTGACTGCGATACTGCGGATCGCGCTCGATCTGCGCATCGGTGAACGGCAGTGTCTGCCACTTCGATTCGGCGAACAGCGGTGCCTGATCGGCAAAATGCGCCGAGGCTGGATCGGTGGACTGCGAATAGGTCAGCAACGCCTCGGCCCGTGGACCATCGGCCTCGAAGGA
The DNA here is from genome assembly GCF_016790065.1 of Steroidobacter sp. Lineage (GTDB taxonomy): Bacteria > Pseudomonadota > Gammaproteobacteria > Steroidobacterales > Steroidobacteraceae > Steroidobacter. The sequence continues at coordinate 8,993 of NZ_JAEUPY010000875.1, forward strand.
CACGATTTGGATGTAGCTCGAACCCGCCCGCACTCTCACAGCGCCATCAGCCATCGTGCCGGAGATCGCGTTGTACACCGCGCCACCGGGGACAGGGATACGGCGGCCGTTACGCTCGATGAACTGAATCTCACCCCAGGGACGCGAAGCATCCACGCCTTTCGTCCGCAGCTCGAGCACTGCATTTGCCAAGGCCTCACGCGCGGTACGCAGCACGGCGGGATCGCTGATTTTAATACCCCGCGGCGTGTTGACCGGATCGCTCGCCGAAAACGGCGTTGCCCAGATTTCATTGTGCCGGGACAGATTGACCATCCAGGCGCGTGCCAGCGGAAAGCCGGTGCTGTCGACGTTGGCATAGCCGTCCCAGCCACGAATGATTGCGCATGCCTGCTGAGCATCCACAGTGTTGTCGCCGACCACGATGGGACTCGCGTCGCTACAAATTTGCAGCAGGTCATCTCGCAACAGACTGCCGAGATAGGAGCGATTGTTGAAGGCGATCTGCCGCAGCTTGCGCGCATCGAAGCGTTTGCCAGGCAAGCCATCCGTGCCCGCCAGCCGCGCTTGAATCTGGCTGATACCGATACGCGTGCGATCGTTCTGCTGATAGTCCTGCGCACTGACGACGGGGGCGAACCCTGTCAGCAGCGCTGCCGGATTGGTCAGCCAGGCGCTGTCGTTGGAGTTCTGCACGTAGTCCGTGCGCCGCAGGACGGGCAATTCGTTGCCGGCGAAAATACCCGTGCTGCCACGCCACGAGCCGGGCTTCAAGTCGCAAGCGGCAGTGCTGTTCAACACATACAACCCAGTCTTCATCAAGTCGCGATGTGCGGCATCGATACAGGCATCTTGCTTGGCCTGCGTGAGGCGCGGCACGACAGTCACGTCGGTGTAGAGCGTCTCGCCCTGCCGGTCCGCCGCCAGTGTGTTGACCCAGGGAAGCCCGACCTGCGACGTGATGGCCTCCTGAAATTCGTCGAGCGACTGCGACTGGTTCATGGCATGCCAGGTCCGCAGCAGGCGGTCGTTGTTCCAGTTCGGATCGTCCAGCGCGTACGCCGTCTGCGCGCTCCAAGCCAATCCCGGACGGACCAGCAACGGGCCGTAGTTGGAGATCCAGAAGTCGTGCGAGCGTTTCACGATCGCTCCGGTGCTGTCTTTGACATCGACAGTGACGGTTTGCTTGCGCAGGCGCTGTGCCTTGCCGTCAACGAAGTAACGGGTGGCATCGCTAGGATCGAGTCGCAGCGCGCGTATCGTGAAATGTTGTGACGTGTTGACCGTGTGCGTCCAGGCCACTTGCGAATTGAAGCCGATGTGAACGACTGGAAATCCGCCCAGCGACGCGCCCATCACGTCGAGCTTGCCGGGAATGGTCAGGTGCAACTGATAAAACCGTAACGAGCCATACCAGGGATAGTGAGGATTGCCGAGCAGGATGCCGCGGCCATGCTCTGTGACCTCCTTGCCCAAAGCCACGCCGTTGCTGCCCACAAACTCGCGCCGATCCGCCCAAGAGACCCACTCGTACGCGTCGGCTACATTCGTTGCACTCACCGCGCCGGCCACTGGCGGAGCCGCATCCAGCAGCGCCTTCATATTCGACAATGCGCCGCCTTCCACCGACAGCCGACGAACGAACTTGATCAGGTCGCGCTCATCGATCTTCCGTACCCACGGCGCGTCACGACACTCCGCAGGTAACGGCTGCTTGCTCGCCTCCGCCAGGAAGCGATTGAATCCCGCCGCGTAACCACGCAGTAGAGCTTTGACAGGCACCGGCTGCGCTCGCCAGGCCGCATCCACCTCCGCGGGAGCATTCAGCAGCCGAAAGAAAAAATCCGATCGCAGATTGGACTGATTGATGGAGCCGGAGTCGAAGTCCGGGCCGCCCACCGCGTCGGGTCCGAAATAGCGGGAGCGTTCGCCATTCACAGTGAGGAAGGCCTCCTGGAACATGCAGAAGTTGTCCTGCGCGTAGGCATAGCCGATGCCATAGCCCAGGCCGGCTTCGTTGTTGGCTTTCACATGCGGAATGCCAAACGACGTCCGGCGCACTTCCGCCGAGTACTGGGGCGAGCTCGCCAGTGCGCCATGACAGATCAACAGGCCGACACAGCAAGCGATACCGGTAAGCTTCATCGGGATTCTCGTATAGGGCTAGGCGCTTCGGATCCGGCAGAGCATAGCCCGGCGTCGCCCGCCGGGTTTACGATATTTACAGATTTTCTTTCGAGTTTGACAGGACCTCTGCCGGTCCTCGCCGCAGCGTCAGCGCCGAATCGCCCACTCGGCGAAGGCATAAAGAAAAGCCATCTCCTGCAGCTCGCCGAAGCGACCGGCCAGCCCATGACCCCCGCTTTCCATGCGCATCCGAAGCAACACCGGTCGGCCGCTGGTACTGCGCTCCCGCAGCCGTGCCACCCATTTCGCTGCTTCCCAATAGGGTACACGCCGATCTGAAATGGACGCCGTCGCCAGCACCGTGGGGTACGGCTTCGAGGCGATGTTTTCGTAGGGAGCGTAGCTTGCTATGTAGTCGTAGTCGGCGCTGACCGCGGCGGGATTGCCCCACTCGGGTATCTCAGGCTGCGTCAGTGGCAAGCTCAGATCGCTCTGGGTGTTCAAGATATCCATGAACGGGACTTGCGCGATCACGGCGGTGAACAGGTCCGGGCGCAGATTGGCAATCGCGCCCATCAACAGTCCGCCCGCCGAGCCTCCCTGCGCCACAAGGCTACCACTGAAACGCTGCTGTCGCAGATGCTCGGCGCACGCGACGAAGTCACTGAAGGTGTTCTTCTTGTGCAGATGACGTCCGGCACGATGCCAAGCTGTGCCCTTCTCCGTTCCGCCGCGCGTATGCGCCAGAGCCACCGCCCATCCGCGGTCAACCAAGGTCAGTGCAGCGACATCGAACGTCGGCTCCATGGTCGATCCGTAGGCGCCATAGCCCACGATCAATGTCGGTACCGAGCCGTCGCGAGGCGCGTCTGCTTTGGAAATAAACGTGATCGGCACCTGTTCGCCGTCCGCGGCCTTCGCGAACAACCGCTTGGCACTGTAACGAGATCGATCGTAACCACCCGGCACTTCCTGCGATTTACGCAGCACGCGAGCGCCGGTTCCTAAGTCACAGTCGAACCACTGCGGCGGCGTGGTGGGCGATTGGTAAACGACTCTGAGCACCGAGGCCGCGTAGTCGAGGCCCGGTTCCACCGCCAAGGTGAAACAGTCTTCATCGAACTCGATCAACCGCTCGGGCTCTTCGCCCAGTCCACGGATGACCAAACGAACGCTCGCATCGACCCGCTCCAGCCTCACCAGCCAATCACGCAGCACTAAGACATCGAGAATCATCGTCCCCGGCCGCGCCGGAATCCATTCACGCCAGTATTGACGTGCGGGCGATGAGACGTCCGTAGTCATCAGCTTATAGTCGAGCGCTCCATCGGCGTCGGTGAGCACGATCAACTTGCCGTTCCAATGTTCGACTCGATATTGCAGTCCAGGCGTGCGTGGCTGGACCACGACCGGCGCCGCGATCGGGTCGGTGGCAGGAATCAGCCATGACTCGTCCATCGCATCGTTGGCGGCGCGAATCACGATGAACGCGTTCGAGGCGGTGCGAGTGATGCTCAGGTTGAAGCCAGGATCGCGTTCCTCGTAGACCAACACGTCCGCCCCGCCGCGCGCAGGGCGACGATAGACGCGCGTGGCATGACCGTGCTCATTGCGCCAGATCCAGAAAATCCACTGCGAGTCCGGCGACAGCGTGAAATGCGCCGAGCATTGCTCCGGCGGTGCTGGCATCAGGCGTCCGGTGCTCAGATCCTTCACCTGCAGTCGAAAGAACTCCGCACCCTGAGTGTCTTCGGTCCAAGCGAACAAACTATGGTCGCGGCTGTGCTCCGTCCGATAGACCCGCAGATAAGATGAATCCCGCGAGCGCGCCTGAGCATCGAAAAGCAACTCTGCCTCGGCACGACCGATCCGTCGACGCAGAAACTCAGGATGTTGTGCGCCCGGTGCGAATCGCTCGAAGTATTCCCAAGGACCGTCAGTAACAGGTAGCGCGGTATCGGTTGGCGCAAGCCGCGACTTCATGCTCTCGAACAGCGCCGCTTGCGCTGGCTCGGTAGCTCTCAACATCGAGTCGCTGTACGCGTTCTCTGCCAACAAGTGCGCACGAATGTCCGGGCGCAGCGCTGCCGGGTTACGCAGCACATTGCTCCAGTTCGGATCGCGCATCCAAGCGTAGTCGTCGACCCTCACGCGCCCTAGCTGTTCGATCCGCCTGGGGATCTTCTTGGCACGAGGGGCCTGAATCGAAGGAGTGGCGAACGCTGCATCCGGGCACAACACAGCGCTAGCGGCCAGCGCACCAGCCGCGCGCAATAGATCTCTTCGAGAGTTCATTTAGAAATCGACACTCACTCCGACGCGGTACGTGCGTGGCTGCGACATCACAGCCGCATCAGTGTCCGGGGACGGATCGCCCAGGAAGTACAGCAGCGGAGTCCGCTCGTCGAAAACATTTCTCACCGAGCCAAAGACGCGCCATTTGCCGAACCCATAGCCGAGCTGCGCATTGGCCATCCAGAACGCATCTACGCGCTCGCCGGCGAAGTTGGTGATGTCCGAGAAGTAGCGCCCCGAGTAGTGAGCATCGAAGCTCACATTGACGCCGGTCTGCCCTCCGTAATAGATACCCGCTTGGCCGGAGAACTTGGGCGAGCGAGCCAGTTCATTACCTTCGATGCTATTGCCGGGATACTTGGTCACCTCGGCCTTGAGCACGCCCACGTCAGCGAACAGTTCGAGATTGGTAGCCGCCTGCCAGCGCGCACCGAGCTCCATGCCGTAGGTCTGCACTTCTTCGCCGTTCAAGATGATGAACGAGTACACCGCCGGATCCGGATTCAGATCGAACGGCAGCTGGTAGTCCTTGTAATCGGAAAAGAATACGTTCGCCGTGAGCAACAAACGACGATCCAGTACGCGAGCACGTGTGTAGGCTTCATACGTCCACACATACTCAGGATCGTAGGCATAGCTCTGGAACGGTGCTTCGTCCGGCAATGCCGCGCCGCCGCCGTTATAGCCTCGGCTGACAACCGCACCGATAGTCACATCATTGTCGAGGCGATAGGCCAGTCCCAGCTTGGGCATGAAGACGTCGTAGGTGTCATCCAGGTCGATCCTGAAGAACGCCTGGCCATGGCGCTCGCGATGTTCGCTCTCGAAACGACCGCCGAACGTCACGTCGAAGCGATCGGTGAGTTTGTAAGTGAACTCGGCAAAGGCCGCCGACGTGGTGGTTCGGTCGTCGAAGGTGCCGCCGCCGGCGATGTCGATCACTTCATCTTGATCGGCCCGATAGAAGAAAATCCCCAGCAATCCCTGTAGACGGCTGTCCGCCGTGCCAAAGCGCAGGCGAGGCTCAACGACCAGCTCCGTACCTTCGATGGTCAGATTGCCGAAGAACGGCAAGGTGCGCCGTGACACCGACCAATCCGAGTAGGCCAGCGTGCTTTCGAACAGCAGACTGTCCGAGTGCTGCCAGGTGGTTTGCAATGTCGCGTTGGTGGTGCGTGGCGCGAACACCGGATCGGGATCGTTGGCGCTCACATCGGCACTGAACGGATAGGACGAAGTTTCCGCCTGCGGCGCTTGGTACTCCGAATGCGCCAGCGTCAGGATATTGGTGAGCTGAGGTAACGACGCGGGCTTGTGCAACAACTTGGCGCGCACCGAATTCCACGAGAATTTCTGCGGCTCTTCCACACCCGCGTACGGCAGCACTTCCAGGAAGCTGTCGCGCTCTGCATAGTCGTAAGCAACGCGGAACGCCAATGTGTCATCGACCACCGGTCCGGAGATGTACACCGAACCTTGGCGAGCATCGAAGTTGCCGCCGATCAAACGCACGCCAGATTGAAAATCAAAGGTCGGATCCTTGGTCTTGATGGCCACCGTGCCGGCCACGGCATTGCGACCTTGCAAGGTGCTTTGCGGACCGCGGAGCACTTCGACCTGTTGCACATCCCACAACCCGCTATCGCCGAACGACGATTCGTTGTAGCCCAGCGGCCGGCCGTCGACCTGGATCGATAACCGCGCTCGCGAACCCGCGAGGAACGCATCTCGGCCTTGCGCCGGCCCGGTGGAATCAACGCCACGCACCGCAGGCATCAGATTGTTGGTGCCGGAGTTCACCACGTTCGCAATTCGGCTCAGGATATCGTCGGCCGACGACAAGCCGGGCAAGCGCTCCAGGTCCTTGCTGGTGAACACCGCGACGCTAGTGCTGGTTTGCTCGATGGTACGCGCCAGCTTCTGCGACATCACCACCACCTCCTCCAACTCTTCGAACGTTTCGGAGCCAGAGGCAGGTGCACTCGCCTGCGCCAGTCGCAACGGCTCACGCTGCTGTGTCGAAGCTGCTTGCGCAATGCGCAGTGGATATTCAGAAGTCGTCGAGGTCGTCTCCATCGTTTGCGATACCGCTGCGTCCGAGGCTCGCTCAGTATCGATCGGCTGAACGATGACAGTGGTGGGCGCAGCCTGCAGCGCTTGCAAACGAGTGCCGGCTAACACGCGCTCGATAGCGTCGACCGTCGTCAACTGGCCACGCAACGCAGGCGCATCGATGCCCTTCAGGTCTCGCAAGTTGTACAACACATTGGTGCCGGTCTGACGGGCAATGGCACGCAACGCATCGACCAGCGGCTGCGACGGCAACACGAACTCGTAGGTGGCTTGCGGCTCGGCCGACACCAGCGGCGGCACAGCCAACATTGCACAACAGGCAACCAGCGCGAGACCTGAACGCGGCACGGACATGAGGTGGGCTCCCTGAATTATTATCGACCGCAGATTCATCTAGTAGCTGTCTAGTAGATGGATGGGGAGCAACGAAACCTCAATACTATTTTTGTAAGTGCAAGCGCTCCTCGCGCTCCACGACTTGCAGTCCATGCATTTTCGCCACGGCCGCAGCGAAGCCGCGATTGTCGCCCGTGTGATAGAGACCGCTGACATTCAGCGTCGCCACCGAGTCGCTGTCGATGACGATTTGCGCCTTGTCGTAGCGATTCATCTCCGCAACGGCCTGCTGCAAAGGAGTGTCCTCGAGCAGCACTTCGCCTCGTCGCCAGGCGACAACCGCCCCCAGATCCGGACGGTCTTTGTGTTCGCCGCCGCGTTCGGTCAACACCAAACGCTCGCCAGGTTGAAGAATTCGAGCTGGTGGATCAGAGCTGGCAATCGCGGCGAGTCCGTCGGTGCGAGCACCCACCGTGACTTTTCCTTCCATTAGCGTCACTGCGGTCCGATCGCGTTCGTAGCGCACGACGAACGACGTACCTAGTGCCACGACTTCGCGCGAACCCGCGATCACCGCAAACGGCCGGTGCGCGTCTTTGCTGACTTCGAAATATGCCTCGCCACGCTCGAGCACTAGACGACGGCGTGATTTTTCATACTTCACTCGCACCAAGGTGTCCGAGTTCATCGAAACCTTGCTGCCATCGGGCAGCAGCACCAACCGTTGCTCGCCAATAGCGGTACTGTAGGAGACGCCGCGCGTGCCGAAAGATACGGCTAGCGCGCCGAACACGAAGATCATGGCCAGTACGGCGGCTTGCGCCCAGCGAGACTTGGGACGAGGCATGTGCCAGCGTTGCAGACGGGGCACGCCTTGCACGGCCGCGCGTTGCACGGAAAAGTCCCAGACCTCGTTCAAGCCTTCGAACTCGGCAGCGTTCTCTGGACTGCTCGCCAGCCAACGGCGAAAGCCCTCCTCCATCTCATCGCTGCGGTTCGGGCCATGCAAGCGAGTGATCCACGCAGCCGCTTCGGCACGCGCCATGAGCACCGCCGGCGATGGCGAGTCGGTCGCGGGCTGATTCATTGGCCGCCCCTCGTCATCCAGTCCCTGAGGAAAAACGACGCCCGTGCGATGTGTTTCTCGACCATGCTGACCGTCACACCGAATTCTTCGGCGATTTGCACGTAGCTCATGCCGTCCATGCGATGCATGAGAAAGGCTTCCCGCGACTTGGGATGCAACCGCTGCAAGCCTTCCTTGAAGCGCAGTAGCCGCTGTTGCGCGGCGTAGATTTCGTCCACCGCAGGCGTCGGATCGATGACGGTGGTCATCGCCTCTTCATCGTCCGACAAGCGCTCGGCTCGCACCTTGCGCCCGTGCTCGGCCGACAGGTTCAACACCGTGCGAATCAGAAACGCTTCGGTGTTCTGTACCACTCGATCCCGGCAATACACCTGCAGGCGCAAGAAGGCTTCCTGCATCAAGTCATCGATCTCATCGCCCGCACGCCCGCGACTCATCAAGAGTCGACGCATTTTCGACAGCAGCAGGCGCACGCCTTCCATGCCGGGAAGATGGCATGCACGCCTGCTCGACCGCAACCTTCGCCGGGCAATTAATGGCTCGAACCAGGCGCCCTGAAAATAGTATTGAGGTTTCCGAGCGCTGGCGCATCTACTATAAATGGCCCGCTATTGCTCGACCGCGCCGCCAGTGACGATCATCGTTTTCATGTGTTTGGGCACGACGAACTTCGATCTGGGCGAAGCCGCCGCGACTTCCTTCCGGAACGGCTCGACCCGCTCCTTGATGGCCTGAGCCTGGGCCTGCTGGTCCGTGTAGTCGGCGTTATCCCAATGTGCCGGCATGACGATGCTCGGGTAACCGGTCGCCCTGAGCAGGCGCTCGGCGTACTGGTAGATCTCGGTCCGAGTGGCACCGGCGCCCGCCAGCAGAATATCGGGCTTCATGCCCTGCAACTCCCCCTCGATGAAGTTCATCGAGCCCATCGTCATGATTTGTGTTCCGGCGAAACGACACAGAAACATCAGCGACCCGCCTTCGATGAAGTCCGAGTAGTTCAACGGAACAGCGGGCGCATGCGTGTATCGCCTGGAATCGAAGTAGGTCTTGGCATGCAGCGGCGAATGCAAGGAACGAATCACTCTGAGTGAGAAGCCCTCGAACTGATAGTCCTCGCCTCCTTGGACCGTATACAGCTGGTTTTCCGCGACACCGTGCGCTCGCAGTATATTCATCGAGCTTTCGGTGCCGATCACCTTTGCGCCAGTCTTCTTGGCGATATAGGGAACATCCAGAATGTGGTCGGCGTGCGCGTGATGCACCAGGATGAAGTCCGCCCGCGTGATCTGCCGGTCGATCGCAGCGGTGTCCGGCGACGGATAGTAGGAAGCAAAGTACTTCTTCGCATCCTGTTCGATCTGCTCACTATCGAACTCGAGCCGGGTGAGATAGGGATCGATCAGCACCACGGTATGGCCCGACCTGATTTCCCAACCCGCGACGCCCAGGTACCTCATCTGTAGTTCCTGCGCCGAGCACATCCGACTACCGACCAGCAGCAGCCAACCGAAGGCGAGCGCGATCTTGCAGACTCCACGACCACAAATATTCATGGGTGATTGCCGCACTCAGAATCGTTGGTTCAGCGACAGCCAATACTCGCGCAGGCGAGCATCGCCGAACGGGCTGTAGTAACTGGTCCTGTCGTAGAACACGTCCAGCGGCGGAACATCATTGAATACGTTGCTGACGCCGACCTGCACTGTCAGTCCGGCATCCCAGTCATACTTGACCACCAGGTCGTGGTAGCTCTGGCTCGGAATGCTTCGGGATCCTTGCGCCAACACGAAAGCGGGATTGTCGGATTGCCGATAGGAGCCGAAATGAGTCAGGGTCCAGTCCACCTGCCACGCTTCGCGCCACCAGCTCAGGCTCAGGTTACCTTTTCGTTGCAGCGGGCCGCCGTTGGCCACCTGGTTGACGATATCGACCATCGGACCGCCCAGCGTGGTCTGGCGCTGGAAATGCTTGATGACCGTGCCGATGCCGGAAAACTCCAGCGACCCCAAGCTGCCGATGCCGAAGCGATAGGCGATTGACATATCCAGGCCCTCGGTTTTGGTGCTCGCCGCATTGATCAGGCTGTAATCGACCAGATTGATACGACCGACGCCATACGGATCTCCTGGAGCCACAGCATCGCGTTGTATGCGGCCCTGAAACTGGCTTTCCAGATCGACGATCTGTTGTGCAGTGGGTGTCAGCGCCACATCTTTCAGGGTGAGCCGATACCACTCCAAGTTGGCGCGCAGACCTTTGAGGTACTGCGGCGTCCACACCGCGCCAACGCTCCAACTCGTCGAGTTCTGCGGCTCGATGTTCGGGTTGCCACCCGCCATGAATTGCGTCGCCACCACTTCGTTGCCCCGCCGTGGATCGACCACGCTGGTCAGCGACCCGGGCCCCGACACAAAACCGCCGCCGAGCGTCGGCGCCAGGAATTGCACATAGTCCGGCGGCAGAAATCCGGTCGCGTAACTGGCCCGCAGCATCAGCTGTTCGAACGGCTTGAAGCGCACACCGATCGTTGGGCTGGTAGCACTGAAGCTGGCCTCATTCTCGGTCACCGGTTCGGTCGGGCTGCTCACGAACGCCGTGCCGGTGGCCACTTTGAATCGTTCGCTACGACCCGAGATCTGCAAATCCAGTTCTCGCACCAGCGGCAGACTGTTTGCCGCCGAGACCAGCGGCACTTTCATCTCAGCATAGGCACTCAACACTCGCTGAGATTTGGGCAGGTAATCGCGCTGCACATTCCTGCTTGGAAACTGCGGGAACGCCCAGTAATAGTCACCGGCATCCAGGCTCTCCTTACGGTGCTCCAACCCGATGGTGAGCGTCGGTCTGCCGGCCGGCAGATGTCCGAGGGGCCCCGCAACCCGAAGTGCGACGTTGCCTAGTCGCGACGGAAAGTCACCGCCATAAGCGCCGCCGTAGAACGCCATGTTCAGAGGATTCGCCAGCGTGTCGACAAACGGATCCACCGTGCCCGCGTTGATCGCCGCCGGCAGATTTTGCGTGTGCAGTCCGAAACTCGAGAAGGTGCTCTGGTTGCGAGTCAGGGTGTAGTCGCTTTCCAGCTGCCAGTCGTTGGGCAAGTCGACCAGCGCA
>NZ_JAEUPY010000121.1 GCF_016790065.1 Steroidobacter sp.
GATTTACGGCTACGCGAACTAGCCAAGCATCGCCAAGCCCGTTTCGAAAAACAATTTCCGTTCTTCCTGGACGTGCTGGTGCTCGCCATGAAAGCCGGTCTGAATTTCACCGCAGCGTTGGAGCAGGCCGTCAACTCACTGCCGAACGGCCCGGTAAAACAAGAGTTCTGCCGCTACCTCCGTGAATCGCGAGCCGGGCTTTCAAGACGAACCGCAATGGATCGTCTGGCGCAACGAATCCTGCTGCCGGCGGTAACCAACTTCGTGGCCGCTGTCGCTCAAGCCGAGCAAACCGGCGGCTCGCTAGGCGAAGTGCTGGCCGATCAAGCACGACAACGACGACAGGAGCGCTTTCTCCGCGCCGAAAAGCTAGCCAATCAAGCGCCGGTGAAGATGTTGTTGCCGTTGATCGCGCTGCTGTTCCCCACCACGTTCATCGTCATCGGCTTTCCCATCGCCATTCAACTGCTGGAGGCCGGCGCACTCCGCCTGTTCTGACGCAATGAAAACCTTGGAGTTACGTACGGCCGACGGGCGATGCATCGCGCATCACGTGCGCATGGCATGTTCGTTTCGCTCACGCTGCATCGGGTTGCTGGCTCATAGCTGCATTCGAGACCACGAAGGGTTGTTGCTCGTGCCCGGTGCCAGCATTCACACGCTTGGCATGCGATTCGATATCGACGTGGTGTTTCTGAATCGACAGATGCGCGTGCTGGCACTGGCGGAACGCGTGCCGCCCTGGCGAATCGTGAGGGCTCCCCGTGGCACGGGGCGAGTATTGGAACTCGCAGCGGGCAAGATTGCGGCGACCAGATTGACGACTGGCGCCTACCTGATCGTCGACTCTCCGCCGGACGATCCGAGCGAGCGTCCAACGATCAAACTGCAGCGACTGAGGCAGCCATGCCAACGCACGCCGCCCATTCAATTCTCGTTGCGCTTGCCGTTGGATCGACGCTGCACCGGCCCGGTTAAAGCCCAGTGCAGCGTCGGTACCAGGTTCGTCAGAAGCCCGCCGCCTTATCAGCGCGAACTCGACTCTCGCGCAAAGACGAGGCCGACCGTTGGAATTTGATGGCTTCGGTCTTGGGCACACCGTCGCCAAGGATCCTTCGCAAAGTTGCACGCACGGTCGCGGCGTCATCGTCGAAGTCGCCGTGATGGAGCGCGGTCGATGCGTCGATGGAGTTGACGGCCTTGTTGTTGGGTGAAATTACCAGGTCGGCGTTGTCGCCCTTGAACAAGGCTTGCAGCTCCGCATCCTTGCGCAGGAATTTCTCCATGCCAAGGATGGGCTCGCCGTCGCGGAACAGCGGGATGCGCGGCTCCTTCTCGAACGCGTGCGACACCAGGTACAGCAGCGACTTGTGATAGATGTTGGCGCAGTGATCGTCCTGCTCGGCCTTGTCCGAAAGTGCAAACAGGGCGAATCGCTTGATGCGTTTCTTCTTGATGGCCGGCAAGTAGTGCTCTTTGAACAGCGCGACCGTGCAAGCCGGCGCCCAGAGCGTACAAGTCTCCACATCGACACCGGCGTCATTCAGTGCAGTGATCAACGGCGCATGGAAGATGCTGCCAGCGCTATGACCGACGATATGAATCTTCGGCACCTGCTGCTTGGGTAACTTTTCCAGCAGTCGCTTGATATGACCAGCGACGGCTCGCGCGCCGCCCTTGCTGCTCTGAGTCGCAGCGAGTGCGTTCTCCTTCATTTCATCCCAAGCGGCTTTGCCGGTGAGCACGCGTGCCAACGGCTCCAGCGCATCGTCGAGCCGATCCAGCATGAAATCCTTGGCGGCATCGAGCACGCCTTCCGGCCGGCGACGCTGGAAAGCATCGTTCAGGATGTTCTTCACCGTGGTCCAGTAATCGGTGTGCCAGATGAACGTGAACGGATAGATGCCCGACGAGAGCATGGTGGGGCGATAGTCGGCGAGCCTTTGCACGGCCGCGGTTTCACCGACCAAGCCACCATGTGCGTACAACAGAATGTGCTGGTAGCCGTTGGCGTCGATGGCCTTGGGCAATTCGTTCTTGAACAACTCGGCGACTTCTTCGGCGGACGTGCCGTAGTTGCCGCCGGCTTTGAACTCGCCGTTGTTGCCCAGGCTGATGATGTGGGGACGCAGGTCGGGATATGAGTACGCGGCTGATTGGCCGGCTGACGCGGAATGCGCCACCGCCGTCGAGCCGCTCCTCTTGAGCTCGATGGGGGCGCCAAGTCGGGCCACCCAAACGTCAGTGGCGTTCTGCAGCCAGTCGTCGTAGCTGATGCAGGCGAAGCCTTCGTTGCCCCACTCCTCGCCCCACGAGTTCTGGATCCACACCCCGTGCTTGTCGTAACCGACGACGGCGAAGGCGTGCGCACCGAGCATGGTGTCGGAGTATTCGATCAAGCCATCGTCGCTGGGCTCGGCCCAGCCTTGATGCACATTGGACGTGGCGAACAGCACGCCGACTTCGGCGATGGCGGCATGCAGGGCCACCAGATCTTTGTGATTCACACGATAGTAGGCGCCAAGCGGTCGACGCAGAGCGTCAGCAGTGCGCGCATCGTTGAGGCCGGTGAGCAGCTGACCTTTGTTGCCCTTCGCAGTCGCCGACGGCCACACCGTTTCAGAGCACACCCCGTGTTTGTGCCAACCCTTCATGGCACCGCGTGCGCTCGAACCCGAGTAGTTTTCGCCTGGCCATTCGTCGTAGCGCTTGGCGAGCTCGTACAACATGCGCGGGCTGACCGGATTGCAGTCGCTCACCACCTTGCGAGTGGTCAGCAAGTAGTTCACCACCGTGGCCAGGCCATAACCGGTGCAGGCGCCTTCGGAGCCTTGATTCAGGATGGGAATGCGATGCTCGCGATAGCGCTGTAATTCCCGCTCGGTGGGCACCTCGATCAGCGTCGGCACATACATCTTGTCCCGGAAGTCGAGGGTGTCACGGCGAACATCGAAGACTCGCTTGCGGGCGCGACTGGCCGTCGCGCGGGTCGTGCGCTTGGTCATAAAGAAGACCCTATGATTTGTTATGGAAAAAAAGTCAGTCCCACATTGCGCGTAGCGCCGCTGCAGCGTCAATTCGTACTTTGGTATCAGCGGCAGTGGCGTTGGCCGAATGGGGCGTGGCTGGCCAGGCGCGTTGTTCGAATCGTTGCATGAGCTGGTCGGTGAAGAAGCGGCTGCGAGCGCCATACACATGCGCGTCGCCGGTGCGGCTCTGCTGAGTAATGTAGTACTTGAGCGGTGCGACCAGGTGCAGATCCTGTTTGGCGCGCGTCATGGCTACATATAAGAGGCGGCGTTCTTCTTCGACCAGGTCGGGGCGGCCGGTGGCATGTTCATTGGGGAAATTGCCGTCCGCCACATTCAACACATACACCGAATCCCATTCCTGACCCTTGGCCGAATGAATGGTGGATAGGATCAGATAGTCCTCGTCGCGAGCCGGGTCGCCGGCCAGGTCACTGCTGACTTGCGGCGGATCCAGGGTCAGCTCGGTAATGAATTGCTCTCGCGACGCGTATTGGCCGGACAGCCGCTCCAGCTGTTCGATATCGCCGATGCGCACACGGGCGGCGTCATAAATGCGTTCGAGCTGCGGCTCATACCATTTACGCAGGCGATTGAGCTGACCAATCCATTCACGCGCCTGCGACAAGTCGTTGACCAGCTCGACCAATCCGGCCCAATCGCTTTCGGCCGCGACAGGCATGCGATAAGCAGCGAGCGTCGGCCAGGCATAACCGCTGGCTTCGAATACTTTCAAACAGCGATCCGCGACCGCCGGCCCGACTCCGCTCAGCAGCTGCAGTACCCGGAAGCCCGCGATCTTATGCTTGGGATTGTCTGTCCAGCGCAGCAGTGCCAGCACATCTTTGACGTGTGCAGCTTCGAGGAATTTCAGGCCACCGTATTTGGTGTACGGAATATTGCGGCGGATCAGCTCCAACTCCAGCACGTCGCCGTGATGGGAATTGCGCATGAGCACGGCTTGCCGGCGCAGCGCCACGCCTTGTTCGCGTGCCGCCAGAATCTGCTCGACCACATACAACGATTGCGCCTTGTCGTCCTGAACCGAAACGTACACGGGACGGCGTGACGAGGCGCGTTCCGAACGCAGTTCCTTTTGATATTGCCGCGGGCTGTCGCTCATCAGCGCGTTGGCGGCATCCAGAATGGGCTGCACCGAGCGGTAGTTGTGTTCCAGCTTGATGACTTCCGCGGTCGGCGAGAAACGCGATGGGAATTCCAGAATGTTTTCGATGGTGGCCGCACGGAACGAATAGATGGCCTGGGCATCGTCGCCCACCACGCAGACGCCGTTACCTTGCGGCTTCATGGCCATCACGATCTCGGCCTGCAAAGTATTGCTGTCTTGATATTCGTCGATCAGCACGTGCGAGAACCGAGCACCGATATCCAGCGCCAGCTGTCGTTCCTGCACCAGCAGATGCCAATAGAGCAGCAGGTCGTCGTAGTCCAGCAGCTGCTGAGAATGTTTGAGTTCCACGTAGCGACGGAACAGTCGGCTGAGATCGTCGCCCCACTCGGCGCACCAAGGAAAAACCTCTTGTAGCGTTTGCGCCAGCGGCGCGCGGCTATTCACCTTGTGCGAGTAGATTGCAAGACAAGTGTCCTTGCGTGGAAAGCGCTTTTCCTTTTTGGCGAATCCGAGCTCTTGGCGCACGACGTCCAATAGATCGGCCGCGTCGCCCCGATCCAGCACCGAAAACGAGGGTTCGAGCCCGACCACATGCGCGTACTCGCGTATCAGCCGATTGCCGATGGAATGGTAGGTGCCAGACCAAAGCAGCCGCGCGGCATTGATGTGGATCGCGCCGGCGCGAGGCGAATTGCTCAGCGCTTGAGTAGCGATGCGCTCGGCCCGGCGGAGCATTTCCTGGGCCGCACGTCGAGTGAATGTTAGCAACAAGATCCGCTCGGGCGGCACGCCTTCGAGCAACAGATGAGCGACTCGGTGAGCGAGCGTGTTGGTCTTGCCAGTGCCAGCACCGGCGATGATTAACAACGGGCCGGCGGCAAAGCCTTCTGCAGAGCGCGCGCCATACAAGGCCGCACGCCGTTGGGCGGCGTTCAAGCCTTCTCCGAACGTGGCGACGAGGGCGGATTGCTGAGCGGTGCTGGCGCTGGTCATCGGGCCTATGATGGCCCAAAACTGTATATAACAACAGACTTGATTGCCGAGAAGAAGGAGCTCAGGTCGGCGGCGGGTTCAGATACTTGCCGTGCCAATCCAGGTATCGCTGCATCCGATCCTTTAGATACGACGGTGTGCGGATCCCGTGATTCTGTCCGGGATAAATGATCAGCTGCGTTGGTACACCGAGGCTGCGTAGTGCCTGGTACATCTGTTCCGAGTTCAGTAGCGGCACATTGAAATCCTGGTCGCCGCACAGGAACAACGTAGGCGTCTTGATGCGGTCCGCATGAATGAACGCATACGAGTTGTGCAGATAAGTGTCGAGATCCTTCCACGGCACACCGAGTTCCATCTCATATTCACGGATATACATGTCCGTGCCATACCCAGCGAGCACGTTAGAAATAGACGCCCCGCTGGTGGCCGATTTGAAGCGCGTGTCTTTGGCGATCACCACATTGGTCAAGATGCCGCCGTAGCTCCAGCCGCCCACGCCGAGGCGGTTCGGATCGGCGATGCCTTGCTGAACGACATGATCCACAGCGGCCAGCACGTCCTCCGAATCCTTGCCGCCCCAATCCTTATAGATGGCAGTCGCGAACGCTTCACCTCGCCCCGAGCTACCTCGCGGGTTAGATGAGACAACGACGTAACCTTGCGAGGCAAAGATCTGCCACGGCAGCGTGAAAGAGTTCGCGTACTGCGAAACCGGTCCGCCATGAATCCACAGCAACGTGGGATAGCGCTTGCCGGCAACGTAACCCGGCGGCTTGACCACGAATCCACTGATGCGCGTGCCATCCTTAGAGGAGAACGAAATCTCCTCAGTGGTGCCGAGCTGCACGCTCGCCAACCACTCGTCATTGTGATGAGACAGCGCTCGCAGCTGCTTGCCTTCGAGTGCGAAGAGCGCATCCGGTGAGTTCACCGTGCTATCGATCAAGGCGATGCGACCTTTACTGCCCAGATCATAGTCAGTGGTTTCGCGCCGACCGTCGAGCACGCGCTCGATCTTGCCGCTGCCGACGTTCATGCGCGCCAAGACTTGGTTGCGATCATCTTCGAGCAGGAAATAAATCGATGCGCCATCGCTCGACCAGCGCGGCTCGATGACATTTCTATCCAGCGACTTGGTAACGACGCGTGCAGCGCCGCCGCTGGCGGACACGATGGCGAGATGATGGGTCGAATAGAAAATGAGCTTGGGATCGCCGGCGGTGACGAACGCCAACTCGCGCCCATCGGGCCGCCATGTCGCCGCGGTCATCCAAGCGGAATCGCCGGCGTCGCCCTGAAACTTGGTAATCAGCTGCGGGCTCGCACCGGCGCGCGGCTCGATGGTGTACAGCCCGAACTCGTTGTTGCGATCCGGATCCTCGCTGCGATTACTGTAGAAGGCGATCCGGCTGCCGTCGGGCGACCAGCTCGGCTGGCTCTCATCGAAGCGGCCGGACGTGAGATTGTCGGCCTTGCGAGTGGCGACATCGAATACATATAAATGCTGGCGTTGGCTGCCGAGATAGCCGGTGACGTCCTCTTTGAAGTAATAGCGATCGATGACGATGGGTGGCGGCGTCTTGTCCTTGTCGGCGCCGCGCTGTTTGCGAGGATCTTCGTCGCTGACGATCAGCGCCAACTTCTTGCCGTCCGGCGACCAGCTGAAGTCGACCACGTCGCCGTTGAAACCGGTCAATGGTTTGGCCTCGCCCCCTTGCCGATCCAGCAACCACACTTGCTCCGGCGGATCGTCTTCACCGCGCGCGGTCAGAAAGCCGATGTATTTGCCGTCGGGACTCCAGCGCGGCGAGTGTTCGCTTTCGTCCGAGTAGGTCAGTTGCACACTTTGCTTACCGTCCCAGCTCGACATCCACAGATGGCTGTTGCCCTTGTCCTTGACCGGATCGGCGGTGCGTACCGTGTAGGCCACCCACTGGCCATCGGGCGACACCTGCGGGCTGCTCACCTCGCGAACGGCATTGATGTCATCGACGGTGAGTTGGCGGCGCTCGGCTGCGGCCGCCAGGGAGGGCGCGAACTGGCACACCGCCAGACCGAGGCACAGGACACGAAGGGTGGCATTCAGCATCGGCACTCCCTCGAAGCGTTGTCGGAGGATGGGGGGCGCCAGAGTGTCGTACGTCAAATCTTGCGTCAATTCAGGCTCGCAGCAGGTGTTGCGGAACCAAGCGTTTCTTTGAACGTTTTCTCACGGCAGCCGGTCGTCCGGCGCGATGAGGTGAGTTTCATGAAGCCATTGGTGTGGTTGGGTATTGGCTTGATCGTGGCCTGGGCCATTCTTTGGCTGGGCATCAAGCTGGCCGTGTTTGCGGTCCATGCCTTGTTATTGATCGGCGTCGTTCTGATCGGCTGGGGCCTGCTCCATAGCGCCCGCGCCGACAGTCCTTCTTAACGCCCGCTCCAGAATCCGGCTGTGCGTGACCTGCCGCCAGACCTTCCCGAGTCGGTGGTGCAGGCTCACCAGCATGCCCGCGCCAACGGCTTGCTGTATGTGTCCGATGCCGAGCCGGGCATCGGACGCTACAAGCGCGGCACCGGCTTTTATTACCTGGGCCCCGATCGCAAGCGGGTCACCGAAGCGCGCATCTTGGATCGCATCCGGAAGTTGGCGATTCCGCCTGCGTACACCGAGGTTTGGATTTGCACCAAGGAGCGGGGGCATCTGCAAGCCACCGGCCGCGATGCTCGGCGCCGCAAGCAGTATCGCTATCACCCTGATTGGCGCACCACTCGTGACGACGGCAAGTTCTCCAAGATGCTCGAATTCGGCGCGCAGTTGCCCAAGCTGCGGCGCCGATTGAAACAAGATCTGTCGTTATCCGGCTTGCCTAAAAACAAGGTGCTCGCGGTCATCGTCGAGTTGCTCGAGGAAACGTTGATACGCGTCGGCAACGAGGAATACGCGCGGACCAACCAATCGTATGGACTGACTACGCTGCGAAATAAGCACGTCAAATTCCTGCGTGACGGGCGGGCGTCGTTCAACTTCCGCGGCAAAAGCGGCCGTCAGCATGAAGTGGTGCTGGATGATCGTCGCCTCGCCCGCCTCATCAAGCACATTCAACAATTGCCGGGTCAGGCGCTGTTTCAATATGTGGACGACGACGGTCAGCGCCAGCCGGTGGACTCGGGCATGGTGAATGAATATTTGCGCGAGGCCATGGGTGGCGACAACGATTTCACCGCCAAGGATTTTCGCACCTGGGGCGGCACGGTCAGAGCCATCGCGTTTCTATCCTGTCAGGCGCGTAAAGAGCCGCTGACTCAACGCGCGTTCAATGGCTGCGTGGCGGCGACGGCTCGCAACGTCGCTGAAGCGTTAGGTAACACGCCAGCCGTGTGTCGCAAGTCATATATCAATCCCGTGGTCTTCGAGGCATGGAAGTCCGGCATCGTGGAAAAGCGAGTGCCACGCACGTCCATGTCACCACGCCGGATGGAGCTGGCGGCACTGGCCTTGCTCAAAGGGCCACGCCGCTCCAAAGTTAAATCGGCTGCCGCTAAATAGGCTGGTTTGCGCTTCGAGCGGCTCTCCAGCAAGATGCGCGCGCCGGGACGCGGTCCGGCACTCAAGCGGTGCGCGCATGCAGCCGGAAAAACAAGCATCCTCCAAAGGATCGACCATCGGTCTCGCTCTGCTATTCGGAGTGGTCGGTGCGTCGTTGACGTCGGATCTGGAGAACTTCTGGTTTGGCGCCATGTTCGGCGCACTGCTGGCTCAGGTGTTCTACCTGCGCGGTCGCGTTCACTCGTTGCAAGAGCAGTTGCAGGTAATAAGGGCGGCTCGACCGCAAGCGGTCGTCGAGCCCAGGCCGGCGCCGACTCAACCGGTTGACGATGTTTCTACTCCGGCCCAGCCAGCGACGGTGATAACGCCCGCTGCGACCGAGCAAGCACTGGCGAACATGGCAACGCCGGCGGCTACGGAGCAGGCTGCGTCGCGGGCACAACCTGCAGATGCAACTGCGGCGATTCGCGAGCGAGCCAGCACTGCGCCGACGCCGCCGCGAAAGCCGGCAAAGCCGCCGGAGCCTTCCGCCGTCGAGCGTCTGATCGGCGAGTTCGTCGACTGGCTCAAGCGCGGCAATCCGTTGGCGCGCATTGGTATCGTGATTTTGTTCTTCGGTGCCACGTTTCTGGCCAAGTACGCGGCCGAACACAGCATGTTTCCCATCGAGCTGCGTTTCATCGGCATCGCGGTGGGCGCTTTCGCCTTGCTGATCGTCGGCTGGCGGCTTCGAGAGAAACGCGCGGTTTACTCGGAAGTGCTTCAAGGCGGCGGTATAGCGGGGCTGTATCTAACGGTGTTCGCGGCAACCCGTTTCGATTTGTTACCCACCGGCCTCGCGTTTGGATTGTTGGTGGTGATCGCGTTGGCCGCAGCCATTCTGGCGGTCGGACAGAACGCACTGTCGCTTGCAGTCATCGGCACGGCGGGCGGTTTTCTGGCGCCCATCATGGTGTCCACCGGCAGCGGCAACTACATCGCGCTATTCAGCTACTACGCCGTGCTCAACCTCGGCGTGTTCGCAGTCGCATGGTTCCGCACCTGGAAAGTGTTGAACGTGCTTGGCTTCTTGTTCACGTTCACGATCACCGGCTTGTGGCGCGTCAACGGCTACGAAGCCGACGACCTGCTCGCGGCCGACGCGTTCCTGATCCTGTTCTTCCTGATGTATGTCGGCGTGTCGATCTTGAACTGTGTGCGTCAGCCGCCCGATCTGAAGGGCTACGTGTCCGGTTCATTGGTGTTTGGCTTGCCGGTGGTCGCATTCGCATTGCATGCGTCGATGGTCAGTCGCATCGAGTATGCGATGGCCTGGAGTGCGTTCGCGCTCGGCGCGTTCTATTTGATCCTCGGCTGGGTGTTGTTCAAAACCCGGCGCGACAGCTTCCGACTCTTGGTCGAAGCGTTCGCCGCGCTCGGCATCATCTTCGGTAGCCTCGCCATTCCATTGGCATTCGACTCTCGCACGACCGCAGCGATGTGGGCCGTCGAAGGCGCCGGCTTGCTGTGGCTCGGCGTGCGGCAGCAAAGAAAGCTGGCTCGCGCATTCGGCGCGTTATTACAGGTGGGCGCCGGCTTTGGCTGTTTGATTGGGCTGTACGGTCACTACGACGACCTGCCGATTCTCAACAGCGCTTATCTCGGCACGCTCATGCTCAGCGTTTCGGGTGTGTGCAGCGGTTACTGGTTGTTTCGCAATCGCGAGCATCGAGCCCGCTACGAGATCGGTGCCGACGCTGTGTTCACGCTCTGGGGCGTGGCGTGGTGGTTGCTCGGTGGGCTACGCGAGATCGACAGATTCCTGCCTTCTGCTGCCTACGGAGCATCGCTGAGTTTCGTAGCGCTGACCGTCGCGATGTTGGCGTGGATCAGCCTGAAACGAGAGTGGCGCTTGCCGCTGCTGACTGCGACCTATCTGCCAGTCGCGACCGCCTTGATCGCGCTGTTACATCTGGCAAACCTCGATCATCCGTTCGCGCAATGGGGGGCCATCGGCTGGGTATTGCTGTT
>NZ_JAEUPY010000205.1 GCF_016790065.1 Steroidobacter sp.
CTCGACGTATGGATTGCCGCGCAACTTGCAGAACACGGTGGCGCCTTCGACCGACTCATAAGCCAGCCGATTCAACTTGCCGAACAGCGCGACCCGACTGATGTCTCCCATGCGTGCTTTGCTCCGGTACTGCTTATGGGCGGGTGGCCGCCGCTTCCTGTATCACTACATCCGCCGCATGCGCCCGACGCTCGCCAAGCCAGCTGGTCCAGCCGAGCGGATTCGTGCCGTCGAGACGCGCGCCGGGGATCTCCACATCGCGCAGGAGCAAACGCACCTGCCATTCCCATTCATCGTTCGTGTACAGCCGCACCAGCGAATGCAACTCGGCGAGACCTGCGGCGCCCGGCAGAAAATTTGCGAACGCCGTATGCGGCAGCGGACCCAACACGATCTCGAACTTGTGCTGGCACTGCCAGGTCGCTACGCCCAACGTCGCGTTACTACCGAGCGCAGCCTCCTCCAAACCACCGAGGCGACACCGCAGGTCATCGGGGATCTCCATCCACGAGCCGACGAACTGTCGCACCTCGACGTCGATGCCGAAGTAGTCAGCGAGCACTGCTTCGAGACCTTCGGCCGAGCGCGGTTGCGCGGCGAACAGCCCGGCGCGAGACAGCTTGGCGTAGTCCGGCGCCGAGTCGGCATCGCGCGCGCTGTCCGGCGCCATGCCGATGAGCGCACCGACATACGTGCGAAAGCGATCGCTGTCGGGTCGGTCGAGACTTACCGCGGGCTCCGACTCCGCCCACGCGCGATAGAACAGCGCGGTCAGTCGGTGCTGAAACAGATTGATGAAGTCGACAATGGTCGCGTCATCTTTGTGCCGCCGCCGTTCGTAAGCGAGCTCAGTCAAATGCAACGGCAATGCGCCGTTGGGACCGAACACGCCGAACGAGAATTGCTCGAGCCGCACGGGCTCATCTTCATTACTAATGAGCTGCGCCACGTCGCAGGGAGCGAACGACAGATGGGGCGCTTGGCCCAGGCGCACCGGATCGTCCGCGGCCTTGCGCGCTTCTCCGAGCCGCGGCCGGTCCGCGAACGACTGTTCGAGCAGCCGCAAGGCCGCGAACAGGCTGTAGCCGTGAGGCTGCGACTGCAGCTGTGTCAGGGCGTGATTGTTTAGATTGGGCGGCGACATCCCACCCTCACTGGCCAAGCCTTGACGACACCCCGCGCCACCGATGCGAGTCGGGTCTGCGTGAATGAATTCAGAGACACATAGCGCGCGAAGAATCGCTCCAGCACGCTGCCGAGCACGACGATGCCCGCGCCTTCGAAGGCGGCCTCGTCCAACGTGATCGCGATCTCAAGTCCCCGCGCATAGCTGATCGGGCCTTCCACCGGAGCGCGTCTCACCACGGTGTTGTAACCCACGCTACGCACGCCTTCGACCTGCCGCTGCGCGGTCACGTCGTTCGAATCCGCGTAGAGCGCGAGCATGTCGCGAAGCATCTCCGCGCCCGCCTCGGGCGTGCGATCAATCAGGGACAGATAGTTCAACGACAGGTGACTGATCAG
>NZ_JAEUPY010000286.1 GCF_016790065.1 Steroidobacter sp.
CCAGCCGCCGGTGAACCCTGCCCGTTGCAGTCCCCGTCGGATGTGCGGATTGTTCTGCATGATGCTCCAGATCAAGCCGCTGCGATAATTCTCGATCATGGCGACGATGGGCCCCTGATCGATGCCCAGATAGTCGTCCGCAATCCAGCCGATGCCCTCGACGATGCGGCCATGGCGCAGCGGCACGTCGGTAAACGTGAAGCTGGGGTTCACCGAATCCAGGAAGCCATACTTCTGATACAGATGTTCGCCGAAGCGCGCACGGAACGCGCGAATGGCTGGAATAGCGATCTCTGGCGCAAACGCAATCGACGCCACCGAGGCTGTCGGAGCAATCGTGCCGTCGTCGAGCAAGTGAATCGACGCTGTGCTGCGAGCTGCGTAAGTGAAGAAGCCGCGCTCTTCGTTGTTATAGATCTGCACTGTGTCCGCGGGACCATCGCAGGCCGTCAGGCCCCAGATCTCACTGTCGTAGCCACGCCAACGCATCGGATTCTGGCGTGCGTATTCGCGTTGAGCGTACGAAGCGCGACGGCTGTTCTCGAAATAGTCGAAGCCCTTTTCGCGATTGAAGGCGT
Source organism: Steroidobacter sp. (assembly GCF_016790065.1). GTDB lineage: Bacteria > Pseudomonadota > Gammaproteobacteria > Steroidobacterales > Steroidobacteraceae > Steroidobacter. The sequence goes on from NZ_JAEUPY010000286.1 coordinate 579, forward strand.
CCATGATGCCCCGGAAATCGATCCACACATGCGAGTACTGATGGCCGAACTGAGGGCCGAAGGATAGGAATTCCTGGCCGTTGAACTTGCCGTAAGTGTCCTTGTAAGTGCGCATCCATTCCGTCCAGGCTTCCGGCTCGATGGCCTTGGTCGGCGAGCCCAGCGCCAGGATGTACATCAACATGCCTTCGTTGTAGCCCCGCCAGTCGAAGCGCAGAAAGCCGCTTTCCGGCCGCCAGCCGTGCGACAGGATCGGTGGACGGTTCTGCGCCCATTGCCAATCGACGCGACTGTAGATCTTCTCCGCCAGCTCGCGAATCTCGCGCTCCGAGCTGTTGTCCCGATCGAAGTAGCTCTGCGACAGCAGCACTCCTCCGAGCAGCAACGAGGTATCGACCGTGGACAGCTCGGACGTGCCGAAGCGCTGTCCGTTATGCATGTGGACGAAGTGATAGTAGAAGCCCTTGTAGCCGCCCATGCCGGTTTCATCCGGGCCCTGCGGAATGGACTCGAGGAAGCGCAAGGTGCGCAAGGTGCGCAGCCGGGCTTGAGACCGCGATACGAAACCGCGTTCCGCACCGACCACATAGGCCGTGAGCGCGAAGCCCACCGCTGCAGTGCTGGCGAACGAAGGCGACGGGAAGCGATCCGGCGCCATGCCGTTCTGCTTATTGGTGGTGTCCCAGAAAAAGCGGAAGGTGCGGCGTTGCAGATTGTTGATCACCGGATCGCCATCGCGCTCCGGATCGAACACCCGCGAGCGTTCCACCACCACACCGGGCACCCGGGGTTTAGCGGGCTTCTGTTCTGCTGCCACAGCGACGCCCACACACAGCATCGCCGTCACCAGTCCTAGTAGCGCTCGCCAAGGCAGCCCTCGCCGGGTGAAGAAGTCACTCAACCTCATCGTGTACGTATGCCATGGTGTCTGCCGGTCCCATCAGAAACTATACGTCATACCGACCTGGAAGCGGCGGCCGGGTTCAATTAGATCGGTGGGTTTGCCGAAGGCTTGGTTGCTCGCGCCGCCGAACGGGATGTTGCCGTTGTACGAGCGCGGGTCGTAGTTCTCGTAGTCGAACACGTTGAACACCTCGCCGATCAGGCTCAACGCCTGGGTTTCGCCGAATTCGAAGCGTTTTTCCAGGCGCAAATCCAGGCTCCGGTAGCCCCAGGCATCCGGGATGATGAAGGAGTGCTTGGCCGGTCGACCGGTATAGTAACGATATTGGATCTCGCCCGGGCCGGTGCCCGCCGACTGGTCGACGATCGTGTAGCCGGTACCCGAGCCCAACGTCAGCGTGGCCGAGAGCTTGGTGTCCCAAGGGCCGCCGACGATGCCGGTGGCCACGATCCGATGCCGCTCGTCGCCGCTGGTCGGGTGCCGCGGATAGTCGGACACCAGCGGATAGTCCAGACTGAACAGATCACCGCCAGTCTCTTCCGCTTCGCTGTAGGTGTACGCAAAGGTCATGCCCCACTCCGAGGCTTGCGTATAAGCCTTTTCGAGTGTGAGGTACACGCCGTTGTACCAGGTCTGCTTGGCATCGCTGGACACCAGGATGTTGCCGAAGCCACCGCTCACCGGTGCGCAGCAGCCTTCATCGGGCAGCGCGCCGGTCAAACCATCTGGATTGCGATTGCCGAAAATGTACGTGAAGCCGTGCCGACTCCGATTGCGCGCGAATGTCACCGACGTGAGCCAGTCATCGCCCAAGCGTTGCCGCAAACCGAAGCTTGCTTGAATGGTCTCGGGAATGCGTGTCTTGCTGTCGATCAAGAAGATCTCGGGATTCGGCGCCACGCCCGAAGCGATCAACGCATTCAAGCCATCGACGCTTAGATACGCGTCATTCCACAGGATGGTGGGCTGACCGTTACGCGGCAAGCCATCCGACGAGAACTGAAACTTGCGCACTCCCCACTGCAAGCGGAAGCGCTCGTCCAGAATCTCGTTGTACAACACTCGATCGAAGTACCGACCCACGCCGCCGAAAATCACGGTGCGATCGTTGTCGAAGAAGTCGAACGAGAAACCGATGCGAGGCTGGAACAGATCGGTGGGACTATCGCGATCGTTGCCGTCAGTGAAGTAGCGATCCGGCACGTACTGCGAGGCCGCTGCGCGAATCGCATCGGGCGTCACATAGTCTTTGCCGAGCAGATCCGTGTCGTAATCCCAACGCACACCCAAATTGAACGTCAGCCGATTGGTCACCGACCAGTCATCTTGAATATAGAGGCCGTACTGCGTGGTCTCACCCGACAGGTCGGGATTGCCGGTGCCGTACTCGGCTTCGGCCGGGAACGCAAAGTTGCCGACATCGGGCCGGAACCGGAAGATGGGATTGGACACCTGGAACTTCTGCACGTCGTAGTCGACCTTGCTGATGCGCACACCGGTCTTCACTGAGTGGCCGCCGAGCCAATCGAACTCGGTGAAGGTCAGGTCGTCTTTGAAGGTCAGCACCTTCTGGCCGATGTTCTGTTTAGTGGAGCCGCCGCCGATGCGGATGATGCCCACATACTCGCGGCCGATCAGGTCGTAGTTCACCGGTGTCGGGTGCCACTCGTACTTCATGTACAGCAACGTGGCCTCGTTGGTGAAGCTTTCGGCGTCGTAGGTGTGACCGAACTTGATGGTCTGCACCTTGTTCTTGATGTCGTTGGCGGCCTCGTAACTGTTCTGGCCGCTGAAGTCCTTGATGTCCGACTCATCGCGCAGACTGAACGACAGATCCATGGTCTGGTTGTACGAGGGCTGGAAATCCAACTTGCCGAAGAATAGATCTTCGCGGAACGGTTGCACGAACGAGCCTTGATACTGACCGAAGATAGGCGCTGCCGCGGGATTGCCGAGCGTCACGCGTTCGGCGCGATCTTGGTCGTTGCCTTCGTAAGCAACGAAGAAATGCAACTTGTCCTTGATGATGGGACCGCCCACCGACAGGCCGTATTGCTTGCGCTCATACGCCGCCTTCGGTTCGCCGGCGCTGGCAAAATCGTCGCGCGCAACCAGGCTCTTGTCCTGCCAATAGATGAATGTATCGGCATGCCATTCGTTGCTGCCCGACTTGGTCTTGGCAGAGATGATGGCGCTGGACGCTTGCTCGTACTCGGCTTTGAAGTTCTGCGTGATGACGCGAAACTCTTGCACGGCGTTCTGCGGAAACGGATTGCCGCGACTGGAATCCTGACCGACCACACCGCCGTTGATCACTTGATTCTTGTAACTGACGCCGTCGATGTACACGTTCACGGCATTGGCGCCGAGTGCGCCGGCCTGGAAGGTTTTCTCGGTGTCGCGATCGTTGATGCGCACACCGGGAGCGAGCGCGGCGAAGTTCAGGAAGTTGCGATTGCCCTGTGGCAACGACTCGATCTGCTCGACGCTGATGTTGGTGGCGACTTCCGACGTGCGCATGTCGACGAGTCGCTCGGCGGTCACCACCACTTCGTCGGTCACGGTGACCGCTTCTGTCATGGCGTTCAGATCCAGATCGATGGTTTGTCCGATCTGCACGCGCACCGCGCGCGCTGTGGGCTGATAGCCTTCGCCTTGGATCTTCAGCTGATACGTGCCCGGTGCCAGACCGATCAACGCATACACGCCGCCTTCTTGCGTGACCGCTTGCTTGGTGAAGCCCGATGCGGAGTTGGTTGCGATGACTTGCACGCCGGCCGGCACTGGATTGCCGTTGGCCAACACGCGGCCGCGAACTACAGCACTGGTGACTTGTGCTTCGACGACGCTGGGAGTAATCGCTGCACCGACCACCACGACCGTCAAGCCCAACGCCTGAAGAATCCCCCATCGCAACGTGTTCATAGCTGCTCCGTCCTTTTGTCAGGAATGTTCTGCAACGAACTCTGCGCCAAAAGAGTTCCGACCTGTTGTCGGAGTGCAACGCATGGCACCGTTACAGCGCAGATTCGGCGGAGCAGCTGCGTGAGATTCGCAGCAGGAAAAAGCTTCAATCAAGAGGTTCGCGTGCACGCTCGCGAACTACGAACAACACGATGCATGTAATCGTGAGCGCCATGGCTGCGTAAGAAGAAACCGCTACGGTTGTTCCTGATGCTTGTAATAATGCGGTGGACAGCATCGGTGCAATTCCACCACCGACGATACCGGCCAATGTATAAGCGAGCGATGCGCCGGCGTAGCGAACGCGCGTTGGAAACTGTTCAGCGATGAACGCGGCCTGTGGGCCGTACATCATCGCGTGCACCGTCAGCGCGACGACGATGGCCAATACGATCAACACGGGTTGCTTGGTTGCGAGCAACGGGAAGAACGCGAACATCCAAATCAACCCGATCACGGCGCCCACACCATACACTACGCGACGACCGACGCGATCTGACAGCGCGCCGAAGAGCGGAATCGTGAACGCGTTGACGGCACCGCCGATGGAGAGCGCGGTCAATGCCAACGTTCGCGACAGACCGAGCACTGTCGTCATGTAACTCAGCGAGAACGCCACCGACAGCGAGTACAAGACGTCGGGGCCGATACGCACGCCACCGCCGACCAACAAGCTTCGCCAATGTCCGCGCACCACTTCGCTGATCGGCGCTTGTGCCTTGGAGCGCTGCTGTACGATCTGCTTGAACAGCGGCGTCTCCTCGACGCCGACTCGGATCCACAGGCCAAACGCGACCAGCACCACGCTGGCGAAGAACGGCAAACGCCAGCCCCAAGCGAGGAACTCGTCCGGCGACAACAGCAATGTGATTAGCCCAATCGATCCAGTTGCCAGCAGCGTTCCAAGAGACGGTCCCATCTGCGCCCACGACGCGTTACGTCCACGCTTCTGCGGATCGCCATGCTCCACGCTCAACAACACCGCGCCGGCCCACTCTCCGCCTAGCGCGGCGCCCTGAATGAATCGCAGCACGACGAGGAGAATCGGACTCGCAATGCCTGCAGTCGTGTAGGTCGGCAACAGGCCCATGAGCGCGGTGGTGATGCCCATCAGCAGTAACGTTGCTACCAACACGAAGCGACGACCGTAACGGTCGCCGAGATGGCCGAAGATCACGCCACCGACTGGACGCGACAAGTAGCCCACTGCGAAAGTGGAGAACGCGAGCAACGTACCGGACAAAGGATCGAACGAGGGAAAGAACAGCCGGTTGAACACCAGCGCGGCCAGCATGTTGTAGACCGCGAAATCGTAGTACTCGAGCGTCGTGCCGACGATGCTCGCCGTGGCCAGTCGACCTGCTGCCGGCCGCTCAGCCAAAACCGCCGCCTCCCGGTGTTTGAATGACGAACACGTCGTCCTTATCGAGCTGCGCGGTATGCGTGGCGCCGAAGTGTTCGACGGTGCCGTCGGCGCGCTCTATCCAGTTCTTGCCGACTTGCGCCGATGCGCCGCCTGCGATGCCGAATGGGGCGACGACTCGATGGTTCGCCAGCAACACTGCTGTCATTGGCTTCAAGAACCGCACACAACGTTCGACGCCGTTGCCGCCGGCGTGCTTGCCCTGCCCGCCTGAGCCGCGTCGGATACTGAATGCGTCGAGTCGCACCGGGAAGCGCCATTCCAGCACTTCCGGATCGGTGAGACGCGAATTGGTCATGTGCGTTTGGACTGCATCCGTGCCGTTGAAGTCCGGGCCCGCGCCCGACCCACCGGCGATGGTTTCGTAGTACTGATGCTCGCCGTCGCCAAAGGTGAAGTTGTTCATCGTGCCCTGGCTCGCTGCCAACACACCGAGGGCGCCGTACAAGCAGTCGGTGACGACTTGCGAGGTTTCCACGTTACCTGCGACGACTGCAGCTGGATGCTGCGGATTGAGCATTGAGCCTGGCGGTACGACGATGTTCAGCGGTTTCAAGCAACCGGCGTTCATTGGGATTTCGTCGTCCACCAGCGTGCGGAAGACGTACAGCACAGCCGCGCGGGTGACGGAGACCGGTGCGTTGAAATTGTTTGCTTGCTGAGCGCTGGTTCCGGTGAAGTCTATGGTCGCTGTTCGAGTTTGCGTGTCGATGTGGATGGCTACGGTGACGCTTGCGCCGTTGTCCATCGGATAGGTGAATTGGCCGTCGTGAAGCGCGTCGATCACGCGTCGCACGGCTTCTTCGGCGTTGTTTTGTACGTGCTGCATGTAGGCCTGGACTACGGGCAGGCTGAAGTGAGCCACCATGGCTTCTAGTTCGGCTGCGCCCTTCTGGCAGGCTGCTACTTGTGCTCTCAGGTCAGCTAGATTTTGTTCGACGTTTCTTGCGGGGTATTTTCCCGACGTCAGCAGTGTGCGCATCTCTGCTTCCAGGAAGGTGCCGTTGCTCACTAGCTGCACGTTGTCGAGAAGCACGCCCTCCTCTTCGATATGCGTCGAGCTCGCCGGCATCGAACCTGGCGTCGAACCGCCGATGTCCGCGTGATGCCCGCGGGCCGCGACGAAGAAAGTAGGCTGGTTGGAGTTGTTGATGAAGACCGGCATGACGACGGTAACGTCTGGGAGATGCGTACCTCCAGCGTATGGCGCGTTCAACACAAACACGTCACCTCGCTGCATGGTCGTTGCACGCCGTCTTAGGATTTCTTGCACCGACTCGCCCATTGAGCCCAGGTGCACGGGCATGTGAGGCGCGTTGGCGATGAGATTGCCCGCTGTGTCGAAGAGCGCGCAGGAGAAGTCCAGGCGCTCTTTGATGTTCACGGAGGTGGCCGTGTTGGCGAGCGTGACGCCCATCTGTTCGGCGATGGCCATGAACAGATTGTTGAAAACTTCCAGGAGTACTGGGTCGGCCTGCGTGCCGATGGCGTGCTCACGACGCAGCGGCCGCACTCGCCGGAGTGTTAGATGATTCAGTGGCGTGACTTCGGCTTGCCAGCCGGGCTCGATCACGATGGTTGTGTTGCGTTCACGGATGATCGCTGGACCCTTCAGCTTCATTCCCGGCAGCAATGACTCGCGTTCGAAGAACGGCGTCGGCTGCCAGGCGTCCGTGAAGTACACCCGCCGCGTGTCGATCGGCGTTGGCTGCGCCGCTGCTTGTGCCTTTACGGCTGCGCCTCGCCCGGGTTCGTGCGAAACACCGATAGCCTCGACACTGACCGATTCCACCACCAGCGCCCGGCCCGTCATCAGAAAGCCGTAACGCTGTCGATACTCCTCATAGAACCGCCCCGCCAGCTCGGATGCGCTCCCGCCCGGCGACAACTGCAGTGTGCTGTCTGTGCCCGCGTATTTGATTGCGAGCTTGCGTTCGACGCGGATCTGGCTCGGAGCGATGCCTTGGGCCAGCAAGGTGGCGCGGGCTGATGTTTCTAGCGCGGCGAAAGCAGAAACCAAGTCGGCGAGCAAGCGGTCGCCAAGCGCAGCCTCAACGGCCTGCTGCTTCATCGACGTCACATCCGCCAATCCAATCCCATACGCCGATAGCACGCCAGCCAACGGATGGATGTAAACCGTCTGCATCCCCAGCGCGTCAGCGACTAAACAAGCATGCTGACCAGCCGCGCCACCGAAGCACACCAGCGTGTACTCCGTAACGTCGTGTCCTCGCTGCACCGAGATCTTCTTAATCGCATTGGCCATGTTCTCAACGGCAACGCGAATGCACCCAGCGGCAATGCTCTCCTCAGAATACCCAGCCACGCTCGCAGCCAACGCGGTGAACTTCTCTGCAACGACATCCGAATCCAGCGACTGATCACCGCCGGAGCCAAACACCGAAGGAAAGAACTCCGCCTGAATCCGCCCAAGAAAAACATTAGCGTCGGTCACCGTCAGCGGCCCACCGCGACGATAGGCTGCAGGACCCGGATCGGCGCCGGCCGACTCCGGCCCAACCCGCAGCCGCACACCGTCGAACCGACAAATAGAACCGCCACCCGCAGCGACCGTATGAATCTGCATGATAGGCGCCCGTAACCTGACGCCTGCCACTTCGGTATCGAACGCCCGCTCATACTCCCCAGCAAAGTGAGCCACATCCGTGGAAGTGCCGCCCATGTCGAAGCCAATGATCTTGTCGAACCCAGCCTCACCAGCCGCACGCACAGCGCCGACAATCCCGCCGGCAGGCCCTGACAAAATCGCATCCTTCCCCTGAAACTGCAGCGCATCCGTCAATCCACCTGACGACTGCATGAACTGCAAACGCACGCCAGGCAACTGCGACGCCACCTGATCGACATAGCGCCTCAACACCGGCGACAAGTAAGCATCGACAACGGTCGTATCCCCGCGCGACACCAACTTCATCAGCGGACTCACTTCATGCGACACCGACACCTGTGAGAACCCAACGCGCCGCGCCAACTCTCCTAGAGCGCGTTCGTGCGCAGGAAATCGATAGCCATGCATAAGAACAATGGCGCAGCTGCGAATGCCACGAGAAAACACCGCGCGAAGCTCAAGCTCGGCCGCAGCTAAATCCAAAGGAACAACGACATCGCCCTCAGCAGCAAGCCGCTCATCGATCTCCAGGACCTCTTCGTAGAGCAACGACGGCAACTCGATATGCCGTACGAACAACTTGGGTCGATGTTGATAAGCGATGCGTAACGCATCGGCGAAACCGCGAGTAATGAGCAAAACAGTGCGATCGCCTGTGCGTTCGAGCAAAGCGTTGGTCGCAACCGTCGTACCCATTTTCACGGCATCGATGCGTGCCGAAGGAATCGGCGCATCGGCCGCGAGCTGCAGAAGCTCGCGAATTCCCTGAACCGCAGCGTCCCGATAACGCTGCGGGTTTTCGGAGAGCAGCTTGAGAGTAACCAGCTCCCCGTCAGGACGGCGGCCGATCACATCCGTGAACGTGCCGCCGCGATCGATCCAGAACTGCCAGCGATCCTTCGCGGCGGCATTCACGTTACTTTTTGTTGAGCTGTCGTGAGACATCCTCGGCCTTGGCCAGAGCGCGCAACACGTTTTCGCCGGCCAGCAGCGTCAAGTCTTCATCGCTCCAACCGCGGCGGATCAGCTCGGCGAACAGCAACGGATAGCTGGACACGTCTTCCAGACCGGCCGGCCAGGCCTCGTTGCCGTCATAGTCGCCGCCCAGGCCGACATGCTTCACGCCAGCCACCTTGCGGATGTGCTCGATGTGATTGGCCACCATGGCGATGGTGGTCTTGGGCATCTTGACCTTGCTGAACACTTGTTCGGAAATCTTCTCGGCCTCTTCCACCGACTTGCCCTGGCTCAAGCGGCCCGCTTCGGCAATGGCCGGAATCTGCACTTTGGCCACGGCCGGATCGATGAAGCCAGCGACGAACGTCACCATCACCACGCCGCCATTCTCAGGCAAGCGCTTCAGGATGCTGTCCGGCACGTTACGCGGCACGTCGCACAGAGCGCGAGCCGACGAGTGCGAGAAAATCACCGGAGATTTGTAAACGCGCAGCGCGTCGTCCATCGTGCCATCGCACACGTGCGACAGATCGACCAGCATGCCGATCTTGTTCATTTCCAGCACCACGTCTTCACCGAACTTGGTGAGACCGCCGTGCTGCGGCGGCTTGGCGGCCGAGTCGGCCCAATCCAGATTCACATTGTGAGTGAGCGTCATGTAACGCACGCCGAGGTCGTAGTAAGCACGCAAGGCGCCCAACGAATTCTCGATGGCGTGGCCGCCTTCCATGCCAAGCAGCGACGCAATGCGACCCTGGTTGTGAGCAGCGCGCACGTCGGCAACGGTGCCGGCGAACTGGAACTTGGGATAACGCTCGATGATCTGGCGAGCGATGTCGATCTGCTCGAGCTGAGTGCGAGCAAAGCCGGTGCCGATTTCACCCGGGATGTACACCGACCAGAACTGCGCACCGACGCCGCCCTTCTCCAGGCGCTTCAAGTCGGTCTGAAACGGCACCTTGCCGTTCAAATCGAAGGCCGCCACGTCGGACGGATGTTCCTTGTTCGTGCGAATCGCCCACGGCAGGTCGTTGTGGCCATCGACCAGGATCACTTTCTTCAGCAGCTGACGCGCATGCGTGAGTGCTTTGTCCTCATCGGCATGGGCTGCCGTGCTCAGCGTCGCGAACGTCATCAATCCGCACGCAGCCAGCAGGGCCTTTCGCAAATTCGTCATCGTGTCCCCTCAAAATATCGGATCAAGCATATTCCACTTGCGCCGGCTTCAGCGGCGCGGGCACATCAGTCTCGAGCACCGGCAACTGCGCCTTCACACAGTTCCGGCCGGCACGCTTCGCGTCGTACAGCGCCGAATCCGCCCGTTGCAACATGGTGCTGGGTGTATCGCCCGTCGGGCGCGACAAGGTCAAGCCAATGCTCACCGTGATGCGCCGATCCATCCGCCAGCGATGCGTATCGATGCCCATCACGCTTTCGCGGAAGCGCTCGGCCAGGCGATAGGCCTTGTCGAAGTCCGCTCCCGGCAGCACCACCACAAACTCTTCACCGCCGAGCCGACCGATGAAGGCCGGTTCGTGCACATCCTCTCGCAACTCGCTGGCCACCGCCTTCAGAGCTTCATCGCCTTCGGCATGGCCGTGCTGATCGTTGATGCTCTTGAAGTGATCGATGTCGATGATGAGCATCGCACAGGTGGGCGGATTCGGCTGTTGCAACAATGGCGCAAGTTGCGACAGCACTGCGCGACGATTCGGCACCCCGGTCAACTCATCGGTCATGGCCAGAGTGCGCATCCGGCGTGTGGAGCGCCAATGATGCCAGGCCAATGTTGCCAGCAATACGGCCAGGATGACTGTCAAAAAGATAACGGCTCTTTGCAGATTGCGCGCCCGTTGGCCTTGCGCAAGCGCCAGCTGATTCGCGTTGTTCTCGCGGACCAGCAGCGCGTTTTCCTTTTCCTTGGAGACGGTGTCGAACTCCACTTTCAACGTGGCGAAGCGCTGATCCACCTGATTGCGGAACATGCGTTCGGACGTTTCCTGCGCGTTGAGCAGCTGCGCATAGCCTTCACGCCAGTTGCCCATGTCCGAAAATACGGCCGCCAGCTCGCCATAGGTGGCTCGCAACTCGCTCAACGAATCGGCTTGGCGAAACACGTCCAACGCGTCTTCCAGCGCGGCGACACTGGCAGGCAGCTGTCGCAAGCGATGCAGCGCCACGCCTCGTGCCAGCAGAATCTGCGCATCCAAGCGAGCATCTGGAGTTTGTTTCTGTAGCGCTGACGCCTGATCCAAAACTTGCAGCGCGCCTCGCGGATCACCCTTGGCATTGCGGACTGCAGCCAGACCACGCAACGCATAAGCCTCACCGCGCAGATAACTCAGCTGCCGGCTGATCTCGTAGGACTCTTGAAACGCCGCTTGGGCCGCATCCCACTCATGCAGGTTTTCGTGGGCTCGGCCAAGGTTGTGCAAAGTGACGCTTTGCTCGCGATACATGCCGGCGTCGCGTTGTGCCTTGAGCGCCTGGTCGTACATGTGGCGCGCCTGGGCGTAGTCACCCATGCGGTTGTACAAAATGGCGATGCCGTTCATCGCGGTGAGCGAATGATCGGGCATGTTGATGTCGTCGTAGAGCGCCTCGGCGCGCTTCAGGTCGGCCAGGCCAGTGGCGTATTGGCCCTGCAAGCCGAGCAAGTAACCTCGAGCAAACAGCGCGGCCGCCAGCATCTCGTTGTCTTGGGTCCGCGTGGCCACGGCGACCGCCTGCTCATACAGCTCGCGAGCTCGTGCGTTATCGCTGGCGGTTTCGAGGATGGTGCCTTCGCAACCCAGCACCCCCGCTTCCAGGCCCCGCCGCGTGGCCTGCGGCAGTAACGCTCGAGCTTTGGCGACTTCAGCCTCCGCCGCCGCTCGATCGCGCTCGGACAGATGGTCACACAGCAACAGTCGAGCGCGGATTTCCAAATCGACCTGAGGTTGATCGGCGAGCAGCTTCAGGGCCGCCTGCGCATCCCGGAAGCTATCGTCGGGGCTGCTGCGAACCCCGGCCGCTGCCCGGTCGATCAGGCTTTGTGCTGGATGCGGCCTGGCCTGCGTTTGTTTCGGGGACGGCTCAGCCGCCCGCGCCGTCCCTGCCACAGTCAACCAAGCGACGGCCAGAAACAGGCACGCCGTGCGGATAAGAGTTTGAAATCGCAAGCCTGTGAATTCGTCGAATAGTCTAGGAGGCGAACGCCGATGGTATCGGCTTCGCGCCCCCGGGACCACCGCCATGGTCCGGATCGACCCACAATCGACGTAGAAAAGCCCGGCGAGCCGCCCATGGGCGCGCCGGGCACGGACATTAAGTTATAGCGAGCGCTACAACCCCAAGCCGATGCGCCGGCCGGAGCCCGGCGGCACACAGGTATATGTCACCTCCTGACCGGTGGTGGCGGCCAGCGCCCGTAACGCGGCGTCGGTGCGACGGGTGCCATCGGCAGCCACGAAGTCGCCCGCCGTCGCGTCCAACAGATAGCCGGTCATTCCGGCGGCCAGAGCCACTTTGGCAACCAAATCGCACTCCTTGGTTGCGCCGCCCAGCTCCTTGGACACGAAACTGGCCTTGGCGCGCGCGATCAGCAGATTGATTCGCGGGTTCACGGCGGTGGCATTGCTGTTGGTCAATGTGACCTGCTGGCCCACCACCGGCGCCAGATCGCTATCGAACGCCAGCATGAACTGCACCACGTCGCGCCGGGTCGCATCCGGATTCAGGATGGGAAAGCCGGCGGTCAGCTGCGGGTTGAACACCACGGCGGTGAAAAAGCGGAACAGCGTGTCCACCGAGCCGTCGTTGACGAAACCGAAGCCCCGAATCTGATCGCCCGTGCTGCCGGTGTCTGCGGCCCCGAAGAAGTTCACCTTGGGCGCACCGAACATGCCCACCTTCTGATACAGGTTGCGCAAATGCGGGATCTTCACGATCTGGGTGATGCCCTCGAAACTGGCTGAACCGCCGGTGCCGAAATAGCCCTGCGCCGGATCCAGGCGATGACAGCCTTCACAATTGAAGGCGGTATCGCCCGGGATCAGGCCACCGAGAATGGGAATGTCGATGCCATCCGATGGGCGCGTGCCGACATAGAAATTCCGACCACGTAACTGGGTGGCGTTCAGCGAGTTATCCAACGCGCGTACCGGATTGGGCGGCAGCTGCACCTTCAACTGAAAGTCCGTGAAGCGCTGCATGTCCGCCGCGCTCGGGATGCCGTCGCGCCCCATCAGCCCTTCGAACGCCACGATGAAGTTGTTGAACGACAGCGTGGTGTTGAGCGGATCGCTGCCGAAGTGTCCGGTAGCCCGATCGCCACGCCAATGCATGGCACCGGCATTGCGCAGCCCCCGCAAGGTCTGGGTGGTCATCGGCCCTTTCATCGGGTGGAACTCGTTGACGTTGTCGCTGCCGTTGATGGGCGTGCGGACACCGAACAAGGTCTTGCCGATGGCAATCTCCAGATCGCTGGTCAGATTTTTAGGCAAGGGATTGTTGGTGACCGGATCGTCGGGATTGCCCAAATCCCAGGCCAGGTCGTCCATGTCGCCGAAGATGTGACAGCTGGCGCACGAGGCCTCGCCGTTTGCCGACAACACCGTCGCGTCATAAAGCATCGGCCGTCCCTGCACGATGACCGCAGGCTCAGGATTCGGCAGTGTCACGGCGGCCAGTTGCGCTTTGGTGGCCACGTCGATGACTTTCACCGAGTTGTCGAAGCGCGTCGTTACATACAAACGACCTCGCGGTTCATCGAGGATCAAGCCGCTCGGACCGCCACCGGACACCGGAATGTAATTGGCGCTGGCGGTGACTGGATTGAAGGTATTGGCTTCGAGCGCGGCGGTACTGAAAACACCGATACGGCTCGAACCGAATGCGGCTACATATAAAGTCTGGCCGTTCGCCGTCACCGCCATGTCCAGCGGCGTGGACAGGCTGTGATTACGCGCTGTCGCATCGAAACCCGATTCGCCGACCAGCTTGGTGTAGTCCAGATGCTTGTTCAGGTGGCGCGGCGTGACCGTCGAGCCAGAGATCACTGTGATGCGCGTTTCCGCCAAGTGGCCTTGCACCGTTTGGCCGCCGAACAAACCCGGGCCTTCGAAGCGCTGCTGATTGAATGCCTCGGTGTTCGAGACATACAACTTGCCGGAGACCGGATTGGTCACCATGTTGAACAGCGTGGTGCCGACGTGCGCATAACTCGCCGTTTGAGTCAGCGTGCTGGCACTCACCGCGAACACGTCCAAATCCGGCAAGCGGAAGCGCACGGCGTTGTTCCAATTGCGAGCCAGCTCATCTTCCCAACGGCTGGTGGTGTTATTGAATTTCACAATCAGGCCAGTCTCCGGCGCTCGCTTGCCCTCGAAGTTGGTGCCTGGCCCCGGATTGCCGCCCGGCATGATGGACAGGTTGTCCACCAGGCACGGCGTGCTCGGTTGGAAGCCGTCGCAAATCATCGGTTCCAAAATCGTAGTGGTTTGATTGCCCGACTTGAACGCCGCAACGTACACCGTGCTGCGATCCGGACTCACCGCCAACGCTCGCGGTGTATCGCTGTAGAAATTCATGATCTTGAGCGGCGTGCCGCCCACGGTCGTACCTAAAGTGGTGGGATCGAACACCCACACGTCGGAACGTCCGATACTCGGTGTGATCAATTGGGGATCACCAGCGCCCGACACAGCGCTGATGGACGCATCGGTGCGTTGCTGGCCACGATGCGCTGTCGTGATGAAAGCTCGCACAGGCGAGCCGGCAAACACGATGTCGCGCGGTTCGTCGCCGACCAGCAGCGTGCGTGTAACTCGCGGTGTGCCGCTCAATGTAACAACGCTGATGCTGTCCGAAAGATGATTGACCACCCACACTTCGGAATCGCTGCGGACCGCGACCGCCACCGGCTCCAGCCCCACCGGGACGCGCGCACTCAACGCCAAGCCGGTCAGCGTGATGTCGAATACCTCGAGAGTATTGTCCGGCGTGTTGGTGACGAATAATCGCGTGCGATCCGCCGAGATGGCCATCGGCCGCACGTGGCCGGATTCGAACGCAATGAAGTTGGGCGCTTGCGCCAGGGCACTGACACTCGCAACGAGCGTTGCGCAGAACAGAACTAGCCCCGGAAAGACGTGCGCCCTCACGGTCCGACCGTGCCGGGAGCACATGGCTTTGCTGCACATGGCTGGTGACTCCCCTGAAATGAATCGTGTATGTGGTCCGCCGCGGTTCGGCGGATGACGCGGATGCTAGGCGGCTGCATAATCGCTGCGCCCCCTTCGATAGGAGGGGCGGGCTCGATGTTTCGCGACCCATATCTTTAGAAACGGACGATTCGGGGAGAGCGCGTGGCACACCAGCTCACCAGACGCGGCAGGGATCGCAGCCAACGGGCAACGCCTCGCTGCAACGGCGAATCCGCCAGCGAGATCAGCCCGCATCATTTGATTCACGGCAAACTACAGCCGCCACAATCCGCGAGCACTTGTATCGAACGACCGGCGTTGGTCGCTCGCCTCGATGCCGCCGCTAAACAAAAACTCATCTTGCTGACAGCGCCCGCTGGCTCCGGCAAAACCACGCTACTGGCCCAGTGGTATCGACAGGCGTGCGGCGTGCAAGCGATCGCGTGGCTGTCCTTGGATGAGCACGACAATGAACCGGTGCGTTTCTTTTCATATCTGATCGCAGCGTTCAAGAATGTTTGCCCCAGCTTCGATGCCTACATTCCACATCAAACCGTGGACACTGAATCACTCGACGCCGTCGTCGAAGTGATGATTACCAGCCTTGGGCGACTGAACACGCCGGTGTGCGTGGTGCTCGACGAATTGTCACTCTTGAACACGACGACGCTATTGCGGGCAGTGGATGACTTGCTGTTGCAATCCCCTGCTTCGGTTCGTTGGATTCTGGCCGGGCGCGGGATGCCGGCTTTGCACATGAGCCAGTTGCGGCTGAACGATCAGCTGTCGACGTTCGGGCCCGCCGATCTGAACTTCGACACTACGGCCATCGTGCAGCTTGGCGAACGGCTGTGCCATCGCCAACTCACCCAAGACGAAGCGCTGAGCATCCAACGGAGCACCGAGGGCTGGGTCGCCGGCGTAAAGCTCGCCCTGCTCGCTGCGGTTGATTCGCGTGAGGGTATTGGCGACTTCAATGGTTCTCACTACGAAGTTGCGCGCTA
>NZ_JAEUPY010000301.1 GCF_016790065.1 Steroidobacter sp.
CGCTATCTAGAATAGGGTTCTCGCTGAGTTACGGCTCGATTGACGCAGAGACTCGCATGATGCCGCCAATTGAAGAAGGAGGTTATGCCTTGCGGCTGCAAGGGTCGTCTGCCAGCGTCGAATCTGAAGCATCTGCGGTTCTTGAAATGTCGGAGAGCTCAGCCAGCAAATTTTCTCGCGATGAACTCAGGCAGGTGCTCAAAGAGATGGTTGTTCATTGGAGCGGCAACGTCGGCGGAGTGACCGTTACGAGATATCAGCCATGCGTACGAGGTAACGATCGCGGCTCCTACGCCGGCCAATGGCTCTTCTACCTGCCATTCCCCAATCTCGCAGCCTGCCTCCCGAGCGACATCCGCCATGAGCCGTTTGCCAACGGCATCCTCATCGAAACAACTCCTCACCTCCCCGACGCGAACAATCCGCAAGACGTAGCAGCGGGAAAACGAGTAAGAGACGTCCTAGACGAATTTGGTCTAGTCAACGACGCGACCTACGCAATCGAAGGCTGGCCCCCAGACGAAGAAGAGCAAAAGTACGAGCAATACATCTCCGGCGCCCCGGCAAACAGAAAGTACACCGTCCATTGCATCAACTTCGACGGCTACGACCCCGACCGCAAAGTGTTGCTGTACGCGAAACTGTTCAGGCGCCTGAAGAGGCACCCCAAGGAATGGGGCCACCGAGGCTGGGACGGTCCAGTCCTGAACGAAGCGAAGCGCCAAGTAAAAGCAGCAGCAAAAGCCGGAGGCGTCCGCATCGAATGGCACATCGGCCTGGAGGAACCCGCACACCAAGTGCGCCAACTCCTGGCCGACTACACCAATATCACGGAACAACAGCTCCGCGTCATCTACACGCCTCTGGAAGAGGCGCTAACAAACTCAACCTAAAAAAACAGAACCGGCAAGGAACGCCAAATGAAACACCGCCAGCACACCCAAAAATCTCACGCGAGGACACCAATCGCATGAGCGCCTTCCAACTCGGTAATCTGCTCGGCCGGCTGGCCTTGTCCTACGCACTGATCTGGCTAGTGATGTGGCTAATGCTCGCTTGCCTCGACTGGCGCGACGCCTTCCGAAGAACCAATCACTGGACCGGCCTCACAGCAACCCTAACAACGTTCTTGATCGGCTTGATAGCGGCTCAATCCCCGGGAGCAACGCTATGAAGTCGGTCGCTCTACTAATCGCATTCATCTGCACGCTGTCGTCGAGCAACGCGAACGCGCGCGCCGGCCGCCCGATGATCATCCACCGCTTGCCCGAGCTGAATCTGGAAATCTGGACCGAGCAAGATCCCGAGTGGGACACCACGCTGCAAAAGAAGAAGGGCGGAGTCACATTCATCGCGGAAACACCGGCGCTCACTTACCCGCCGGCGCACATGAGTTGGAGCACGCTGCCGCCGTTCCAATTCGAACGGAACGAAATGAAAGAGGTGGCCCGCGGCGTGCTTCATCAGATGGCGAAGAACTACCGCACGAAGCCACCTGATCACCTCGAGCCGCGAAGATACGGTGACCTGACAGGCTACGAAGCCACCTTCTCAGCCGAGCAGAACAACCTGCCCATCGACATCCGCATGTTCTGTGGCCATCGCGAAGGCAAACCGCCCGTAGTGATGCAGCTGGTCACCTTGAAAGACAAGCTGCCGCACCTGGCCGAACACGTACGCCGCTCTTGGACGCATCTCAAATATCTGGACTGAGCGATTAGCACTGCGAAGGAACGCACGATGACCACGACATCCGCCGAATTGGCAGCGGCATTCAAGGAACGACTCCAGCCGCTGGTCCTGCGCGAGTTGGATCTATTCCGTCGCACGGCATTGAACAACCTCGACGGCACAGATCTACGCTCGGAAGCCGAGCAAGCCATCGAAACCATCCTCGCGTCCGGCGCCATACGACTGCCAGAAAGCATCGACCGCGCGACCTTTGTGCAGGAGATGACGGCCGAGATCATGGGCTACGGTCCCATCGAGCCCTACTTGCATGACGACTCCGTCAGTGAAGTCATGGTGAACGGGCCGAGTCAGATTTACGTGGAACGCAACGGCTTGCTGGCCGCCGTTCCGGCCCGCTTCATCAGCGCCGATTCGTTGATGCGTGTGATCGAGCGCATCGTCGCGCCCATCGGCCGCCGCATCGATGAAGGGGTGCCGATGGTCGACGGCCGCTTGCCGGATGGTTCGCGGGTGAATGCAATCATTCCACCGTTATCGTTGATCGGCCCCATTCTGACGATCCGGCGTTTCGCCGGGCAGCGTTACTCGATGGCGCGACTCGTGGACATCGGCGCATTGACCGCATCGATGGCCGAATTCCTGAAAGTCTGCGTGCAGTATCGCAAGAACATCATCGTGTCCGGCGGCACGGGCACCGGTAAGACTACCTTTCTCAACGCCTTGTCCGAATACATCTCGAGCAACGAGCGTATCGTCACCATCGAAGACGCCGCCGAACTGCGGCTTGCTCAACCGCATGTATTGTCGCTCGAAGCGCGCCCGCCGAATGTTGAAGGCCGCGGCGAAGTCACCATCCGCGATCTGGTGCGCAACGCGCTTCGCATGCGACCTGACCGAATCATCGTTGGCGAGTGTCGCGGTGGCGAGGCGCTCGACATGTTGCAAGCGATGAACACCGGCCACGACGGTTCGCTGACCACGGGTCACGCCAACTCGCCGCGAGATCTGCTGTCGCGCCTGGAAGTGATGGTGTTGATGGCAGGCATGGAGCTGCCCGTGCGAGCGATTCGCGAGCAGATCGCGTCAGCCGTCGACATCGTCGTGCAGTTGTCCAGATTCAGCGATGGCCGGCGACGAGTGACGGCCATTGTTTCGGTCGAAGGCTTGGAAGGCGATGTGATTCTCACCCAGCCGCTGTTCAATTTTCGGCAGCAGGGCGTCGCCAGCCGAGGTGCGGTGGTGGGCATTTATCGCGGCTCGGGGCAGCCGCCGGCCTTTTATGAAGCGCTGGAAGAGATGGGCATTCGATTGGACAGAGGCGTCTTTGCCGAGACCCAAGATTCGGCCGCGGCGTCGGCACGGGTGGGCTGACATGCTTAGGTATCAGCTAACCCACTCTCTGCTTCCAATCATCCTGTGCACGGCCTTGGCGGCGACGATAGTCGCGGCGCTCGTTGCGAAGGCAGTGCTGAGCTACCGGCGCTCGTTCATCGCTGGCATTGGCGCAAGCCTGAAGCAGAGCTTTGTGCTCACCAATCCTCGCTTCTTGTTTCTGGTGAGCGTCGCTTCGACAGTAGTGGTGGGTTCGCTCGCGTACTCGCTAGCAGGTGTGGTCGTTGTCGTGGTTGCGACTATTGCCAGCCTGACCTGCCCTTGGCTGTACGCCCGGCGCCTGGCCGATCGCCGACGAAAGCAATTTGTATATCAACTTCCCGATGCCTTACTGGCACTGAGTTCGGCCATGCGCGCCGGCTGCAACTTGTCGCGTGGTCTCGAACTGATGGCTTCCCGTCAGCCCGCGCCGCTGAGTCAGGAGTTCAGCATCGTGCTCTCCGAGCAGCGGCTCGGTCGGCCGCTGGCTGAATCGCTGGATGATTTGCGTGAGCGCGTCGGCGCGCCCGAGCTGGATCTGATGAATACCGCGATGAATGTGTCCCGCCGAGTCGGCGGCAATCTCGCTGACACGCTCGAATCACTGGCGAGAACGTTGCAAGAGAAGGCGCACGTTGAAGGCAAGATCGATGCGCTCACTGCGATGGGTAGAGCGCAGGGTTGGGTGGTTGGCCTGCTGCCAGTGTTCATCGGGCTGGTTTTGTACAAGCAGCAACCCGAGCGCATGAGCTTGCTGTTCACGCAGTGGTACGGCTGGGTGGTGCTGGCCGTGGTCGCGGCAATGATGGCGCTGGCCGCGTGGATGATCCGCAAGATCGTCCGCATCGACGTTTAGGAGAGCCCCATGTACTTGGCGATGCTCCTAGCCGGTCTGAGCTGCGGCCTGCTTACTCTTTTGCCTTTCGCGTTACGCAGCGGCACTCAGCCACCTGCAGGCCGCGACGAAGCCTGGCGAGATCGGCTGCCTTGGCTTCTGAGAGCGCTGAGGCCAGCGATGCGCTGGTACAGCAGTTCTGTAGAGACGTCGCTGAACACACAGCGGCGCGAGGTACTGCAAGCTCAGCTAGACGCCGCCGGCGCCACCTACTTCATCAGCCCGGCCGAGTTTCTGGTCATTCGCCACCTCGTCTCGGCACTGGGCGCGACGATATCGGTGGCTGCGATAACGTCGTTCGAGCTGAAAGACCCGCTGCACATCGCAATCGCCGCCGCGGTTACACCGCTCGCCTTCCTTTATCCCGATTTACGGCTACGCGAACTAGCCAAGCATCGCCAAGCCCGTTTCGAAAAACAATTTCCGTTCTTCCTGGACGTGCTCGTGCTCGCCATGAAAGCCGGTCTGAATTTCACCGCAGCTTTGGAGCAAGCCGTCAACTCACTGCCGAACGGCCCGGTAAAACAAGAGTTCTGCCGCTACCTCCGCGAATCGCGAGCCGGGCTTTCAAGACGAACCGCAATGGATCGTTTGGCGCAACGAATGCTGCTGCCGGCCGTAACCAACTTCGTAGCCGCTGTCGCGCAAGCCGAGCAATCCGGCGGCTCGCTAGGAGAAGTGCTGGCCGATCAAGCACGACAACGACGACAGGAGCGCTTTCTCCGCGCCGAAAAGCTAGCCAACCAAGCGCCGGTGAAGATGTTGTTGCCGTTGATCGCGCT
>NZ_JAEUPY010000313.1 GCF_016790065.1 Steroidobacter sp.
AAGACCTTGGGCTGGGTCCATGACCACGTGACCCCCAACGTGGTGGGAGTCGACTATTCGGATCAGGGATGCGCGATTGCGCGTCAGTTCTTTGCGGCCACCGGCCGGAACGCCCAGGTGCTGTGCGAAGACGCCACCGCCGTGACCGAATTGAACGGCACGATGGATCTGGTCTACTCGATCGGCGTACTGGAACACTTCGACGACCCGTCGGACATGTTGGGAGCGCATTTGCGTTGGCTCAAACCGGCCGGCACGGCGGTGGTGCTGATTCCCAACTACTCAGGTTTGTATCAGCGTTTGCAGGGACGGCTCGATCCCGCCAACCTGGAAATTCATAACCTGGAAGTGATGCGGCCGTCATTCTGGACCGACCTGCAGCACCGTCACCCCGACTATGTATTGAGCGCCTCGTTCTACGGGCGTCCTTCGCCGTGGTTACTGTCGCTGCAGAAGTACGGCGTGGCCGGTCGGTTGACCCAATATGCTTTGAACTTTCTGGCTTTCTTGTGGCCGCGAAATACCCGCTTCGCGGCCAACATTCTGATCGTCGGCCGGCGTCGGGCGGCGGACCAATGAAACGAGTCGCCGTGTTTGGCTTGCAGTTGCCCGGCGAACTCCGGTTGGGTGACTACCTGCTGTACCAGGTCGGCAAGTCAATCTCCTGGCAAGGTTCAGCCACCGGCGGTCGCAGACTTCTCACTCATGGTTTGAGCGGGGTGCTGCGCAATCGTCTGGTACTCGAAGCGCGCGGCGTCGATGAGTTGTATCGCGAGCGCGATGCTCAGTATCTGAGTAATTGCGAGCGACTGCTGAATGAAGTCGAAGACGCCGATGCAGTGGTGTTTTTCACATATCCGTTCGTGCACCCGGAGATTCTGGCCAGGCGGCGCGGCACGCGGAAGTTCATCATGGGGTTCGTGGACGATCCGCACTCGACCTACGTTCGGGGGCTGCCCTATGTGTGGGCTTACGATGGTGCCTTCTACATCTCGCCCAGCTACAGCGCCGATTCGAGTTTCGATGACTTGCTGCGCCAGGCCGGCGTGCGACGCAGGTTTTGGCTACCGCTGGTGCAACCGGTGCCGATGCCGTCCTTGAGCTATGAAGACATCCTGAAACGCACGGCAGGGGTCTGCTACGTGGGCAATCCGACGTTCACCAAGGTGGAGCGGTTGGCGCGAGTCAAACGCGCATTAGGTGACGATTTCACCGTGCATGGCCGTTGGCCGTTCGCTGGGTATGCAGGCTTTCTACGGGTGCTGGTCGGAGAGCGGGGCTATTATCGCCGCGTGCGCCCGGTCAGTGTCAGCGGTAAGCGCGAGCTATACCTGCGAACCAAGATCGCGTTGAACATGCATGTGAGCGACGTACCCTCCGAGTCTGGAAACATGCGCTCGTATGAAGCCGCCGCGCACGGCATGCTGTTGTTGTGCGATCGTGGCGCGTCGAATCTGCAGACCCAGATATTTCGCGAGAACGAAGAGGCCGTTTACTACGACGACATTGCGGATGCCATTGCCAAGGCGCGCAAGTTTCTCCAGGACGACACGAGCCGGGCCGAAATCGCCTATCGCGCT
>NZ_JAEUPY010000341.1 GCF_016790065.1 Steroidobacter sp.
ATCCCGGAAATTCTTGAACTGCAGCGGCATGTCGAGCTTGGCGCCGCGCGACAGCCGAATCACTTCCTGTAAATCGTCGCGGTTCTTGCCGGTGACCCGCACCTGCTTGTCCTGAATCGCCGCCTGCACTTTCAGCTTGGAATCCTTGATCAGCCGCTGCAGCTTCTTGCCCAGCTCGCTGTCGATGCCTTCGCGCAGCGTGACGACCTGCCGCGCCGTCTGGCCCAACACCACCGGATCTTCGACCTTGGTGCAGGCGACGTCGATGCCGCGCTTGGACAGCCTGAGCATCAAGATGTCGAGCATCTGCTTGAGCTGAAACTCCGCCTTGGCGGTCAGCGTGATGACCAGTTCCTTGAGTTCGAACTTGGCGTCGCTGCCCTTGAAGTCGAAGCGGGTGCTGACCTCGCGGCTGGCTTGATCGACGGCGTTGCTCACTTCGTGAGCGTCGAGTTCGGAGACGATGTCGAATGACGGCATGATGATGACTTCAGCGGCTGACCAGAGGCGCGGCCGGTTGCAGGTCGATGCGGCAACCCATGGCGCTGCTGGTGAGCGCGGCCTCGATGATCCGAATTGTGTCATAGGCCTGCGCGGCTGACACCGGTACCGGGCCACCGTGTTCGATGGCGTGGCGCATCTGTTCGTAGAACGACACCCAACGGCCGATCTGCGGCGTCACCACCTCGCGCTGACCGCTGTCACCATGCACCAGCGTGCCCCATTGCTCGGTGGGCTCGTTGCCGAAAAAATGCTCGCTCGGTTCCACGCCGGCGCGCAACTGCGCTTCCTGGGGGTCCAGCCCGGGTTTCAAGAATGAAGCCCGCGACCCATTGATGCGATATCGATACCCGCCGTCGGCGGCAATCGAACTGACGCCGAGCGTGATGCGCAGCGAGCCCTTGCCCAGCAGAATCTCGAAGCCGTCGACGGTGGCGCCGCCCTCGCGCTGGGTGAACACATTCGCATACAACCACTCGGGCGCGCCGAACAGCACCAGCGCTTGATCGATCAAATGCGAACCCAGATCGTAAAGAATGCCGTGACCGGGCTCGTCGCGATCGCGCCAACGATCGGTGACCTGCGGCCGGAAACGATCCCAGCGCGCGTGATACGCGTTGATCGTGCCCAGCTGGCCGGCGTCGATGAGCTGTTTGATGGTCAGGAAATCGCTGTCCCAGCGCCGGTTATGAAACACGGCGAACTTGCGCTTGCACTCGGTCGCCAGTTGGTCGAGGTCGCTGACCTCTGCCGCGGACGCTGCCACCGGCTTATCCACCACGACATGCTTGCCCGCGCGTAATGCGGCAATGGAGTGGGGCACATGCAGCGTGTTCGGTGACGCGATGGCGACCAGGTCGATGTCGTCGCGTGCCAGTAATTCTTCGGCTGAGCCGAGTACGTCGACCTCGCCGAGATAGTCCTGAGCCGGCTCAGGCTTGCTGGTCACGACCGCAACGATGGGAATGCCGGCGGCCCGAATCAGCGGCGCATGAAAATACCGACCCGCCACGCCGAAACCGATGATGCCTGCTCGTATGCTCATGGCGCGATTATACCGCTGCCGCCGGCCGCAATACTCAGCCCGACATACCTAGCGCCAGCAACAGCAATCCGAACATCACCAGCACGAACGTGATCATGATGGTCAGCAGGAACAGCCGTACCCACGCGCCGAAGCGTGACAGGCCGTAAGCGCCGCGCAGCTGCTTATAAAGATGCAACGGCGGCACGATGGCCAGCGCCGGTCCCCAAATCCAGGCACTGACACCGAGCACGTGCGCTACCGACAGCACGATCACGAACAGCATCATGAAACTGATGGAGTAAGTGACAAAAATGGCGTGGTCGTACAGATGCACGTCGCGGCGCCAGAAGAACAGCAGCCACATGAACGGCACGCTGAGCGGAATCAGGGCCCAGGAATATTTGTAACCGGCACTCTTGAGTTTGTAAGCCAGCAGCGTGGGATTGTCCGCTGCATGTTTGACGGCAAGTTCGAAACTGCTTTCTGCATTCTTGACAGATTCTGGTGTCGGCTGCGGCGACGATTCCGCTGCACCCTTGGCGGCGGCCTCGGCCTTGGCGCGCTCATCCTGCTTGCGCTTGAACTCGGCGATTTGTTTCAAGTCGCCGCTGATCATGGCTTGCATGGCTTCGCGCGCCGAGACATCGCCGGCGATGGACGCTTCGATTTGCTTGCGCTCGACCTCGCTCAGATTGTCGGTCTCGGCCAGCTGCTCGCGCTGCGCCTCGATTTTTTCGTTGAGCTTCTCGATATTGGACTCGATGTTCTCTTTCCATTGCTCGGCCACGCCCAGGTCCAAATCATCCGGCATGGAGGTCGCGGTAATGCCGGTCAATGACATCACGGCGAACATCAGGAACACGGAGAATAGATACAGCGCCATCGGCGAGACGAACTTGGCGCGCTCGCCGTTGATGTAACGGCGCGTCAGGTTGCCCGGGCGCAAGAACAGTTCCGGCACGGTACGCCAGGTCTTGCCTTCGAAATGAAAGACGCCATGCAGGATGTCATGGCCCAGCGAAGACAGGCTGCGATGCAGATGCGTTGCCTGGCCACAGTTCGAGCAGTAGGCGCCGCTCACGGTGGCACCGCAGTTGAGGCAGGTGCCGTGGCCTTCCTTATGCGATTCGCCCGCGGCAGGCTCGACGGCGCGCGCTATGACGCCGCCGGTGATGACATCCGCTGCTGCTTCCCCATGTCCTTCCATGGACGCCAAAATATCATTTCGGAGCAGGTTCGCGTTAGACCTTGTCGCTGCCGAATCTCACTTGGCCATCCACCAGCGTACTCAACACCTTCGCGCGCGTGATCTGTTCCGGTGCGCAGGTGGTCAGGTCAGTGTCGAGCACGGTCAGGTCGGCCAGATAGCCGGGGGCGATCAGGCCGAGGCGGTCTTCCTGGAAGCCGGCGTAGGCGTTGGCCGTTGTATACGCGGTCAAGGCTTCCTGCACGGTGATGCGTTGTTCCGGCACCCAGCCGCTGGGATTGGCGCCGTCGATGGTTTGCCGAAGCACCGCCGCCGCCACGCCCAGTAACGGATCGATGGGCGCGACTGGCCAGTCCGAACCGAAGGTCACTTTGGCCTTGGCATCGAGCAGCGAGCGAATCGCCCACGCGCCGTGCAAACGCTCGGGCCCGAGCGGCTTGATGGCCCAGCGGCCATCGTCGATGGCGTGGTACGGCTGCATCGACGCGATCACATTCAGCTCGGCGAAACGCGGTACGTCGGTGGCCAGCAAATGTTGGGCGTGTTCGATACGGAAGCGACGGTCGCGAGCGCCGTTCTTGTTAATCGCTGCCTCGAACATGCCGAGCACCTGGTCGTTACCTTCATCGCCGATGGCGTGCACGGTGATGTGCAGGCCGGCAGCGTCGGCATTCAATATGTAGTCGCGTAGCTTGTCCGGCGGCGTGCGATAGATGCCGTGCACCGATGGATTATCTGCATACGGCTCTCGAAACACCGCCGTGCGCGAGCCGAGCGAGCCGTCGACCAAGCCTTTCAGCGCGCCCCAACGAACCCAGTCATCGCCACGACCTTCGGCTTTCACCAGCGCCTGCAGTTTGCTCCAGTCCTCTAGTGGCACGAACGAATAGAAACGCATGCCGATCTTGTTTCGCTGGCGCAGCCGACGCAGAGCATCGTGTGTCACCCAATCGAGCTCGGTCACATGCACTTGGGTGACGCCTTTGGACAAGGCGTGCGCGGTGCCGACACCAATGGCCGTATCGATGTCGGCAGCGCTCGGCGAGGGAATCACGACCTTCAGCAAATCCTTGGCCTTGTCCTTGATCAAGCCGGTAGGCTCGCCCTGCGCGTCGCGAATGATCAAGCCGCCTTCTGGGTCGGGCGTGTTGCGATCGATGCGCGCCAGCTTCAATGCCAACGAATTCAACAACGCGACATGCTGATCGAGCCGAACCACCGCGACCGGCGTGTTCGGTGTGACGGCATCGATCCATTGGCGCGACGGCAATTCGCCGCCCCACATTTGTTCGTCCCAGTTGCCCCCTTGCAACCACTGGCCGGGCCGCAACGCTTGCGCCGACTTCGCGACGCGTTCGATAAACTCTTCGCGGGTTTTCGCAGTCCGCAGCTCGGGAGCGCTGAGCATGAAAGAAGCACGCAGAAAATGCGTGTGATTGTCCATGAAGCCCGGCATCACAAACGCGCCGCGCAGATCCATGATTCGCGTGCTCTTGGTCGCGAGCTTCCGCACGCGTGCGTTATCGCCAACCACCGAGACTCGATTGCCTGCGAGACCTATGGCATTGGCCAGCGGCACGTCGCGCTGACCGGTCCAAACTTTGGCGTTGATGTATGCAACGTCGAGCGGACGATCCGCGGCAACGAGCTGACGGCTTGCGAGCGCCGCTCCCATGCCGAGCAGCAGTTCTCGTCGATTGATCAAATCACATCTCCGGGCTGCGGCGCGCCGTCGATGCTCGGAGCGAGCACCTTGGCTTGTGCGTCCAGCTCTTTTAGAAACAAACGCGCCGCTGGCGACAGCGAGCGCGCGGCATGAGTAACGATGCCGATGGAGCGAGCGACAGTAGGATTGCGCAGCTTGCGATAAGACAGCGTCGGCGAATCGAGCTGTGCCAAGGTCAAGCGACTCAGCGCGCTGATGCCGAGACCCGCATTCACCAAACTGCCGATGGTGGTCGGTTGTTTGCAATTGAACAGCGGCTCGGCCGCCACGCCAGCTTCTTCCATGGCGCGGTCTATCATGGCGCGCAGGCCCGTTTCGGGTGACAGAATGACGAAAGCGCGAGTGGCAAACACTGACCATTCATGTTCTTCACGGTGCGCCAGCATGTCGTCGTTGCGACAAACCAGCACCACCTCATCGCGTAACAGCGGCCGATAGCGAAGGTCACTGCTGATCGGTGGTGGCGTCGACAAGCCGATGTCGGCCCGGCCATCCAGCACCGCGCGATGCACGGGCGTGCCGACATCCTCCCAAATCTGGATGCGCACGTCGGGCTGACGCTCGCGAAAACTCACAATCGTGGCCGGTAGCAGTAGGGCGGCAACCGACGGGAAGGCGGCGACCCGCACCACACCCTGACGGCCGGCGACAAAGTCGTCGAACTCGGCGAACACTTCCGTGTACTCATTCATTAGCCGCCGGGCCAGCGGTTCCAGCCGTTCGCCGGCCGGAGTCAGCCGCAGCTTGCGGGTATCCCGATCGAACAGCCGGGTGCCGAGCTTGGTTTCGATCTGCTGGATGGTCCGGCTCAGGGCTGGTTGCGAGACCCCCAGGGCCTCGGCGGCATCGCCGAAGCTGCCGGTGTCCGCCAGCGTCAAAAAGGCTGAAAGTTGCTGCAGGTTCAAGCGCGATTGCATCGAGGCCAACTGTTTCATGGGCGCCGACGGCGGGGCAACAGTTTTCACCGTAGCTATACATAAATAACCACCGCTGCATGGCTGCCCGAGGCGGCTACCGCCGTATGCTCAGGCCCATGATCCCACTATTGGCAGGCACACGAGTTCTGGAGCTGAGCGCGGTCGTCATGGGCCCGTTCGCCGGCCAGATCCTGGCCGACCTGGGTGCCGAGGTGATCAAAGTCGAACCCATCGAGGGCGATGTGGCGCGGGCCTCGCAGCCGCAGGCCGACGGCATGGGTGCGCTCTATATCAACAACAATCGAAATAAACGCGCCATCGCGGTCGACCTGAAGAGCGCCAGCGGCAAAGCCATTCTGGACAAGCTGATTGGGCGCTGCGATGTCTTGTTACACAACATGCGGCCGGAAGCGGCCGATCGGCTCGGCTTGAGCTTCGAAGCCGCCGCGGCCATCAATCCCCAGTTGATCTATTGCTCGGCCATCGGCTTCGGCCAGCGGGGCCGTTATCGGGGACGCCCGGCGTTCGACGACGTGATTCAAGCAGCGGCCGGGCTGGCCGGCATCGCTGAACACAATGGCGAAGATCCGCGCTTCATTCCTACGATTCTGGCGGACAAGGTCGGGGCGCTCCACGCCGTATACGGCATTCTCGCTGCCCTGGTAGCTCGCGCCAACGGCCGGCAAGAAGCGCTGCGAGTCGAAGTGCCGATGTTCGAAGCGCTGACGTCTTTCATTCTCAACGAACATCTCGCGGC
>NZ_JAEUPY010000350.1 GCF_016790065.1 Steroidobacter sp.
CTTCGAACACCGCCTCGACGATCAGGTCGCAAGCGGCGATCGCATCGAAGGACACCGCTGTGGTCAACAACGCCATCCTCTGCTCTACCGCCTCGCGACCGAGCTTGCCCTTCCTGACGCTGCTCTCGTAGTTTGCCCAAATGGTCGCGACGCCCCTGTCGAGCGCTGCCTGATTCATCTCGACCAGCACCACGGGCAGACCCGCATTCAGGAAATTCATCGCGATGCCTCCGCCCATCGTGCCGGCGCCGATGACGCCGACGCGGGCAATCGGGCGCGACGCTACCTCATCGCCGATATCAGCGATCTTTGCCGCGGCACGTGCGCCGAAGAATGCGTGGCGCAGAGCTCGCGACTCCGATGTTTGCTCGAGTTCCGTGAACAGCTCGTGCTCCACACGGAGCCCTGCTTCGAACGGCCCGCAGGCCGCTTGTACCGCGTCGATGCACTTCAGGGGCGCGGGAAACTTGCCAGCGGCGGGCCTGACCATATTGCGAGCGAACTGGAAATAAGCCTGCTGATTCGGATATTCGATTCCGATGTCACGCGCGCGCTTGAGCGGCCTTGCCTCTGCAACGACCTTAGCGGCGAAGTCTAGTGCAGCGGCAAGCAGATCCTCGCTCGCAAACGCATCGAACAACGCCGCATCCGCAAACTGCTCAGCGCGCAGTGTCTCGCCGCTCACGATGAAATTAGTCGCGGCCTCGATGCCGATCAGTCGCGGCAATCGTTGCGTACCGCCTGCGCCTGGCAACAGTCCGAGCTTGACCTCCGGCAATCCGATAGCAGCATCGCGCAACGCCACGCGAAAATGCGCGGCGAGGGCCAGCTCCAGGCCCCCGCCCAGACACAGGCCACCGAGCGCAGCGATGACGGGAATCCTTGCCGATTCAACGATAGAGATGACCGTTGCGAGATGCGGCTCAGCGTGAGCCTGGGGCGTGCCGATCTCACGAATGTCCGCTCCGCCCGAAAACGCGCGACCGGAGCCGATCAATACGATCGCAGCGACCTCTGGATCGGCTTGCGCGCGGTCGATACCGGCGACGATGCCGACGCGAACAGCGTACTCGAGGCTATTGACCGGTGGACTGTCGAGAGTGATGACTGCGATATTGCCGCGGACTTCGTAGCTTGCGCTGCTCATATTTCCTTCCAGCATCGAACTGGCCGGGATGCTAGTCGCCGCGGCACGCAGCACGTATCCGCTATGGGCAACGCCTACTTGAGCTGTTCCAGATAATCGATGATCAAGTCCCGGTCAGCGGCATCGGACAATCCGCCGTAGGCCATCATGTTGCCGGGAACCGTTGCGGCGGGATTCCGCAGATATGCATGCAATGTTTCGCGAGTCCACTGCAACTCGCTCTTACGCATGGCTGCAGAGTAGGCAAAGCCGCTGAGCGCACCTGCGCGCCTGCCGAAGACCCCGCGCAGATTCGGCCCCATTGCATTTGCGCCGTCCGCGGAAATCGGATGGCAGGCGCTGCAGAGAGCAAAATGCGGTGGCGGCTCGGGCGGCGTCGCCTTCGCAGGCGCCGTGGCGGCCACGGACGCAGGTTGGTCGGCGCCCCCGGCGAGGCTCGCCAGCGACATGATCAGCGCTGCTGCGCATTGCGCAGTGAGCTTCGACTTGCTCATCACTCAACCACCGACATGAGCCTGGAGACAGTGCAGTGGTAGGTCGAAGAGACACCGCCATAGCACCAGGTTATCGCGTTCGATCGCTGCGGCCGATAGCGCGGCGTTTCTCCTTCGTTGCGCGAGCAGTACGAAGACTGGCACTGCGATTTGCCACAGCAGTCGTTGTACGAGATGACGTAGGACTTGCCGTCACCGGGGTTCTTGCAGGTGCCGATCCATGACACCGGCGAAGCCTCCGTGCCCGGCGCGCATTTGCTCGCCGATCCGCCACAACCGCTGCAAAGCCATCCATCAGTTGCACAGTACGCCCAGTAATCGCAGACCTTGGGATCGTTCCACGCAGGCAAGTCCGAGTTACGCTCGCCTCCCGCCGCCTTCAACGCATCGGCCTCCGCACGCCCGCCACGCATCACCGGCAGCAGGGGCACGGCGGCGGCGCCTGCGATCACCGTAGCGACCTTGCCAATGAAGGAGCGGCGCGAGGATCGGGACGCCATGCGACGTGCCGAAGATTCAAACAATCTATCGAACCAGGAATTCATGAGTCGCTCCTTACTCGACCGGCTGAATCAACGTGGGCGACATCGGCACGGGAATATCCAGCAACGGTTTGCCGCTGGCCTCGTCGTACACCGTGACTGCTCCGCCGCCATAGATGGAACCGCCGTAGAGGCGCGGCGTGGCATCCTGGCTCACCGCCAGCGTGCTCGTTGGCTGCTTCAGCGGGGTTCGCTTCAAGCGCCGTTTCGAATTCAGGTCGAAACTCCAAACTTCCGTGGCCTCGATGCGATGAAAATCGTAGCCGCCGCCTTTCGGCTTCAGGTCCGAGGACAGCATGAGTACGAACAGGCGGTGCGTGGCGTGATGGACGGCCACTGGTTGCATGAGCGGCCCAGGCACCCAATGCAAACCTTTCTGCGTCTCCGTGATGGACCAGGAGGCCGGGAACGCGAGCTGCGCACCGGACACATCGACCTCGTGGATCCGGCCACGGTGAGAAGCGAAGTACCACTTGTTACCCGAGCGGGTGCCGGAGCCGTGCAGCGGATCCATGTCGGCATCGAAGAACGGCGCACTACGCTGCCTCGAAATCTCCTGGCCATCCTCACCGACAGTGACGACGAGCGCGGCACCATCGCCGCACAACATGAAGAAGCGGCGTGCGCCGGCGGCCATGATGTGGGCACAGCCAGCTGCCTCGACTTCTCCAACAAATCGGTTCGCCTTGATATCGACGATGCCGACGGAGGAGACGGGCGTGAAGAAATGCATGAACAGGAAACGGTCGTCGTCGCTGAGCGCCGTGTGATTCGGATCAGGCAGGCCCTTGATGCTCTTCGGTGGGACCGTCACCTCACGCAGCAGTTTCAGCGTTCGCTTGTCGTAGGTTGCAACCGTGTCGGTACGCTCACCGCGATAGCCCCGCGACATGTACATGCCTAGGCTGTAAATCTCGTTGCCGGAACGCGGGAAATCCAGCTTGTTACCTTCCCAGCCGGTGTCGAGCATGCCCTGCATCTCGCCGTTGTCGGCGTTGTAGAGAAGCGTTCGGCCGTAGCCTCCATACTGGAAGTCGGAGATCCAAACCCAATGGGCGTCCGCCGGCTTCTCGGGAATCACCGCCACTTCGAGCGGCTCGGGCATCGCCGGCAGGTCAGCAAGCACTGGCGCGCACATGAAGGCGAGGCCCATCGACACGAGCACGCGCCGCAGGCGTGCACTCATTGTTTGATCCACCGCGGTTCCCCTTTGAGCCTAGCGCTTGAAGGTTCATGTTCGCACGGGCCATCGACCTCCCCGTATCCGCGAGCGGCAAGCTTGCCGGCGGGGCACGCAGCACTGAGTTGCCGACAGAGGACACGCCAATCCGACGCCCACCGTCATACTCGAACGTATGAACATACGGAACGGCATGCGACCGGACAGCAAGGCAGCGTTGCGCACGAGCGCTCCGCGAACTGCGATGGCAACGCTCGCTGCGCTGACCTTCGCCGGGTTAGCGCAACACCACACCGCCGCACGTGCCGACGAGCTTCCTGAGTGGGGGCCTCATGACGAATACGGTGAGTTCCTCGCTGCGCCGGCCGAACTCGCCTCGTATTCGGTCAACGAAATCGTCAAGTCCATGCGCCTGAGCGCACAGGCGTTGCACCTGGGCGAGCAGGTTTACGCCGATCATTGCGCAAGCTGTCACGGACCCGACCTCAAAGGACTGCGACAGCAGCACACACCGGACCTGACCGACGACTTCTGGCGCTTCTCGGGCGACGACTTCGATTCGGCAGGCGGACGCAAGCGCCCTTCGGACGTGGAATGGAGTGTGCGCTACGGCGTCCGCTCGGGCCACCCGAACGCTCGTGGCATCGAAGTGGGCATGCTGGCCCTCGATCCAAAGTTTCGCAGTCCGAAGGACACAGCGGACTTCGGCGACAAGCAGTTCCTGTCCAACGCGGAAATCTCCGAGATGGTTGAATACGTCCTGCAGCTCGGCGGTCAGGCGCACGACGCATCCATGGCGCGCCGCGCAGCTCCGCTGTTTCAGGACAATGCGAAAGGCAATTGCTTCGACTGCCATGGCAGGAACGCCACCGGCAGATCCACCTTCGGAGCGACCGACCTCACCCGGCCCCGCCTCTACATCTACGGCGCGGACCGTGCGGCGATCCTGGAGTCCATCACCAAGGGGCGTCACACCACGATGCCGGCGTTCGAGGGCGTGCTGCCGCCCGAACAGATCAAAGCGGTATCGGTCTTCGTCTTCATGCAGGCGGCCAAGTAGGCGCCAGAAATAGCAAATAACAATCGTCAGTGCTCGAGCGGCTCCGCGCTCGCGTAGCGCAGGTAATAAACAGTGCCGCAGAGACCGAGAATCGCCGCGACCAGAAAAGCTGTCGCATAACTATGCGTCCGGTCCACGAGCCAACCCGTGATTGTGATACCGGCGACGCCGGGCAGTGTGCCGATGGTGTTGACGAATCCAATCAGCACGCCGGCGTGTCGAGGCGCGATGTCCAACGGCCCCGCGTAAGCGCCGGCCACACCCGCGCCACCCAGCATCGTCGCCATGCATATCAATGCCAGCGCGACGTTGGCGGAATTCGTCTGCTGTAACAACAGCAAACACGAGCCTGTGCCCAGCAGGCTGGTGGCTGTCATGAACTTGCGAACCGCGATCGTGCGGACGCCGCGTGAGATCGCAGCGTCGCTGGCAAGCCCGGCGGCCTGCATCCCCAGAAACGATGCGACCCACGGCGCCGCGGAGTACAGACCCGATCCGGCAATACCGAGGCCGTGCACTTCTCGAAAGTAACTCGGTAACCAGCCAAGGAGCATGTACAGCGCCCAATTGCCGCAGAAGATCGCGACGACGATGGCCCACAACGCCGGGTGGCTGAGCAGTCGCTGCCATGGTGTGGCCGGGCTCGCGTCACTCCGCGAAGCGGCGGTGCCCGCAGCGAGTAGTTCGCGTTCGTGAATTGCCATGGCACGATCGTCCGCCGGCGCGTTCGCAACGCGTGCCAGCCAGCATGCCACCCAGACGAAGCCGAGCGCTCCGAACATATAAAAGCTCGACGGCCAGCCCATCTGCGCGGTCAACCATCCGCTGCCCGCCAGACCGATGACCTGTCCCAGCGGTGTGCCGCTCAGGAACCAGGCCATGGCGCGACCGCGCTCCTGCGCCGGCACCCAGCGACTGAATAGATCGTACGCTGCGGGCAGCACCGCAGCTTCACCCAGTCCAAGAGCGATGCGCACCAGGATGAGCGTGGTCAGCGACACCGAAGCTGCAAGCGGCGTGAGCAACGTGAATGCTGACCACCAGACAACAGCCATTGCCAGCACGCGCTTGCCACCGTAGCGTGCGGCAAGCGCCCCGCTCGGGATCATGAACAGGAGATAGCCGACGAAGAACGATGACAGCACGAATCCCTTGACCGTCTGGCTCCAGCCGAACTGCTCGCCCATTGCTACCGAAGCAACCGCAAGGTTCACGCGATCGGTGTACGCCAGCACCAGTCCGGCCAGACAAAATGCAAGGACGGTGTGACGTCGACCCCAGGTCGCCAAGATGCCGTTGCTCCTGCTCAGAACCACGCCTCCTGCATTTCACGACAGGTCGGATTGCGGCTGGCGACCACCGCGAGCCACGCGTCTATCTTCGGTAACTCGTACTCGTAGAAGTAGCGGATCGCCTGCTCTTTGCCACGCAGGAAGTCGGCATGGTCCGCAGCCGCGTTGATCGCGTCGCGCTGGATCGCCAGTCCCACGTCGAGCCAGATCCAGGCCAGCACCACATGACCGAATGCCTGCAGATAGGGCGTTGCATTCGCGAGCACCTCATCCGGGTTTTCGCTGGCCCATGCGGTTCGCGTGGCCTCGCGCAGTCGCTCGAACGCATCGCCGAGCGCTATAGCGAAGCTGCTGAGTTCGGGACGCGCCGCCGCCCGTTTCACAGTAGCGTCGATCCGCTGGCCGAGCAGCATGAAGGCGGCTCCCTCATCCATCACGACCTTGCGCCCCAGTAGATCGAGGCCCTGGATTCCGTGAGTGCCCTCGTGAATCATATTGAGCCGGTTGTCACGCCAATACTGCTCGACCGGAAAATCGCGCGTGTAGCCGTAGCCGCCGTGCACCTGGATCGCGAGGCTGTTGGCCTCCAGGCACCATTCGCTCGGCCAGCTCTTCGCAATGGGAGTCAACACTTCGAGCAGCATGGTCGCCTGGCGGGCGTTCTCGGCGGACCCGCTCCCGAGCTCGTCGACGAGCCGGGCGCAGTACAACTCCAGTGCCAGCCCACCTTCCACATAGGACTTCTGCGCCAGTAGCATGCGACGCACGTCCGCATGCTCGATGATCCGCACGGGTGGTAGTACCGAGTTCTTGCCAGCGCGACCTGTCGGCCGCCCCTGACGACGATCGCGCGCGTAGTTGAGACTGGCCTCGTAGCCGGCGTAGCCGATTGCAACAGCGCCGAGACCGACGGCGATGCGAGCCTCATTCATCATATGGAACATGCAGCGCAGGCCCTCACCCGGACGGCCGACCAGATAGCCGATCGCGCCGGCGCCGCCACGCACCGGAAAGCGTCCTTCGCCAAAGTTGAGCAATGTATTGGGCAGGCCGCGGCAGCCGAGTTTGTGATTCAGGCCCGCGAGCGCGACATCGTTGCGTTCGCCGGTCAGATTTCCAATCGTGTCAACGAGCTGCTTCGGCACGATGAACAGCGAGATGCCACGGGTTCCGGGGATCAACGCACCGTCCTCTCCCGGAATCTTCGCCAGCACGAGATGCACGATGTTCTCGGTAAGCTCATGATCGCCGCCGCTGATCCACATCTTGTTGCCGCACAGTCGATAGCGCGGCCCCAACGGATCGTCGCCATGATCCGCGCCATCGGGTGTTGCCCGCGTCGCGATATCGGAGAGACTGGAGCCCGCCTGCGGCTCCGACAAGCACATGGTGCCCGACCAGCGGCCCGCGAACTCCTGTCGTGCAAACACCGCTCGCTGCGCATAGTTGCCGTGCGTCATCAGCAGTTTCGCATTTGCTACCGTCAGCATGCCGCCGCCGCCGAGCCCGGCGCCGCTCTTCGCGAAGAAAGCGTTGGCTGCCATCTCCACCACACACGGCAGCTGCATGCCGCCGATGTCGTAGTCCTGGGATGCTGCGAGCATGCCGGATTCGCCGTAGGCGCGCGTCGAATCGTAGGCACAGCGAGGCAGGACTACCATGTCGTCCTCGATCCGCGGCTCCTCCGTATCAACCAATCGATTGAAAGGCGCGAACTCCTCCGCCGCGATCCGCTCGCACGTATCGAGCACGGCGTCGAAAGTCTCGCGCGAGTGCTCGACGAACCGGGGGCGTGCACACAAGGACTCTATGCCGAGCCAGTCATGGATCAGGAAATTTATAGTTCGACGCATGGGGCGCGAGGTTCCAGCATGCAACGTGTCGCCACGTCGGTGCTGGACAATAGATCACCCATGCGCCGCGATTTATCCGCATGTGGCAAGCGTTGCGGGCAGTCACGGAACAGGTTTGAACATCGGTACTTTCGCTGTCCCATCCAAGGAGCCGAATACCAACTGCACGCGCTGTCCAATGTACACATCTTCCAGCGCCGCTGCCTCGATGATGTGAGTCATGAGCGTGGGACCTTCATCCAACGTGACATAGGCAATCACGAAAGGCTGGGGCACACGGCGTTGTATGCTGAAGGTGTAGACCGTGCCAAGACCGTGACTCTCCTGCCACTGCGTTTCGCCGAAGCAGTACGGGCAGATCGAGCGCGGGTAGTAGTGAGTCTCGCCACAAGCCACACAATGCTTCAACAATAGCCGCCCCTGCTCCGCTGCGCGGCGAAACGTTTCCAGCTCCGGCCAGTGCGGATCGGCGGTCGGTTGACCGGTCGGATGCTCGGCGGACATGGTCATTCCCTCTCCAGGATCAGCGTCGCCGATCCATGCCGTGTCGCCAGCGATCCGCCAATGCCGTGGGCGAGCGCCAGATCGCAGCCCGGAACCTGCACGCGCGGATTCGCTTCGCCGCGCAGTTGCCTGACCGCTTCGATCACTTTCAATATTCCGCCGCGATTCGCAGGATGGCT
Source organism: Steroidobacter sp. (assembly GCF_016790065.1). Taxonomy (GTDB): domain Bacteria; phylum Pseudomonadota; class Gammaproteobacteria; order Steroidobacterales; family Steroidobacteraceae; genus Steroidobacter. The sequence goes on from NZ_JAEUPY010000350.1 coordinate 8,252, forward strand.
GCTGCACAGACCACCGCCATCGGTATTCACAGGCAACCTGCCCACACCGGAGATCAGCTTGCCGTCCGCAACGAAGCGGCCGCCCGCGCCCTTCTCGCAGAAGCCGAGATCTTCGAGCTGCACGATCACCGTGATGGTGAAGCTGTCGTACAGCGACGCATACTTGATATCGCGCGGCGTGATGCCTGCTTCCGCGAAGGCGGCGGTACTGCTCATCCGGCCCGCCGAATACGTGACGTCGACTCTGCCGCCTTCCATGTGCTTGATCGCCTCGCCGGTGCCGCGCACTTTCACGAGCGGACGCTTGAGACTGCGCGCTATGTCAGGGTGCGCCACTACCAGCGCGCCACCGCCGTCACTGATGACGCAGCAATCCAGCTTGTGCAGCGGATCGGCGATCATCGGTGAGTTGAGGACATCCTCGACTGTTACGATCTCACGCAACATCGCATGCGGGTTGTGCTGAGCGTGATGAGACGCAGCGACCTTGACCCACGCGAGTTGCTCGCTGGTCGTGCCGTACTCATGCATGTGACGCCTCGCCACCATGCCGTAAGTATTCGCGAAACTGTGCCGGTACGCCGTCTCGAACGGCACCTCCGGCACGGTCGGGCCAAACAAGATTTTCAACTCTGCGTCAGGCGGCAACTTTGCAGCTCGCGGCCGGCCGGCACAGGTGATGAGTGCCACGGTGCACTTTCCCGCCGCTATAGCGGCAGCTGCATGCGCGACCGCGAGAATGTACGCCGAGCCGCCGGTATCCGTAGAATCGACATAGCGGGCATGCAAGCCCATGTACTCCATGATGGATGCCGGTCCCAGTCCCGGCGCATCGCCCGCGCAGAAATAACCGTCCACGTCGCGATGACTCAGACCCGCATCATCCAACGCGCCCTTGGCCACCTCCGCGTGCAGCAACGCGACCGATTTGTCATCGGCTTTTCGCGTCGGGTGCTCGAACGCGCCGACGATGCAGGCTCTGTCTCTGAGACTCATCTTATTGTTTACTCTCACCGAGCAGCCCTAGCGCACGCAGCCGGTGCTCGAGGTTGCCAAGCGGATGCGGGTGCACCGGAACCGGATGGTCAAGCCGCCCGAATTTCTCGAACGCCTCCGCCACACTGTCGGGCGTGACCTCGCCGCGAGGATCGAACTGCACGCCCGGCGTCTCCATCATCTGAAAGCGGGAGAAATAGCCACCACCCGCGGAGACGATCAAGCCGGTGTGTTCGCACTGCTCGCTGCACAACCAGGCCACCGCGGGAGAGACCAGGTCCGCACGCAGATACTCGTCCGGCACGGAGGCTACCAGCCCGTCAGTCATGCGCGTGGCAGCGGAAGGCGCGATGGCATTGATGCGGACATTCTTCCTGATGCCTTCGCGAGCCAGGCAATTCATCAAACCCAGCACGGCCATCTTGGCGGTGCCGTAGTTGCTCTGTCCGAATGAGCCGCCAATACCCGAGTGGGACGTCGTGACTACGATCCGCCCGTATTCCTGTGCGTTCATCACCGCCCAAGCGGCCTTGGTGCAGTTCACAGTGCCGTACATGTGCACGTCGATCACCGCGCGGAAGTCCGCCAGGTCCAGCTTCGCGAGCGTTCGGTCGCGCAGGATGCCGGCGTTGTTGACGAGGATGTCGAGGCGGCCGTAAGTGTCCAGCGCCGACTGCACGATCCGCGCGGCGCCTTCAGGCTCGACCACGCTATCCAGGTTCGCCATCGCCTGGCCACCACTGGCTTGGATCTGATCGACCACGCGCTGGGCAACGGACCGATCGTCTCCGGTTCCCTGGACGCTGGCGCCTGGGTCGTTGACCACGACCTTGGCACCGAGTCTCGCCAGCAGCAAGGCGTGAGTGCGACCCAAGCCAGAGCCTGAGCCCGTGACGACCGCAACGCGGCCTTCGAAACCGATCGCCATTTTCATGTCTCGCCAAGAGGACGAGGCGAATCTTAATGAGCGTGGCGGGGAGCACGTATCCGTACCCGGCAACTGCAACGGATTCACCCTCGGGACTGCAACCGGCGATGTGATACAACGGTTGCCTCCTATGAATCTCCTGAATCTCCAGCCTGACGAATCGCGCGAGATGCAGGCACAGGCGGACACGATCCGCTCGAGCAACGTCCTCGGGCGTTCCGGCCTGCTCTCGCGCCTGTTTGACTACTTGCTGCAACAGTCGCTGGCCGGCCATCGCCCCAAGGAGTTGGAGATCGCCGTCTCGGTGTTCGGCAAGGGCATCAACTTCGATGTTTCGCAGGATGCGACCATCCGGGTCTACATCCATAAGCTACGGCGCAAACTCGAAGAGCACTACACGACCGCTGGCGCGTGCGCGCCCGCGCGCATCGCGATCCCCAAGGGGGAATACCGGCTCGTGTTGGAGGGGACTGCGCCACCGCCGGCGCCGGATCGAGAGCCGCTCCCCTCTCCTGCTGGTGCTGACAAGAACACCAGGCCGCTACGCTGGCTGGCGGCAATGCTGCTGGTATCGCTGCTCGCGAACGTTGTGCTCTTCGTACAGCCCGGCACCACCGCTCGGCAGCAAGCGCTCGAATTCGAGGGCATACGCGATCATGCGATCTGGTCGCAATTGCTCGACGACGATTTGCCGATCTACTTCGTCGTCGGCGATTACTACATCTTCGGCGAGTCGGATGGTGCCATGGGGGTCAAGCGGCTGATCCGTGAGTTCGATATCAACTCGCCCGAGAATCTGCAACAGAAACTATACGCAGCCCCGCAACTGGGCGACCGCTATCTCGACCTGGATCTGTCCTACCTGCCGATCGCGAGCGCCTACGCGCTACGCAAGCTCATCCCCATTGTCGCGCCGAAGAATAAGCACATCGAAGTGGTGCTGACATCAGACTTGACGGCGCAGATGATCAAATCCGCACACATTATCTATATCGGCTTTCTGAGCGGCATGGGCATGCTGCAGGACTTCGCGCTCGCACCGTCGCGATTCTCGATCGGCCAGTCGTACGACGAGGTGATCGACACGCGTGGCAAGCGCACATATGTAAGTCAGGCCGGACCCAACGGCTCGACAAGCATCTATCACGACTACGGCCTCGTCTCCTTCCTTCAAGGACCGAACGGCAATCAGATCCTGATCGTTGCGGGCACACGCGACGTAGCGGTAATGCACACCGCCGAGGTGCTGTCGGATGCGAAGACTTTGGGCGAGCTGTCCAAGTCGGTGGGTAACGCGCCAAACTTCGAAGCGTTGTACGATGTCAGCGGCATCAATAGGACGAGCGTCACAGGGAGGCTGGTAGTGTCTTCGGCGCTGGACGTGCGCAAGGCCTGGAACGAGGGAAACCAGGCCGGCGTTGTGCCTGACAATTCAGTCGGCTACCGATGAGGCGAGCTGGTTTCGCCGATAACTCGGCGAAACTCTGCCTTCACTGCCGGACTGGGCCTGGACAAGCGCGCCCCGCGGCCTCTATAAAATAAATCCTCAAACCCGGCCCGCTTCCAAGCTCTTTGAGCCTGTTTCTATAAAATTCTTGCTCCCAACCCCGCGATTTCCCTGCTCGTTTACTCTGACTCTTAATCAGTTGGTTATAGGTTCGAGTCCTATACGGCCCACCACTTTTCCCGTTTGAATCCGCCGAGTTACGATCTTCGCCACTCGCGGCAATCGCTGCTTCCTGAAAATTCTCCTGAAAATTCGCCTCGTCGCGTGGCATCGCGGGCTGAACGACGGGTACGTCATGATCGTAGAGCACAACCATCTGCTTGGTCCGGTGGCCGCTGGCCCTCTGCTTCCGCCGACGGGATCCTTTAGTATCGGTTACACCTCGATGCTTCAAGCCATGCTTGGTGAACCGCTGGCTCGCCGTGATTACCCCGGCCTTGATGGCCGCACACATCATGAATCCCCAAAGACTGTTAAGCCCCGAAGCGCTAATCGGG
>NZ_JAEUPY010000381.1 GCF_016790065.1 Steroidobacter sp.
TCAACGGCTGCTGCATCTCGAAGTCATTGGGCGTGAGCCCGTGAATATCGATCTCTTCCAGCTCCAAGCCTTGCTCGCGCAAGTATCCCAGCGACTCAGCCAGGCGCGGAATCATGGCGCCGTCATCGATGGTCATGCGGAATTTGATCGGCGACTGCGACGTTTGATCGTCGCGCTTAGCAGCCGCGCCCGCAGCGGGATCGCTGGCAGGTTTTGAGCACGCAGCGAGTAGCAGGCTCAGCAAGACGCCGACCAGGTTCCGGGCGCCGGCGGAATTCATAAAAGGCGATCTCATCGGTAGGTCGACTCATCTGGCGAGTATCACGCGAGTAGCGTAGCCCGCGCCGACCCAGAGGAATCGTCCATGACATGAATGTCACTGCAGCGACATTCTTCAGACAGCCCGCGCTGCTTACATCGCAGCCACGCTGAATCCGACGATCGTGTTGCCGTTCTCGCAGCGGGCGAAGACGCGACCCCGATGCATCAGCGCAATCGCTTTCACGATCGACAACCCCAAGCCCAGTCCCGCCGACCCGACTCGATAGAACCGATCGAACAGCCTGGGCAGATGATACTCGGCGATCTCTGGCCCATGATTCTCGACCGCGATACTGACCTGCCGGTCCAGGATATCGATGCGCACTCGAATGTCCGAGTTGCGTTCGGAATGCTGAATCGCATTGTGCAGCAGGTTGATGACGGCACGCCGAAACAGCGCGACATCCACCTGAGCATGCGCATCTCCTTCAATGACAATACGAACCCCCGACTCTTCGCGCAGGTAGTCGAGAAACTCGACGGTCTTGCGGATCTCCTCGGCAATCGACGTAGCGAGCAGATTCGTGGCGCGCTCGCCCTGATCGGCACGAGCCAGGAACAGCATGTCGTTGACGACAGTGCGCAGCCGTTCGAGCTCCTCCAGATTCGAATGCAGTACTTCTTCGAGATGCGGTGCCGAGCGCTCACGACGCAGCGCTACCTGCGTCTGACCGATCAGGTTGGTCAACGGCGTCCGCAGCTCGTGTGCCACTTCGGCATTGAACACTTCCAATTGCTGCCAGGAAGACTCGAGTCGATCGAGCGCTGTATTGATACCACTGGCGACATCGGCAACTTCAGCGGGTAGCTGCGACACACTGAGACGTTGGCCCAGATTTTTTGGACCGATGGCGCGTGCCTCGCGCGACAGTCTGCGCAACGGGTTCAAACCGAACGCAGCAATGACATAGCCCAGGATGGTCACCATGGTCACTCCAACCAGTGACAGCACCACCAACGCCACCGCAATGGCCTTCTGGGTGCTCGCCACCGACGTAGTATCGACCCCGACCATCAGTTGCACGGCCGCTCGCGAGCCATTGGCCGGGATCGGCACACTTCGTACCAACCAGCGTGACTCGCGACCGTCGATGGACAGCCGGTGCGCGCCACGACGTGCCGGTGGTTCAATTTGCGACGTTTCGCCATAAGTAAACTGCGGGTCGCTGCTCGACACCCAAAACCGAGTCGTCTGGGTCGGCATGGACCAGGCATCGAAGGTCTGTCGGACGCGTTGCCAATTGGCGGTGTTACGCGACCGAAAAATCAGAATCTCGGCCGCGCCGAACTTGGTATTGAGCTGTTCGAGCTGGTGCCGTTCCAGCTCCCGGCCGAGCACATGAAACAACCCCAGACTGGTCAGCGAG
>NZ_JAEUPY010000393.1 GCF_016790065.1 Steroidobacter sp.
TTCGCTGACACCGTAGTTCCGTCGGTCGACCAGCACGACCTGATAGTCACTCGACAGCAACTTGCCCAAAGGCTTGTAGGCTTCCGCACTGGACCAGCCACCATGCAGGATCAGCAACGGCGTGCCCTTGCCGGACACGTGATAAACGATACGTGTCCCGTCTTTGGATTTCATCGACTGGGTCTGCCAATCGACGTTGGCGTCCGCAAATGCGATAGATGCTCCCACCGCGTGCGCGACTAGCAACGAGAAAAGCTTGATCAGGAATCGACGATTCATGTGTTCCCCGTGAGACGTGATGCTCTGTACTGTTCTGAGAAGCGCTCGATGATGGCGGCGCAGGATTCCTCCGCGCGCACGTCGCCGACACCGTGGCCAGCGGAATACAAATCGGGACGCCACCGGATGCTTGACCAGTCGTAATCACCCTTCGTGGCGCGGACCCATCGCGTCTCGGGATCGAGGCCGAGCGTGGTTAGCGTCGCTCGCAAGACGTTGGCCGGGATTCCGCTGATGGCATCCGTATCCCAGACATCATCGATACCCGAGCCGAGGATCACTTTCTTATAGTCCTCGGATGCAAAACTCTCTGGCGTCGCTATGAAACTGGTGCCGCTGTAACCCAAATCTGCGCCCATTGTCTTCAGCGCAGCCAGATGGCGACCGTGGCTAATGCCGCCGGCGATCGCGACCAGGCCATCGAAGAAGCGCCGCGTTGCTTCCAGGAATGCAAACGGATTCAGGCGTCCTGTCTGTCCACCCGCTCCCGCACACAGCAGCACCAAACCATCGACGCCGGCGTCCGTTGCACGCTTCGCATGCTTCAGCGAGCCAACATCGGAAAACACCAAGCCGCCGTATGCGTGCACGATGTCAATGACCGCATCGGGTCGACCGACGCTGGCGATTACGATGGGCGGTTGATGCTTACGAATCGCCTCGAGATCGTGAGGCAAGCGCACGTTGCTTTGATGCATGAGTACATTCAGCGCATAGGGAGCAACAGGCCACGGCGACCCGCTCGGTAGCGATAGCTCGCTGCGAACCTGAGCAAGCCAGTCGTCCAGCTGCTCCGGCGTCCGCGCATTAAGGGTCGGCATCGAGCCGATGGCGCCCGCTCGGCACGCAGCAGCGACAAGCCTCGGACTGGAGACAAGAAACATCGGCGCGACAACCAGTGGCACACGCAGTGTCTGCACCAGTCCGGCGACTCGATCGTGAGATTGCAGCAGCGTCGATGACATGACTGTTACTTGCTGCGTCAATTCACGCTGCGAGTCTTGCCCTGCCAATGCGGCGTCCGAAGCTCGCGCTTCAGCACCTTCCCGACACTGGATAGAGACAACGCCGAGTCGCGCAGCTCCATGGTGCGCGGAATCTTGTAACCGGCAATGTGCTGTTTGCAGTGAGCCTGCAAGTCAGTCAGCGAGATGGTCTCACCCTGCTTTAGTACGATAACGGCATGCACCCGCTCGCCCCAACGCTCATCTGGCACGCCAATGACAGCGACCTGCGAAACCGAAGCGTGGAAGGCAATGGCGCGCTCCACTTCCGCCGAGTACACGTTCTCGCCGCCTTAAATGATCATTTATTTCAAACGGTCGCAGACGTATAGAAATCCTTGCTAGTCCAGATAGCCGGCATCGCCGGTATGTACCCAGCCGCCCGCCAGCGCCGCGGAGGTCTCCGCGGGCTTGTTCCAATATCCGAGCATGGCGCACTGGCTCTTGATGCAGATCTCACCGATCTCTCGGGGCGGCAGCTCATTGCCTTGTTCGTCGAGAATGGCAAGCTGAACTCCGTACGCGGCACGGCCGGCGGTCCGCAAACGATCCTCAGGATTAGGCATCGCATTGCGCGCGGCTTCATGGAGGATCGTCCCGCAGGCATTGGTCTCAGTCTGGCCGAAGCCTTGAACAAGGCGTGTCCTCGGCAGGGACTGCCGCGCTCGTTCGTTCAATCGCTCGGAGATCGGCGAGCCGCCGTAGACCATCAGCTCGAGGCTCTCGAACAGACTGCTGTCGAATTC
>NZ_JAEUPY010000442.1 GCF_016790065.1 Steroidobacter sp.
GTCGAAGTTTTCCAGAATGATGGTGGTGGCGCGCTCCACCTCCAGCTCCGACTTGGACGTGCCGACCAAGGCATTGATCTTGAATCGATCGGAGAACGCGTGGTCGAGTGACAACGAATATTGGTTGAACTCGGTGTTCCACTCATCGAGGCGGTTCTCCGAGCGCACGTCGACATTGTCGAACACGCCGTAAGTCATGGTGCCGTTGGCATCGATCTCATAGGCAAGCACATCGGTCTGGCGGCGGCCCGTAGCGTTGCCACGCGCGAACGAGATGGCTTCCAGGAATGGCTCGGTACGTTCCGCATCCAGCTTCGAATGCAACACATCGAAACTCAGCGTGGTGTGGTCGCCGGGCTTCCATTGCAAAGAACCGGTGAGACCGAGGCGATCCTGGTCGTGCTCGAAGTTCACATAGCGAGGAAAGCGCGCGTGCACGGCGTTGTTGATACGCGTAGCTTCGGCGGCACTGACGCCAGCAGGCACGCTATTCCAACGATCGGTGGCAGTGTTGGTGTTGCGTTCCCAGCCACCGGATTGCGTTCCCTCTTCGCGAGTTTGGCGGCGCGAGTAGGCGACCGAGAACAACGCACCGAACGTCTGGCTGTCGTTGCTCATGCTGACCAACGCGACCGCGCGAGGATCCGCCTTGTCCGATAGCTCGTTATAGCCTTGTTGATACGAGCTCACGAACTTGAAGCCTTGAAAGTCCAGCGGCCGTGCGGTGAACAGATCGATAGTCGCACCGAGCGAGCCTTCGTCGATCTCTGCGCTGGACGTCTTACGCACAGCAATCTGATTGAACAGCTCGGACGCGAATACGTTGAAGTCGAACGCACGGGTGCGATTGGTACCGACCGCATCGGTGGCGCTGGTCGTGGTCAGCGCTTCCATGCCGTTGATCCGCACCCGCGAGAATTCAGGGCTCAAGCCGCGAATGCTGATCTGCCGGCCTTCGCCGCCGACCCGATCGATGGCGACGCCGGGCACGCGTTGCACCGACTCGGCCAGGTTGGTGTCGGGAAAGTCGGCGATGTCTTCGGCGAAGATCGCGTCGACAGCACCCGCAGTGGCGCGCTTCATATCCAGCGATTGTTCCAAACTCTCGCGATATCCAGTGACGATCACTTCTTCGACAGCGGCTGTCGAACTGGCGCTCTGACCAACTTCCTGCGCGCTCGCACTACCGACGGTCGCTGCACCTACTAACAGAATATGCACGGCGCCGCGAAGCTTGAGCGACTGCTGCATTGACTTCGACATGAGGCCCCCTGACCAGATGATATCGTTAACATTCCGCGACGAACCGACACTCGCGTCCGAGCGTTTGCCGGTCGTCACTGAGTCCGGCGGCTGACGCCGCCGGACTAGTCGTCATCGATGTTTTTATTAGAACTTGTAGCGCGCACCCAGCAGGTACTGACGTCCCTGGTGGTGGTAGTAGGACAGGCGATTACCCGAGGAATCCAAGTACTGATCCTGGAACTCATCCGTCAGGTTGAGGGCTTCCAGAGTCAGATCCAGATTCGGGGTCACCGACCAGGTCGAGGAGGCGTCGATGCTCAATGTTTCTATCGTGCCTTCGACATCGTTGAGGTTGCGGCCCGGCACCAGCGTCAGGAAGTCGTCGCGATAAGCGGCCGAGACGCGCGCGCTGAACGCTTCGTTTTCCCAATACAAGGTAGCGTTGTAAGCCGACTTCGACAGACCAGTGAGATCGGTTCTAGCGACCACTGCGCCGGTCTGGGACAAGTACTCGATCTCCGATTCCACGCCGGTGTAATTCAGGATCAAGCCAAAGTTTTTCCAGAAGCCTGGCAGGAACGAGAACGGCTGTTGATAGCTGATTTCGAAGCCGGTCAAATCGCCGCCGTCGGTGTTGGTCGGCAGCGCGAATTGCCAGCCCGACAAACAGGTGGCCGGATCCGGAATGGCAGCACCGCAAGCCGCCAGCGCCACGCTATCGGGCAAGCCGAGCGGATTGTTGGAGAAGCTGTCGGTGGCGCGCACGATCTGCACGAAGCTTTGGATGTCCTTCTTGAACAAGGCGAGCGACAGCAACGAGTCCTTGGCGAAATACCATTCGAACGACAAGTCGTAGGCTTTGGCTCGGTACGGATCGAGCAGCGGATTGCCGGCGGTCACCGTCTTGTTCGCACCGCTGATCTGGGTCGAAGCACCGGGCGCGAGAATGCCTAAGCCCGTGCCTTGACCGCCGCCGTTCGGACGGACCATCACTTTGGCCGCCGCCGCGCGGATCACAAAGTTGTCGGTCACGTCGATCGCCACGTTCAACGACGGCAACGTGTCGTCGTAGGTTCGCTCCACCGTGGTCAGTAGCGGCGAGCCTGAAGTGAACGTGTAACCTGACGACGTTTGTTTGGTCTCGACGTAGCGCACGCCCAGGTTGGCGCGCAACGGCCGGCCCCACACTTCGGTCTTGTAGTCGGCCTGCACATAGCCGCCGAGATCTTCCTCTTCGATGCTGTAGTTGTTGCCCAGCGCCGGCTCGATGCCGAGCGGGAACAAGCTGCGATCGTTCAACCCGAACAGTCGCGTGGCGGCCTCGATGTTCGGAATGATCCAGCGGGTGGCAGTGCCGTTGGGCACGCTCAGATTGTTGCTGATGCCGGTCAACTGGCTGTAATCGGCGATGGAGATGGCGCGCACCGCTGTCGAAATCACGCTTTCTTGGGCGGTGGTGCTGCCGTTGGAGCGTACCTTCGAGGTGGTGTCGAACTCGAACTTCTTGTATTGCGGCCCGGCTTTCACAGTGACTGCATCGTTGACGTCCCAAGCCACGTCGAAGGAGGTCGTCTTGAAAGTATTGGATGAACTTTGCGGACGCAGACGAATCTGCGACAGCGTCCAGGCCGATGCGCTGTCCACCGGCGCATTGCCGTAGCTGATCAACGGTAACCGGCTGTTACCGCGGAAGTCATAGGTGTAGCCGTCGACATCGGCGCGATCGAACAGCAACGTGGTTTGCACCGGATTGTCATGCTCGGCCTCGGAATAGCCGACGAGGCCGCGCACCCGTAGTGTGTCGCTGAAGCTGTGCGTACCTTCCAACGTCAGATGCGTGAAATCGGTCTTCAGCTTGTCGAAGCGCGCTTCGGAACGGATGTCGACATCGTCGAACACGCCGTACACCAGCGAGCCGCTCGAATCGATCTGCGCCTGACGCACCTTGACGTTGTTGATGGCCGCCGCGCCGTTGGCACTGAACACCGGTGCCTCGAGGAAAATCTCGCGACGTTCGGCGTCGAACTTGGCGAACATGCCATCCAGGCTGAGCAAGGTTCTGTCGGTCACTTGCCATTGCAACGAACCGGTGACGCCGAGGCGTTCCTGGTCGTGCTCGTAAATGTCATAGCGAGGAATACGCGGTCGGAATGCCCGGTTGAGCTGGTCAACCGTTACGCCAGGCGCGTCGGAGAGCGGCGAAAATGCCGCGAGCGGCTCGACCGTGCCGGCGGCAGTCAACGCGTTCTGCCAGCGCACCGTGCTCGCGCCTTCATCGAGCAACTTGCGTTCGGTATAGGCCAGCGACAGCAACGCGCCGAAGCGGCCGTCGCCGAAGGTGTTGCTGATCAGGAAAGCGCCGCGGGGATCAATGTCTTCGCTGATGTCGTTGTAACTGGCTTGCGCGCCGGTCACGACAGTGAAGCCTTCGTAATCGAAGGGCCGCGCCGAGCGCAAATCCACGGTCGCACCCAACGAACCTTCTTCCGTCTCGGCGGAAGAGGTCTTACGAATCGTGATGCTGTTGAACAGCTCGGATGCGAAAGTGTTGAAGTCGAACGAACGATCGCGATTGGTGCCGCCGGCCGCGTCGGTGCCGCCGTTGGCGCTCATCGCTTCCATGCCGTTGATGCGCACTCGCGTGAACTGCGGCCCCAGGCCGCGGACGCTGATTTGCCGGCCTTCGCCAGCATCGCGTGCGATGGAGACGCCTGGCACACGCTGAATGGATTCAGCCAGATTCAGATCGGGAAAGTCGGCGATGTCCTCGGCGACGATGGCGTCGACGGCACCCACCGCCTCGCGCTTCTGATCCAGTGCCAGGCTCAAGCTCTGGCGATAGCCCGTGACTACGATCTCTTCCACCTGAGCCTGCTGTTGAGCAGCCGTCAGCCCCGATGATTCCTGCGCAAGCGCGGTTGCACCAGCAGACAGTGCCGCCATCCCTAACACAGCTCGAACCGCAAAGCGGAGCGCACTGTGGCGAACTAGCTTCGACATGAGCGTTACCCCCATTCCATATCGCCCTTAACTACCGCTGATCTCGGCCATGGGCTCTGCGCTGCCCGGGTATGGCCGACGTGCCAACCCTTGCGATTGGCCATCCCGATTTCTGACACCGGTAGCATGTTGCTGTCATAGCAATGACACCGGTGACAATGAGAGGCTAACAGAGCACCCTGGCGGCCGGCAAGACACCCCTTTTCGAGCCTGGTTCGACCTTGGCCGCGCCCCAATCTGGCGCGATCCGCCCTACAATCGGCGCCGTTGACGCCTCACTCTCCAGCCCACGGAACCCATCAAACCGCATGAAACAGGCCATCCTTTGCTTCGGTGAGGTGCTGTTGCGCTTGTCTGCTCCCGGTAAGGAGTTGCTGCTGCAATCGCCCCGTTTCGATGCTCACATCGGTGGCGCTGAAGCCAACGTTGCCGTCTCTTTGCATAAGTTCGGTCACCGCACGCGCGTGGTCAGCACGTTGCCGGATTCAACGCTGGGCCGGGTTTGCGCCGATGAATTGCGCCGGCATGGCGTAGAGACCGACACGATTAATTTTCGCGACGGTCGAATGGGAATGTATTTCCTCACGCACGGTGCGGGGCATCGGCCAGCGGAAGTTCTATATGACCGCGCGAACTCTGCTTTTTCTGCGGCTCCGGCCAGTTCCTACGATTGGGCGTCGTTGCTCACCAACGCGCGTTGGCTGCATGTTTCAGGCATTACGCCGGCAGTCAGCAGCGCCACAGCAGAAGCGGCTGCGCAAGCGATGCAAGCGGCTCGCAAAGCTGGCGTGCAGATTTCTTTCGACTGCAATTTCCGCGCGCGACTGTGGGGCGAGCGTTCGCCCGAAGCGCCGCAGTTGTTGACTCGTCTATGCGAACAGGCCGATGTGATTTTCGGCGACGACCGCGACATCGCGTTCATGCTCGGTTTCAAAGCCACCGCCGCGGATGCACGGCGTGAAGCGGCGGATGTGGCATTCAAAACATTCAAGCAACTGCGTTACTTGGTTTGCACCGAGCGAGCGCGACACAGCGTCGACGTTCAGCAACTCACTGGCTTGTTGTTCGATTCGAACAGCACCTACACCAGCCGTTCGTATCCTTTGCACAGTATCGTCGACCGCATCGGCGGCGGCGACGCGTTCGCGGCCGGCGTGCTGCATGGTCTGCTGACCGGAATGACGCCCCAGGCAGCCATTGATTTCGGTGCGGCGGCCGGCTGCCTGAAGCATTCCATTCCCGGGGATTTCAATCTGTTGGGCGTGGCGGACGTGGAATTGCTGTTATCGGAGAAAGGCGGCGACGTGCGCCGTTAGCGGCGCCGCTGCAGTATCATTGCCCTCCCCTTTTGCGCCGTACCCGTTCTGGTGTGCGGATCGCAGGTCCATTGGCGGAGGACGACATGTACGAGTTCAAGCGGTTTTATATCGATGGCGCCTGGGTCACCCCGCCGGGCCGTCGTGAGTTGGCGGTCATCAATCCGGCTACCGAACAACAGATCGGCAAGATCATGCTCGGTACCGCCGAGGATGTAGATCTGGCCGTCAAGGCGGCACGCACCGCGTTCGAAACGTTTTCACAAACGTCGCGCGAAGAGCGCGTCGCGTTGCTCGAACGAATCATCAAGGTTTACCAGGCCCGCATCAAAGACGTGGCCGCGGCCATTTCCGATGAAATGGGTGCGCCGGCCAAATTCGCGCTGAATGCGCAGGCCGGCAGCGGCCTGGGTCATTTCATCGCGACGCTGGCAGCGCTCAAAGAATTCGAGTTCGAAGAAGCGCTCGGCACCACCTTGGTTCGTCGCGAACCGGTGGGTGTTTGCGGTTTGATCACGCCGTGGAATTGGCCGTTGAATCAAATCGGCTGCAAAGTCGGGCCGGCGCTGGCAGCGGGTTGCACGATGGTGCTCAAGCCCAGTGAAGTTGCACCGCTGAGCGCGCACATTTTCGCTGAGATCATGCACGAGGCCGGCGTGCCCAAAGGCGTGTTCAACATGGTCGATGGCGATGGCCCGACCGTCGGCGAGGCGCTGTCACGTCATCCGGACATCGACATGATGTCGTTCACCGGCTCGACGCGTGCGGGCGTGCAAGTCGCGAAGGCAGCAGCAGACACGGTGAAGCGTGTGTCGCAAGAACTCGGCGGCAAATCTGCAAACATCATTCTGGACGACGCCGATCTGAATGCCGCAGTGAAGAGCGGCGTGTTGTCGATGATGTCCAACACCGGTCAGTCCTGTAACGCACCTTCGCGCATGCTGGTGCCGAAGAAGCTGTATGAAGAAGCGGTGGCTATCGCCAAGAGCGTGGCCGCGAAACCGGTGGTCGGCGATCCGAAAAAAGACGGCGTCACCATGGGCCCGGTGGCCAACAAAACTCAATTCGACAAGATTCAACGCTTGTTACAAACCGGCATCGACGAGGGTGCCACCGCGGTGATCGGCGGCCCGGGCCGGCCGGACGGCATCGACAAGGGCTACTTCATCAAGCCCACGGTATTCGCCAACGTGAACAACACCATGACCATTGCGCGCGAAGAAATCTTCGGGCCGGTGCTGGTGATGATTCCTTACGAGACCGAAGACGAAGCGGTGCGCATCGCCAATGACACGGTGTATGGCCTGTCCGGTTACGTGTACTCGGGTGACATCGAGCATGCGCGCAAGGTGGGCCGCAGACTGCGGACCGGCATGGTGCATCTGAATGGCGCCTCCACCGACATCAACGCGCCGTTCGGCGGTTACAAACAATCCGGTAACGGCCGCGAGTGGGGCAAGGAAGGTCTCAAGGAATTCCTGGAGACCAAAGCGCTGATGGGATATTCCGCCAGCTAAGCGCCGCGCCTATCGCAACGGCCCGCGATCCGGATTCGGTGCCGGCGCGGGCCCGGTGCGGCGATCGTACAAGCGGCGTATTTTCATGCCCGCCAGTTCACTATCGCCGCTCCATTTCATTTCATACTCGAGCTGGCCGGTCTTGCTGAGCCGGAATCTTTCCAAGGCCCGCGGTCCGCTGCGCACCTTGCGCTCCATGACGAACCATTCGCCCTCCCAGCCCACCCAGGAATCGGCGAGCTGACCTTCGGGCATCGAGACCTGGGTATGGCTGCCCGCCTCCACGCGCCGCGCGTCGACTGCGGACAGAAATTCAAATCGCCTCGGCTCCAGTTGCTTGATCTCCAGCGTCTGGCTCACGCCAAGCATGCGGAGCAAATTCTCCTGCTGTTGTTTTTGCCACGGCCGGGGGCCCCGCGAACGATTGCCCGGTGCGTCCGGCGGCGGCGCATCGGCATCGATGGGCGGCGGCATGTTCCGCGGCCGGGAGTCTTCTTCGCGCCGGCGCATTTTGTCGAAACGCTCCCGCTCCTCGCCCTGCCGCTTGGCCAGCATGGCTTCGGGATCGTCGCTGACAACGGCGTTCAATACCCAAAAGCCGGTGATGTCGATGGGCCGCTTGGGAGCGGCGGCATAGTCCGACAACGCTAGCGCGGACCACAGGCACAGCACGACTGCGCAGGAAAGACGGTACAGCAAGATGGCTCGCGTTATGAAAGATGGGTTCGGAACCGGCTCGGGCCAGCTTAAAGTCTGCCCCGAGCCGGGGCAACCTTGGGGATGCTAGATAACGGCTCAGTGGTCGCGCTGCTCGGCGTCCGGCGGGTTGCGCAGATACTGGATGATGGCCTGGCGGTGCTCGGCGTCGGCGATGCCCGGGAAAGCCATGGATGTGCCCGGCACGCCGGCTTGCGGCTGTTGCAGGAACTTGTCGAGCTTGGCGGCGTCCCATGCGCCTGACTGCGCCCGCATGGCCGGCGAGTATTCATCGAAGCCTTGCACCTGGCCGATGCGCCGTCCGACGACGCCCAGCAAGTCCGGACCGATCCGATGCGACTGACCATCCACCACGGCGTGACAACCCAGGCATTGGGTTGCAAACAAGGTGGCGCCATCTTGGCCGGCCGAGGGCTCGAGCGTGGTGAGTGCGGCGTCGTCGCTCCAAATCAATAAGCGACCGTCGGTCAGCTGCAAAATCTCACGCACACGTTTATTGAGTGCGATCGGCTCCTGCACCACGACGCGATCTTCAGCGACCGCCAAGCGATACAACGAACGCGACGACAACGAACCTACCAATAGATTGCCGGCCCAGATTGGAAACATCTTGTCGCCCAACACCGCGAGATCGGAGGCACCGATGCTCGGCACCCAGGCCGTGGTCGGTTGGCGATAGTCGGCATGACTGTTCTGAGCCGCACTGAGCGGCCACGCCGTGGCGCCGTACTCAGTACCGTAAGTCACATTGGGCCAACCGAAGTTGGCGTGCTCTTGTAACAAGTTGAGCTCATCGCCGCCTTGCGGCCCATGCTCGGTCAACCACAGTTTGCCGTCGCGGCCCTGAGCAATACCCTGCGGATTGCGATGGCCCAGCGTGAAAATGGTTCGCTCGTGAGTGACCAGATCAATGAGCAGGGTCTTGCCATAGTCGGTGGCGGTGTCCTGCGAGAACGCCTGGCTGGACTCGATGCCGGAGAATCCTTGATCGCCCAAGGTCAGCAGCAGCTTGTTGGCTTCCAGCAGCAGCATCTCGCCGCCGACTTCCTCACCTTTGAAGGGATTCTTGCCGCGCTTACGGTTGGGACCTTTGAGAGGCACACACGGCGTGGTCTCATACAACGTCGACCACTGACCTGATGAAATGCTCTGCTCCAGATTGCGCAACGGTACGGTGAGTTCGGACACTCTCACCGCCACACATTCGTTTTGCGCGTTCCAATAGTGATGCGAGGCGAAGATGCGGACGTTGTCGCCGTCGACGGCTGTTACTACGTCGGCAACACGGAAGCGCCATGTTTGTACTTTAGGTGCGCCTTCTTCGTGCCAATCTCGCGAGCGCTTGGGTTGTCGAGCCGAGCCGCCGAACGCTTTGGCGAACTCTTCGCGATTCAACGGCACCAGCGTGGGCAGCTCCGTGACTTTGAAGCCGCCGCGCTCGGCCGGCGCATCGATCACATATAAATGTCCGTCGCCGGTAGCGAGCAACACCCGATCGCCGAGCAAACTCATGCCACCGCCGCGGGTGGCCGGCTCGGGAATCCAACCTTCTCTAATGGTGGCCTTCAGGGGATAGAAGGCGGTAGTGAAGTAAGCGTCGCGCGTCACTTGCTCGGCGCCGGCCGAGGCATGCACATGATTCAGCGAGTACGCCGCCAAGCCAATCGCAACCACCGCGCCCGCGACTACTGGCAACCGCTGCAAACCGATAGGGCTGACCGCCAGCGGCACCACGACCGCAATCGCCATCACCAAAGGAATCAGCAAATACCGTGGCAAGGAAATCGACAGCGCTGCCGCCGCGATCAGAAACAGACTCAACACCGCGAACGAGCGAATCAAGGTCAGCCCGGCGCTGCGCCAACTGGCCACACGATCCACCAGCAACGACAGCAGGCAGGCCGCGCCAAACGCTGCCACGACTAACAACAACGAAAGCTTCTGCGGCCGAGCCAACGAACTCCACAGCTCGCTGTACTTGAGCACGGGTAACAACGACAACACCAGCGCGCCGCAGGCGTACCACGCCAGACGTTGCCACATCGGTGGATGCACGTCGCTCAATCGAGCCCGTCCTCGCTAGTGGGTATGAAGCCCCAGGCTGTTAACGCGAGCAGTGGGTCTTAGGATCCCCGCGCTTGGAAATTATCACGGGTAATAATCGGCAAGCGATCTGGGAAAGACCGCAATGGCTGACTTATGTTGGTCGAACCGGGCGAGCACACGCGGGGAACGCGTGCTCGCCCGGGATGCTCAGCGCATCTTCCAATCGAGCGACACGCCGATGGTGCGCGGGCGAATGATGAAGTCCTGCAGACCCAGGCCGAAGTCGCCATAGCCGAACGTTACACCGCGCTTGTCAGTCAGGTTGTTCACGAAGGCGGTGATGCCCACCTGATTGAACGTGGCACCGATGCGCAGATCGGTTTGACCGAACCCGTTGATGCGCAGGTTCGGCGTTTGCAACGACTGCGGCGAATCCGACAGATAACGATGCGCCAGCGTGATGGTCGGCTCAGCCGCCAACGGCAAGCGCGCCGTCGCCATCGCCGACACCTGCCATTCCGACGCGCCCGGCAACTGCTGACCGTCGCGCAAGATCACGTTGGCATTGCTGACCACCGTCTCGCTGAGCTTCGCATCCAGATGGGTGACGTTGAGCGTCAGATCGAACGCATCCGAGACGCGCCACAGGCCGCTGAACTCCTGACCGACGTTGCGTGCCTCACCGGCGTTGGTGCCGTAAGTCACATCGTCGGGACGATACAAGCGCACTTGCAGATCGCTCCAGTCGATCAGGAACACCGTGAGATCGACCTGCAGCCGACGATCCAGGAAGGTGCTGCGGACGCCGACTTCGTAGTTCCACAACGAGTCGGTTTCCCAACCGCTCGGCGTATCGAAATTGGCCAGCGGGAAGATGGTGTTGGGGTTGCCGAAGCGATAGCCCTTGGACGCCAACGCGTACAGCATCAGATCGTCATCGCGACGCCAGGCAATCGAGACTTTGGGCGCAAAGCCATCTTCGGTCTGATGACCGGGCGGCAGCGCCAACGAGCCGGGATAGAAGATGCCGTAGTAGACCGAACGACTGTTCACTTCGGTATCGAAGTAGCGGCCGCCGAACGTCAAGGTCCACTGGTCGGCGAACCGATAGTTGGCTTCACCGAACACGGCCTTTTCTTCGCCGTCGATCTTGCCCACGCCCCAATAGAACATGTCGCCGCGCAGGTCGGCCGGATTGCTGATCGGCGCCAAGATGGCGTACGAACCTTCCGAGACGATGGAGTCGTTGAAGGTCTTGTCGGTCGACGAACCCATCACACCGACGATGTAGTCGAAGCGCTCGCCCTTGGGCGACGCCAGGCGCAACTCGAAGCTGCGACTGTCGCTCTTACCTTTGTCGAAGTAAGGCGTGGGATTCGGCAGGCCGGCACCATAGAACTCGGTGTAGTCGTTGGTCAGGCTGCGCTTCTTTTCACTGTAGCCGCCGAGCGCGGTCAACGTGGCGAAGCCGAGATCCTGATCGAGTCGCAAGCTATGCAGCTGCAACTCGTAACCCACCGGCTCGGGCACGACGGTGTTACGGGCGAACTCGCCGAGCTCCGGATAGCGATAGCCGAAGTCCGGCGTATTGTTCTTGTCGTAAAGATTGAACAGCGCGAGCTTGGTGCTTTCGCTCGGAGTCCACACTGCGGAGAAACGACCGCCCTTGTCGGTCTGCTCGTTGCTCGCCTTGCGACCGGTGCCGCGGTTGTCCAGATAACCCGCTTCGGTTCGATAGTAAGCAACGCCGCGAATCGCAAACGTATCTCCCAAGGGAATGTTGATCATGCCCTTGCCGGAGTAGTTGGTGTTGCCATCGCTGTGATGAGTGCTGCTGGCCGACGTTTGAATGGCCGCGTCGAAACCTTCGGTGCTCGCTTGATGTGCAACGAAGTTGATGGCACCACCGAGCGCGGAAGAGCCGAACAATGTCCCTTGCGGACCGCGCAACACTTCCACTCGCTCCACGTCGAAAGTATCGACGTCGGGAATGGCGATGGCGTAGCCGGGTTCGGTCAGCGGAATTTCATTGATGTAATAGCCGGTCGGGCCCTGGCCCTGATCCTTGCCCACCGAAGTGCCGACACCACGAATGATGGCAGTGGAATCACCCAACGGACCGGCATTGAACACGACGCCAGGTGTGCGCGACAGGTAATCCTGGAAGCTCTGCGCACCGATGGCTTCGAGCTGCGCACCCGACATGGCAGACACCGAGCCGGCGATATCTCGCGCACGCTCAGGACGCTTGGTGGCGGTGACGATGACCTCATAAATCGAATCGTTGTCTTCTGACGCAGCGGTCGAGCCCGACGCTGCCGTAGCATTGCGAGTTGGCGTCGCCGCTTGCGGTTCAGCCTGAGTGTTCATCTCGGCGCGAGCCAGATGCACGGCCGCTGCGTTTCGCACATGAGCCGCCGGCCGCGAAGTCACATTGGAAGAATCGCGCACCAGAATCGCATTGGAATCGGTGACCGAGTAAGTCAGGCCGGTGTCGGCCAGGATGCGTTTGAGCGCGTCCAGATCGTCATAACGACCGATGACGCCATGAGTCTGTTTGCCCTGTGTGAGCTCGGGCGCAAAGAAAATCTCACGATTGCTCTGGAATGCGAACGCTTTGAGCGCGCTGCCCAGATCCTGCGCTTCGATATTGAACGTTCGCGGTTCCGGATGTGTCGCGGCTACCGCCTGTGACAAGCTCGGCGCAACGCCTGCGGCGGCCAGCACGCATGCGATGATTGCCTTCAGATGCGGTCGCGCCGCCACTGCGTTCTGCATGGACCGTACTCCCCATTCTGGTGTTGTATGTGGGGTAAAGCGTTACTCACACTCCACCCTCAACCAGTAAGACGCAGGCCAGTACAAAACTGTTAAACAGTTCGCCCAAATTGTTTATATGGGCTTTTACGTGGGGAGATTACTGCCCGCCGGTCAGCAAGATACGTGAAGGCTCGCGCGCAGCGACCTGCAGCGGGTAATGACCGGTGACGGTCTCGACAAAACTTTCGCTATGACCTGCTTTGAAGACGCCGCTAACGCGCAACTGCCCAAGCTCCGGGTCGGCCAGTTCGATGCGTGTAGCGGAATATCGATTGATCTCGGCAATGGCCGCTTCGAGTGTGTCGTTATCGAAGACCACTTGGCCTTGACGCCAGCTCACTACCTTGGCGACGTCCGCTTTGCGCTTTTCCACGGAGGCGTCATCGGAAACGATCAGCGCTTCGCCGGCCACTAGCAGTTCGGGCACGGGCGGCGCGTTGATCAAACGAGCCAATGGCGAAAGGATGGGCTCGACCGAGACCTTACCTTCGGCGAGCGTGACCTGCACCGAGTCGCGACTGTCCATTCGCACATCGAACGCGGTGCCCAACGCAGTTACGCGTCGATCGCCCGCTTCGACCACGAACGGCCGATTCGGATTCTTGGCCACCTGGAACCACGCCTGGCCGGCCAGCAAGCGCACGCTTCGCCGCTCGGGCGTGAAGCGCACATCGATGCGGCTGTTGGTGTTCAACACCACCGAAGAACCATCGGACAGAGTGATCGTGGAACGCTCGCCGACAGCGGTACGGAACGCGCCGCCTTCGGTGACCGAGCCCATGATGATGGCCGGCGATGCAGTATCGACATCGCGAACCAGCGGAGCCACGGCGTACGCGATGGCCACCGCAACGCCCACCACCGCAGCGGCAGTGGCGACACGGAAGAAACGTAGCCGATGCGTAGCGCTTAGCGCTTCACGACGCATTTTCAGGACGCGCGCATCCACTCGGGCCGCCGATAACGACGACCACGTTTGCTCGACCGCTTCGAATGCGGCCTTGTTGCGCGGATCTGCGCTCAGCCACGCATCGAATTCAGCGTAGGTGCGAGCCGAGTCGTCCTCATCGAGACGACTGTGCCATTCCGCCGCCGCCGCGTAGGCGTCTTCGTGTGCCGTTTCCATGCTCACTTCTCCAAACCACGCGCCATATGTTCCTTGGCACGCCGCAAATGAAAACGCACGCTTTCGACGCTGATCTGCAGGCTGGCTGCAATCTCCTCCTGTTTCATACCTTCATAGAGCCGCAAAACGAATACATGGCGGGTGCGCGCCGGCAGCTCGAGCAACGACCCGAGCGCCCGATCCAGCAACTGCCTACCTTGTAAGACGCGCTCCGGCGAAAAATCGTTAGTGGGTAACTCACAATTTTCCAGCGGATCATGTTCGCCGGCATGCCGGACGGCCCGGCGCCGCACCCGGTCCCGGATCACGTTGGCGGCCACTTGGAAGACATAACCTTCCAAATACTCGATGTTGTCGAAGTTGGGCCGGTGCGCCAGGCGGATGAACACTTCCTGCACCAGGTCGTCGATGTCGTAGGCTTCGCGAATGCGCTTTTCGAAATAACTGGTCAACGGCCGGCGATAGCGCCGGTCCAGATGCACCAGAAATTCCACCGGGTCGGCGCCTGACGGCGCCGGCACGGACGGTGCTGTGACTTGTTTGCGCCAACGAAACATCGGGCCAGGAATAAGTTTCAGGCGGGAGAGTTGCCTGAGCTTAGAGCCGGTAGCAGGCGCGGAGCAAGTGCGCGCCGATTATTAGTCGATCAGTTCGATCCAGGTCGGCGCGTGGTCGCTGGGCTTTTCCCAGCCGCGCACGTCGCGATCCACACCTGCGGCTTTGAGCCTCTGGGTCGCGGTCGCATTCAACAACAAATGATCGATGCGCAGTCCGGCATCCCGGCCGTAAGCGTTCCGGAAATAATCCCAGTATGTGTAGATGGTCGCTTCGGGATGCAGGTGACGGATCGAATCCACCCAGCCTTGCTCGACGATACGACCGAACGCTTCGCGCGTCTCGACGCGAAACAAGGCGTCATCCACCCAACGCTCGGGCTTGTAAACATCGTTGCCGGTGGGAATGACGTTGTAGTCGCCGGCCAGCACGACCGGGCTGTCGCTTTTCACCAGCTCGGCGGCATGCAGGCGCAGCCGCTCGAGCCAACGCAGTTTGTAATCGAACTTGTCGCCGGGCGCCGGATTGCCGTTCGGCAAATACAAACATCCGATGGTCACGTCGCGCACCACGGCTTCGATATAACGACTGTGTGAATCTTCCTGGTCGCCAGGCAACGCGCGTCGAATCTCAGTCGGTTCGCAACCTTTGGCGAGAATCGCCACGCCGTTGTAACTCTTTTGTCCGTGCCAGATCACGCCGTAACCCAACTCACGGATGGCGGCTTCAGGAAACTTTTCGCTAGGCGTTTTCAGTTCCTGCAAGCACGCCACGTCGGGCGAGGTTTCCTGTAGCCAGCGCTGCAGGCTGGGCAAGCGAGCGTGAACACTGTTGACGTTGTAAGTCGCGATTCGCATTTTCTTCTCAACATTCGTCACAGGGACCGAGGGTCCCGGCAAAACTAACCTTTGGCGATGAACCCATCGATGCTGCGTGCCAGGACCACCATCGGCACATCACCGCCTTGCACCACAGCGTCGTTGAATTTGCGGAAGTCGAACTTGGTGCCGAGCGCCTGTTGGGCTTTCTTGCGCAGGCGGTTGATCTCGCTGTGACCCACCTTGTAGCCGCACGCCTGACCAGGCCACGCGCAGTAACGATCGACTTCGCTGGTGACTTCTTCCAAGCCCGAGCCATTGGTCTTGGCAAACCATTCGATGGCTTGCTGCCGCGTCCAACGCTTGGCATGCAAGCCGGTATCGACGACCAAGCGACAAGCTCGGAACGCAATGGATTGCAGATAGCCGAGACGGCCGACTGGATCGTTGTCGTAAACACCCAGCTCGGCAGCGAGCTGCTCGGCATACAGCGCCCAGCCTTCGGCAAACGCATTGAACGCCAGCAATGAACGGAACAACGGCAACTTGAATGTATATTCGCCCTGCCACACATGCCCGGGAATGGACTCGTGATAGGTCAGTGTCGGCAACGAATAAGTGGTCCACAGATCCGTGGTGCGCAAATTGATCCAGAACTTGCCTGGCACTTTGCCGTCGATGGTGCCGGCACCGCCGTACGCGCCTGGCGCACCCGGTTCGACTTCCGGCGCCATGCGTTGAATCTGCAGATTTCCCGGCACGAGCGTCGCGAATGCACGTGGCAGCCGCGTGCGAATATCCTTCACTCGATCATGCAGCAACGCCATGATCTGTTCGCGCCCCTTATCGCCTTCGGGGAATTGGAAGCGCGCCTGCTTGCCCAGCTCGGTCATGCGCTCGCCCACCGTACCTTGCGTGAGACCTTGCGCCTTGAGAATCACATCCATCTCAGCTTGCAACGCACGCAACTCTTGCTGACCGAGTTCGTGAATTTGATCCGGCGTCATGCGCGTGGTGGTCGCGGCACTCAACGCCCATGCGTAGTACTCGTCGCCTTTCGGAAGTTTCCAGACACCGGCGTCGCTGGTAGCGCGCTTGCGATGAGCTTGCAGCTCGGCGAGTTGACGCTGTAGCGCCGGCGCGATTTTATCTTTCGCGATCTTGGCCGCCTTGGCCGCGTAGTCACCAGGAATGTTCTTGGTCCGATTGGCTAGCGACGTCACCAGCGTCCATTCGGCGATGTTGCCGCCGCTGGCCATGCGCAGCTGACTAAGCGTCTTGTCGAGCAGAAAGTCAGGAGCGATCACGCCCTGCGAGGCTGCGGCCTTCAGGCGCGCGGTCTCACCATCGATCTGGCCGGCGTACGCTTCCAATCGAGATAGATATGCATCGGCATCCGCACGCGTCTCAACAGTGTGGCGCGTGTCCATCATGCTCGGGATTTCGAGGAAAGCACCGGTGTTCTGCGCGACCACATAGGGCGCGTTTCGATACGACCAGTTCTGATTCAACGTAGCGACATCGCCATAGGGAAAAGCAAAGCCTTCGCTGGCGAACTCATGCGAGGTGCGCATGACATCGACATCGATGCGCGTCGCGTCGCTCAGATGCGAGGTGTCGATAGCCTTCAGGCGCTGCAGCCGTTTCGCGGCCCGCTGCGCAATCGCGCGCTGCCCTTCGACGGAGCGGTCGGTCAATTTAGCTTTCAATGCCGCACGCGCGCCGGTGTCGATCCCCAGCCCGGTGGCGCTCTCGGGATAGTCGACCAGCAACTCTTCGGCCATCTCGGCCAGCAGGGCTTCGGTGGCCTTGTCGGCGTCGGCGGCGTGCGCACTGACCGGCAGATTGGCCACAGCAATGGCGGCACCGGTTCCCACTAGAAAATCGCGACGGCTGGCGGTCATCTACGGCTATCCCCCTGACAAAGCACCACGGGCCAACGGCAGCACGCTACCGAGGCACTGGTGGACATGGCTTGCTGATCCGCCCGGACGGGCCGGAAATGGAGCGGGCGACGGGTCTCGAACCCGCGACCTCAAGTTTGGGAAACTTGTGCTCTACCAACTGAGCTACACCCGCGCCCGGCCGATTCTAGGGATTCGCCCGGCGCCGATCAATCGCCGCCGGCCGGGCCGCGGCGGCTATACTCGCAGCCCTCGCCTCACCCCGCCTAAGTCTAGTGGCTCTCAGATTCGATTTACGTGACCTGGAATTGTTCGTGGCCGTCGCCGATGCGGGCAGCATCGCGCGCGCCGCTGAACGTTCCCACACCGTCGCCTCGGCGGTCAGCAAGCGCGTCTCCGACCTCGAAGACAACTTGGGCGCCCCGCTATTGCTGCGCGGTGCGAAAGGTGTGGAGTTGACCGCCGCCGGCCATGCGTTATTGGCAAGAGCCCGTGTGCTGCTCCATCAAGCCGCTCAATTGGACGACGAGATGCGTCGTCACGCCTCGGGCACGCGCGGCTATGTGCGCATGTTTGCAAACATTTCCGCCATCGTCGAATTCCTGCCCAATGCGCTGGCGTCGTTCGCCCAGCAGCACCCGGACATTCATGTGCATCTGGAAGAGCACGTCAGCTCGGCCATCGCGGCGGCCGTGGCGGACAACTCTGCTGACTTGGGCATCGTCAGCGAACTGCCGGCCATCGACGGTCTGAGCACCGTGCCCTTTCGTAACGACGATTTGATCGTGGTGTTGCAAGCCAATCATCCGTTGGCCAAACGCAGCTCGTTGTCGTTCGCCGAATTGCTCGACGAGCCGTTCGTCGGTCTGCATGCCAGCAGCTCGCTGCATCGATTGTTGACGCGCGCTGCCATGGAAGCGGATCGCTCGCTGAACTGGCGAGTGCAAGTCACTAGCTTCGACGCCGCCTGCGCCATGGTGGCTGCCGGCTTAGGCGTGAGCATCGTGCCGCGCGCCGCCACTAGCGCTTACATCCGTTCGTTGTCGCTGGCGTCGGTGCCACTCACCGATGCCTGGGCGCAACGTCAATTGTTTCTTTGTATTCGCACCGGGGCACCGCTGCACTCGGCTGCAAAATTGCTTTACGACCATATTCAGAAATGACCGACGCTTCGTCCCCAGACAATCCCGCGAGCCCACCTGCCTCGCGCCGCTCCATCCGTAGCTTCGTGATTCGCGCCGGCCGCGCCACCGTCGGCCAACAGCGCGCTTTGGAAGAGCTGTGGCCCAAGTACGGGATCGAGTTCAGTGCGCAGCCGCTTGATCTGGATCAAACATTCGGCCGCCGCGCGCCACGCATGCTGGAGATCGGCTTCGGTGCCGGCGAGGCCATGTTGGCGTTCGCGCAAGCGCATCCCGAGCTGGACTGCATCGGCGTCGAAGTTCACAAGCCCGGCGTCGGTCACTTGTTGCTGGGCGCGGAAACAGCAGGACTCAGCAATCTACGCGTGATCTGTCACGACGCTGTCGATGTCTTACAACAACAGCTCGCGCCCGGCTCGCTACAGCTGATTCATATTTTCTTTCCCGACCCATGGCACAAGAAACGCCATCACAAGCGGCGCCTGATTCAGCCGGAGTTTGTCGAGATCCTGGCACGCTCGCTCGCCATCGGCGGCACACTGCGCCTGGCGACGGACTGGGAACATTACGCCATGCATATGCGCGAAGTGCTCGATGCCTCGCCGTTGTTTGCTAACGAAGCGGCTGAAACCGGCTTCGTCACTCGCAACGAGGAGCGGCCACTCACGCGTTTCGAACGACGTGGCCAGCGCCTCGGTCACGGTGTCTGGGATTTGAGTTATCGCCGACTCGATCCCGCCGCGCCGTAAGAACTATTCCAAGCACGATTACAAAAAAGTCACATTCTTGACGCACAGAAAATAATTCACGTTGCGTAGCTGGCACCACTGCTTGTGAGGGTGAATTCAAAGCCGAATTTCCGGCGCGCAACTTGATGCCTTGCAGAAAAAATCCCTCTTGAATCCAGCGCGGCGCAGGACTAAAACAAATGCTGTCCGCAAGGACCGTTGCCGCTTTCCCCGTTGGAGGATGGTCAATGACTTCGCCGAGTCCGGTCGTGGGTGATTGGTATCGCCGCATCAACGGCGCACTGTTCGAAGTGGTCGCGGTGGATCGCGATGACGACACCGTCGAAATCCAACACTTCGACGGCACGCTGGAAGAGTTCGATCTGGAATCCTGGAACGAACAGGACTTCGAAGAAGCACAGGCCCCGGAGGACTGGACCGGCTCAGTGGATGTCGAGCCGGAGGACTACGAGTCGGAGCGCGAAATCACCGCCACCAGCAGTGCCTGGACCGATCCCTTGATGAGCTTGGATCGGTCCGAAGCCTCGGGTTATTCCGAGTGGCCGGCGCCGCGGGACCTCTGAAGCAATCGTCCTTAACTCAAGTTATAACTTACGCCCGCGGCCGTCATGGCCGCGGCTGATCGAGCTGCTTGATCTGGTTTCGCATCAGCCACACCAGCAACAAGCCTGGCAGCGCGAGCAATACGCTGACCACATAGTACGTGTCCCAGCCGGCCTTATCGGCCAACCAGCCCGCGGGGCCGCCGAGCACATAGCGTGGCGTCAAAGCAAACGCCGACAGCAATGCGTATTGGAAGGCGCTGTAGCGTACGTCACACAAAGCCATGATGAGTGCCACCGCCGCGATGTTGCCCATCGCGCCGGCGATATTGTCGATGCTCACCGCCATCACCATCAGCGGGTAGTTTTTGCCCGTCAGGGCCAATGCGTAGTAAAGAAAATTCGACGCGGCCTGGAGCACACCGAAAATCAGCATCGATTTCAGCAATCCCAAGCGCACCATCGCTACGCCGCCAAGGATGGCACCGACGATGGCGCTCGCTGTGAACAGCGCCTTCAATACCAGCGCGATCTCGGTCTTGGTGAAGCCCACGTCCATCATGAACGGCGTGAACAAACGTAGCGCGAACGCATCGCCGACCTTGAACAGGATCACCAGGGCGATGAATGCGATGGCACTGGGAGTGCCCAGCAGCTCTCGCAACGGCACAACCAACGACTCGCGCAAGCTACGCGGCGGCTGATGCTCATAGTGTGGCTCGGGAGCCAACAGCGTCGCGACACAGAACGCTGCCATGACCGCGCCCAGAATCAGGAACGCCGGCTTCCAACCGAAAAAATCCGCCACGATCAGCGCGAACGCCGAGGCCACCCAGGCCGAGGTTCGATAACCGAGATTGGTGGCCGCTGCCGCCAGCCCGCGCTCATGCGGCTGCGAAACGTCGGTGCGATAGGCATCGATGGCGATGTCCTGGGTCGCCGAGAAGAACACGATGACGACGGCGCAAATGGCGATGGGCGCAAGTGACACGGAGGGGTTCTGCAAGGCGAACACCCCGATGGCCACCGCCAGCGCCAACTGCGTAAGCATGATCCAGCCACGGCGTCGGCCCAACAACGGCAACGGATAGCGATCGACCACCGGCGCCCACAGGAATTTGAACAGGTAAGGCAACGCCACGTAGGACAGCACACCGATGGTGGTGTTGGTCGCGCCGCTGTCCTTCAACCAGGCCTGTAACGCACTTTCGGTGATCTGATTCGGAAAACCCGAAGCGGCACCGAGCGCCATGATGGCGATCATCTTCGGACTGGCCAGAATGTCGCGCCAACGCGGCTTGTCCGCCGGAGCCGCCTGTGTCGTGTTCGCTGCCGCTGTACTCATGGCGGCGGATTATAGAAGACGTATCGAAGACGGGCCGAATCCATATCGGAAGGTGCGTGCAAATCGACTACCATCGCCGCGGGTCTTCACACAGCGTCATTACATGCGTTCCTTCATCGATCTGTGTTTGCAGCTGGGCGTACTGCGTTTTGGCGAGTTCAAGCTCAAGTCCGGCCGGCTCAGTCCGTATTTTTTCAATTCCGGTTTGTTCAATTCGGGCCGGGCGCTGGCCGAACTGGGCCGGGCCTATGCGCAAACCATTCAAAGCGCCAACCTCGAATTCGATGTGCTGTTCGGCCCCGCTTATAAGGGCATTCCGCTGGTGGCCAGCACGGCAGTGGCACTGGCCGACCAGCATGGCCGCGACGTGCCCTGGGCATTCAATCGCAAAGAAGCCAAGACCCACGGTGAAGGCGGCAATATCGTCGGCGCGCCATTGCGCGGCCGGGTGCTGATCGTCGATGACGTGATTACGGCGGGAACTGCGATCCGCGAGGCCATCGACATCATTCGCGGGGCCGGTGCGGAACCCGTTGGAGTCATCCTGGCGCTGGATCGCCAGGAGCGCGGCCAAGGCCAATTGTCGGCGGTTCAGGAAGTGGAACAGACATTGCAGCTACCCGTTACCAGCATCGTGCAGCTGGGCGATCTGATCGAGTACTTGCGGCAGGCCAAAGATGCGGCACAACTGGCGGCAATCGAGCGTTATCGCGATCAATACGGCGTGGTCGGCTGAGTCGTCAGGTCGCTTTCGGCCAGCGCACAGCGCCGCTCGGATGTGACCAAAACTGTCGAGAGTTGACCCAACTGCGCCCTACGGCACAATAACCACTGGTTCAGGGGAAAATTACACACCGATGCGTGGGATCCGCACACTGACGATGCTTGCTGCGACACTCGCATCGGGAGCAGGGTTCGCCGCGCAGCAGACCGACAACAGCCGCGAGGCCTACTACCGTTGCAAGGACAGTAAGGGTCAACAACTGTACGGCGACAGCATGCCGTTCGGCTGCAACGGCCAGGACACCGAAGTGCTGAACGCCAACGGCATGATCCTGCGAGTCATCGAAGGCGATAAATCGCGCGCCGCTCGCATCTCGCGAGAGGTCCTCGAAAACAAAGAGCGTCGACTGAAGCAGGAACGCGAACAGCGCGACCGCATGCTGTTGGAAACCTACTTGGGCGTGGAAGACATCGAGCGACTGCGCGATCAGCGTCTCGAAATGCTGGTGGCGCAGAACCGCGTGACCGAGCAAACCATCGCCAACATGCTGGAGCGCCAAAGCCGACTGGAAGGCCAGGTAGCGCGCTTCAAGCCTTACAGCGAAAAGCCGGGCGCCGGCCCGGTGCCGGACCATCTGGCCGAAGAGATGGTCAACACTGTGAACAGTCTGCGCGTCTACCAGGAAGCGCTGAACAAGAACCGCGCCGAGCAGGCCGATGTGAAGTCGAGCTTCAGCGCCGACATCAAGCGCTTCAAAGAACTGAAAGGGATTCGCTAGGCGGCTGTCAGCCTCGGCCCGAGCTGCCGAAGCCGCCGGCACCGCGCTCGGTCGCGGCGAACTCATTCACCACGTCGAACTCGACCTGTACCACCGGCACCACCACCAGTTGCGCGATCCGTTCGCCGGGTTGAATGGTGAAAGTGCTCTGGCCGCGATTCCAACACGACACGAAGATCTGGCCCTGGTAGTCCGAATCGATCAGCCCGACCAGATTGCCCAACACGATGCCGTGCTTGTGACCCAGCCCCGAACGCGGCAACACGATTGCGGCGTAATTGGGATCCTGTAAATAAATCGCGATGCCCGACGGAATCAGCTGGGTATCGCCGGGCTTCAATTCCAGCGGCGCATCGATGAGGGCGCGCAGGTCGACTCCCGCCGAACCCTCCGTCGCGTATTGAGGCAAGGGATAGTCGGTGCCGATGCGAGCATCGAGCACACGAATCTGCAGGCGCCGGCGCGTGCCGGCGGAGGTTCCATCAGCGGGCATGAGCGGCGGATATCGGCGTGGGATTGGAAGTTTGTGTTTCGTTTTGCTGAGTGCCGCGCGCGCGATAGCGCTGCGCGATCAACTCGACCAACTGCCGCGCCAGTGCGCTCTTGCTGGTCATGGTCAGCTCCTGTTTACCGCCTTGCCAGTAAACCGTGAGCGCATTGTCGTCCTTGTCGAACGCCAGACCGTCGCCGACCTGGTTGGCGGCAATCATGTCCAGATTCTTGTTGGTGAGCTTGCTGAGCGCGTTACGTTCGACGTGCTCGGTCTCGGCGGCGAACCCGACCAGGAACGGACGCGTGTCACCGCGAGAAACAGTGGCGAGCACATCGGGCGCTCGAGCCAACGCCAGATTCAATGTGTCGCTGGTCTTTTTGATCTTTTCGCAGGCGATCTCTCGACAGCGATAGTCCGAAACTGCGGCCGCCGCAATGAAGATATCGGCACCGACCACGCTGCTCTGAACCGCGCTCAACATTTGTTCGGCGCTTTCCACATCGACGCGATCGACCCCTCGCGGCGTCGGAATCTGCACCGGACCGCTGACCAACACCACATCAGCACCGGCTTCGCGAGCGGCTTCAGCGACTGCGTAACCCATCTTGCCGGAGCTGCGATTACTGATGAAGCGCACCGGATCGATCTTTTCGCGCGTCGGGCCGGCGGTGACCACGACCTTCAATCCTTGCAACGGACCGGCGCCGCCGCGCACGGTGAAAACTTCAGCAGCGATCTGCGTCGGCTCGAGCATGCGCCCCACACCGACTTCGCCGCACGCTTGCTCGCCGCTTGCCGGACCGAGCACTCGCACGCCGCGCTCTTTCAAAATACGAACGTTGGCTTGCGTGGCCGGGTTGGCCCACATCTGACGATTCATCGCCGGCGCCACCGTGATCGGCGCAGTGGTCGCCAGACACAAGGTCGTCAACAAGTCTTCGGCAAAGCCATGAGTGAGTTTGGCCAGGAAATCGGCGGTGGCCGGCGCAATCACGATTTCATCGGCCCAACGCGCCAACTCGATATGGCCCATGGCCGCTTCGCTGCTCTCGTCCCACAAGTCGTCGCGCACCGGTCGGCCCGACACGGCCTGAAACGTCAGCGCAGTGACGAATTGCTGAGCGCCGCGCGACATCACCACCTGGACCTCGGCGCCCTGTTCCGTAAAACGGCGCACTAGATCCGGGCTTTTGTAGGCCGCGATGCCGCCCGTGACACCCAGAAGAATTTTGCGAGGCTGCGAGCTCATGGACCTGATTATGGGGCGCACCCGGGGGCCCGGCAAACCTCGCGGGCGCATACCGGCATTCCGCGGAGGAATGGCAGTGCAGCGATCCGCCTAGCGCAACTTGATGACTCAAAGGGGTGTATTTCGTGGCAGTTATCGGCCATTTGCACGCAAAGCCGGCCCCTTGCCGACGCCACGCTAGGGCCCTCGGCGGTGTTCGGGCGATGCTGACAGGAGTCAAGAAATGGCGATCCGCGACTGGCCGGAGGGCGATCGGCCTCGGGAAAAATTGCTCAAGGCCGGGGCCGGTTCGCTAAGTGAGGCCGAGTTGCTGGCCATTCTGCTCGGCGCCGGCATTCGCGGCCGGAGTGCATTGGACCTGGCCCGAGACGTATTGGCCGAGTTCGGCTCGCTGCGCGCCTTTCTGACTGCGGACCGGACGCGCGTTTGTAAGACCCGTGGTTTCGGCAAGGCCCGGTACTCGATCCTGCAAGCCGCGCTGGAACTGACCCGTCGCCATTATCAGGAGCTGATGTCGGTGGGCTCGGTCCTGCAAAATCCGCGCGCCACGCGCGAATTCGTGCAAATCCGGCTCCGGGATCTGACTTACGAGGTGTTTTGCTGCCTGTGGCTGGACAGCCGTTATCGAGTGCTGGGGTTCGAGGAGGTGTTCCGCGGCACCATCGACGAGGCCATCGTGCATCCTCGTGAAGTGGTGAAACTGGCGTTGTCCCGGAACGCGTCGGCGCTGATCCTGGTCCACAATCACCCGTCGGGAATCGCCGAACCCAGCCCCCAGGACCGCCAGATCACGGTGCGGCTCAAAGACGCGCTGGCGCTGGTGGACATCCGCGTCCTGGACCATTTGGTGGTCGGCGACGGGGTGTGTGAGTCATTTGCGGAGCGAGGTCTGCTGTAGGAAAGCGGCTTTCGAGCATTTTCGCGCTCTCGATGGCTTCCCTAAGGCTGCGCCGGCTGGTATAAAGCGCGACTCGTTTTTGGGCCCTCGGTCCGCCTGTTTGGCGCTCGGCCGGCCTTAGATTAGGAAATCCGCCATGTCCAGAGTCTGTCAGGTCACCGGCAAAGGTCCGATGACTGGTAACACCGTTTCGCACGCCAACAACCGGCGTCGTCGCCGCTTCCTGCCCAACCTGCACGTGCAGCGTTTCTGGGTGGAGAGCGAGCGCAAGTTCGTCAGCCTGCGCGTTTCGACCCGCGGCCTGCGCACCATCGAAAAGAAAGGCATCGAGACTGTCGTTGCCGAACTGCGCGCCAAGGGCGTCGCGGTTTAACTGGATAGGAGCTAAGCCATGCGCGAAAAGATCAAGCTCGTATCTACGGCCGGCACCGGCCACTACTACACCACCACCAAGAACAAGCGCCTGCATCCGGATAAGATGGAAGTGCGCAAGTTCGACCCGAAGGCCCGCAAGCACGTGGCCTACAAGGAAGCCAAGATCAAGTAAGCATGCTTGCCCGCTGGCGGCGGGCCGCTTTGCTGAAGGTTTGTCAAAGGCCCACCTCCGGTGGGCCTTTTGCTTTTGAGCCCCAAATAAAAAGCCCGCCTTACGGCGGGCTCTTGCTTGACGACTTGGGCTGGCGATGCAGCCAGGTCAAGCCGGCTGCGGCTGCATGGCGTAGCTGCGCAGGGTGTTGGCGAAGTCCTGCAGCACTTTGATGCGGCTGGCTTCAGCTTGCGCGATCAGGTCGTGCAGGTGCTGGATCAGCTTGTCGTTGCTCATGTGCGCGCCGCTCCACATCACCGCCAGGCGTTCGCGGAATTCGTGGACGGTCTTGAGCGTTTGATTGGCCGCAAGCACCTCGCTCAAGCGCGACTTCGCATTCACATCCAGCAACGCCGGTTCGCGAACCAGCAGCTTGCGCACGCGACGGCTCAACGCACCGCCGGCCAACTGCAGCTCTTCTTTGAACACCGGCAACGTCACGTGGCGAGTGTAATCACGCAGCACATGCATGCGATTCACAATCACGGCACGCACATTCTCCAGATCGATCTGCACGCGCGGCGCGACCTTCGCCGGCTCCGGCGCAGTCCGTAACACGCGAGCCAACCCCAGCGCTTTGAAGATGCGGATGTAGAACCAACCGATATCGACCTCCCAGCGCTGCACCGAGAACTTGGCCGAGCTGGGGAAGGCATGGTGATTGTTGTGCAGTTCCTCGCCGGCCAGCAGCAAGCCCCAGGGCACGACGTTGCGAGCCGCATCGGCGCATTCGAAATTGCGATAACCGTAGTAATGGCCGATGCCGTTGACCACGCCGGCCGCCAGCAGCGGATTGGCCATCAGCTGCGCCGACATGATGATGATGCCGGGAATGCCGAACAGCACCAGGTCCACCACGATCAGCAACACGATGCCCATGTTGCGATACTTCATGTAGACGTTGCGTTCCATCCAGTCATCGGGCGTGCCGCGACCGAACTTCTCCGTCACTTCCGGATCGCGGGCCGCGGCCTGATACAGCTCGGCGCCTTCCAACAACACCTTCTTCAAACCGACGATCACCGGGCTGTGCGGGTCTTCGGCAGTCTCGCAACGAGCGTGGTGTTTACGATGCACGGCCACCCATTCTTTGGTGACGATGCCCGAGGTCATCCACAGCCAGAAGCGGAAGAAGTGGCGTAGCGCCGGGTGCAGATCCAGGCTGCGATGCGTGGCATCCCGGTGCAGATACAAGGTCACGCCCATGAACGTGATCTGGATGAACACGAAGGTCACCAGCACATAACCCCAGAAACTGAGGTTGAAGACGCCGTATAGAAAATCTAGGTTCACGGGTGCCCCTGCAAAGGCCGCAAAGCTTATAGGATAAGGAAAAATGCTGGCCGGCCGACTATAACGGAGCCTGAAAGCCCCCACAAATGAGCCGTTCCCTTAAGCGGTGCGTGCCCGGCGTTGCTTACTGTGATGGTAAATCGCCGGCTTTCAATGACCTGAACTGCATTGGGGCTGCAATCTGAGCTGTCATGCCTGAACTTCCTGAAGTAGAAACCACCCGTCGCGGCATCGAGTCCTCGGTCGTCGGACACGGCATCGCTAAAGTCATCGTGCGCGAACCGCGGCTCCGCTGGCGCGTGCCCAAGCAATTGCCTGAACTTGCGGCCGGCCAGCGGGTGGTTCAGCTGCGACGGCGGGCCAAGTATCTGGTGTTCGACTTGGAACGCGGCAGCATGATCCTGCACCTCGGCATGTCGGGCAGCCTGCGCGTGCTGCCCAGCGCGACACCGCCGTCCATGCACGACCACGTCGATATCGTGATGGATACCGGCCTATGCCTGCGCTTCAACGACCCGAGACGGTTCGGCAGTTTGTTGTGGACCGACGGCGATCCGTTACAACACAAGTTACTCAAGTCGCTGGCACCCGAGCCGCTTTCTGACGAGTTCCATGGCGAGTATCTGGCGCGGGCCGCGAAGGGTCGCAGCGTCGCGATCAAGCAGCTCATCATGAACGGCCAGGTCGTGGTCGGCGTTGGAAACATTTATGCGAGCGAAGCACTGTTCCGCGCCGGCGTGCGCCCGCGCCGGTCTGCGGGTCGACTGAAGCGGCCCGAGTTCGATGCGCTGGTGAAATCCATCAAAGCAGTGCTGAGCGATGCGATTCGCGAGGGCGGCACGACGCTGCGCGATTACATCAACCCGGAGGGCATGCCGGGTTACTTCAGACAGAAGTTATATGTGTACGAGCGCACCAAAGATCCGTGTCGAGTGTGTAAGACACCGATCAAACATTTGGTGCAAGGACAAAGATCGACTTACTTTTGTCCGCAATGCCAGAAGTGACGCTTGCATCGCTGACGGGATGCCGCTGTGGATTTTTCTTTTTTCTCGGGCCGGAGCCGAGACTGAGGCAAGCGCGCTAGTCCTGTGCGCGTCGCTTCGCCCAGGCTCGTTGTAAAGCGGCTTCCACTTTGGGATGCACGAACTGCGCGACGTTGCCGCCGAGGCTGGCGATTTCACGCACCAAGGTCGAGGAAATAAAATTGAACTGTTCGGTGGGCGTCAAGAACACGTAATCCACCTTATCCGACAGATGTCGGCTCATGGTGGCGAGCTGAAATTCGAATTCGAAATCCGACACCGCTCGCAACCCGCGCACCACCACGTTCAGTCCGTGTTGCCGAGCGAACTCGACCGTGAGGCCCGAGTAACCGGTGATCTCGACGTTGGGAATGCCCAGCAATACTTCGCGCGCCAGCTCGACGCGTTCTTCCAGCGTGAACAGCGGCGCCTTGCCCGGATTGGCTGCCACCGCCACCACCACTCGATCGAAAATGCCGGCGGCTCGACGCACCAGGTCGTAGTGGCCGTTGGTGATCGGATCGAAGGTGCCGGGATACATGGCGCCGGTCATGGCAAAACCTCTTCAGCGGAATGAGCAGTCGTTGCGCGCAACAGATGATAGCCGACCTGACCGGCTTGCTTGGAACGATGCACGGTCCAGCCGACTGACAGCGGTGGCAGCGGGATATCCGCCGGGCACTCGACATAAATATGCGCGTTCGGCGCCAGCCAACCGCGCGCCAGGCTGGCGAACACGCTTGCCAACAACGTCGACGCGAACGGCGGATCCAGGAACACCACATCGAACGGCTGGGCCGGTCGCTCCAGGAAACGGACCGCGTCTTCGATTTTGACGGTAGCGCCGGTGGCGCCGAGTCGCTCCAAGGTCTGGGTCAGATGGCGGCCGACTTGCGGCTCGCGGTCTACGAATGTGACCGCCGACGCGCCACGCGACAGCGCCTCGATCCCCAGAGCGCCGCTGCCGGTGAACAAGTCCAAGCAGCGAGCGCCGACGATGTGCGGCTGTAACCAGTTGAACAATGTCTCGCGCACCCGATCGGGCGACGGCCGGATCGCATCGATGGCGGGAAAGTCGATCTGCCGGCCGCGCCAGCGTCCACCCACGATCCGCAGGCGGTTCGGCGCGGTGCCGTTCCGGGCGGGGGATTTGCCGACGGGGCGGCGATTGCTGGGGGCTCTGGCCATGCGCGCGGCGGATGATACCGCCGGTGAGCGCCGTCGTTGCTGTTAGAATTGCGCGCCCCATCGCGAGACCCCAGCTCCCAAGCGCACGAATGTTCGGTTTCAAGAACAAGCCACCCGCCGCTCCCCCGCCCGCCGCCGCCGAGGCTCCGCAGGCCGGCATGTTCCAGCGCCTGCGCGCCAAGTTGAACAAGGGCGACTCGTGGCTCACCTACGACCTCGCCAACCTGATTCCCGGCGGCAAGATCGACGAGCACGTGCTCGACGAGCTGGAGATGCGCCTGATCACCGCCGACGTGGGCGTGGACACCACGGAAAGAATTCTGGCGGCGCTGCGTAAGAAAGTGGCGCGCAACGAGCTGGCCGATCTGAATGCATTGCTCGAAGCATTGCGCGAACAGCTCATGGAGATCGTCCGGCCGGTGGCCGGACAGATGGTCATCGACAGCAAGCACATTCCGTTCGTGGTGCTGGTGGTCGGCGTCAACGGCGCCGGCAAGACCACCACCATCGGCAAGCTCGCGCGCATCATCAAAGCAGCCGACATGAAAGTGATGCTGGCCGCCGGCGACACCTTTCGCGCCGCTGCCGTGGAGCAGTTGCAGGTTTGGGGTCAACGCAACGACGTACCTGTGGTCGCACAAGCCACCGGCGCCGATCCTGCCGCCGTTGCTTTCGACGCCTTGCAGTCCGCGCAGGCGCGCAAGTTTGACGTGCTGATCGCCGACACCGCCGGCCGCTTGCACACGCAGTCGAATTTGATGGACGAGTTGAAAAAAGTGAAGCGCGTGATCGGCCGTCTCGACGCCACCGCACCTCACGAAGTGTTGTTGGTGCTGGACGCCAGCCAAGGCCAGAATGCCCTTCAACAAGCCAAGCTGTTCAATGAAGCGATGGGCGTGACCGGCGTGGTGCTCACCAAGCTGGACGGCACCGCCAAGGGCGGGATCGTGTTCGCCATCGCCAGCGAATTAAAATTACCCATCCGTTATCTGGGCGTCGGCGAAAGCGTCGAAGACTTCGTTGGTTTCGATGCGGCGGCTTTCGTCGATGCGTTGCTCAAGAGGGATTAACGCGACTGCATGATTCGCTTCGATCACGTCTTCAAACGATATCCCAATGGCCGCGAGGCGCTCAGCGATCTCACTCTGGAGATCGTCAGCGGCGAGATCGTGTTTCTTACCGGCCATTCCGGCGCCGGCAAATCGAGCCTGTTGAAACTGATCTCGTTGATCGAGCGGCCGACGCGCGGTCAGGTGATCGTCAACGGCCAGAACGTGAACGGCGTGTCGCGTTCCAAAATACCGGCGTTCCGGCGCCAGATCGGCATGGTGTTTCAAGACCATAAGCTGCTGCACGATCGCACCATCTTCGACAACGTGGCATTGCCGTTGATCATCGCCGGCATCGGCACCAAAGAAATCGGTAAGCGGGTGCGCGCCGCGTTGGATCAAGTCGGCCTGCTCGGCCGCGAACAAAGCGTGCCGCTGGAATTGTCGACAGGCGAACAGCAACGCGTCGGTATCGCGCGTGCCGTCGTCAGCAAGCCGCCAGTGCTGATTGCCGACGAACCCACCGGCAACCTGGATCCGGAGCTGTCGGTGGAAGTGATGAACATTTTCCGCCGCTTCAGCGAAGTCGGCGTCACGGTGCTGGTCGCCAGTCATGATCTGTATTTGCTGGAGCATTTCCCGGTGCGCCGGGTGCGCCTGGAAAGCGGTCGCGTGATGGACGACATTCCCGCCGGTATCAGTGCCGGTGAAAAACTGGTCGACCCGGCCAAACTCATCACCGGTGCGGAAGGAGCGCTGCGATGAGCGCCTGGCTGACGCGACACGCGCAAACTTCCATCGGCTCGCTGGGCCGTCTGTCGCAACATAAGCTCGCGACGCTGCTGACGGTGCTGGTCATCGGTATCGCGCTCGCATTGCCTGCATGTCTGCACTTGCTCATCAGCAACGCGCAGACGGCGACGGGCAATTGGAATCGCGCGGTCGAGTTGACGGTGTTTCTCAAGCGCCCGACTTCGGCTGAAGAAGCGAGTCGAACCGCCGATCGTGTTCGCCAACGACGCGATGTCAGCGAGGTGCAACTGATCACGTCCGCCGACGCGTTGAAAGGCTTCCGTCGCGACTCCGGGTTTGGCGCAGCCATCGACGCGCTCAACGAAAACCCTTTGCCGCACACCTTGGTGATTACGCCGGCCGCTGAATTTTCGACCAGCGCCAATCTCGACAGCCTGGCCGCCGATCTGCGCGCCATGCCGTCGATCGAAGTCGTGCAGCTGGATACCGCCTGGGTAAATCGGCTCAACGCCATCCTCGACACCGTGCGCCGTGGCCTGGTGGTTGCCGCCGCCTTGCTGGCGTTGGGCGTCATGGTCATCGTCGGCAATACCATCCGCCTGGACATCCAGAATCGGCGCGCCGAAATCGAGGTCACCAAACTGGTCGGCGGCAGCGACGCCTTCGTGCGCCGGCCGTTCCTGTACAACGGCATCTGGTACGGCCTGGGCGGTGGCGTCACCGCCTGGATCATCACCCTCGCCGTCATCGGCATCCTGCGCGAACCCATCGGCCGCCTGGCCGGTCTGTATGGCAGCGCCTTCCAGCTGGGCGGCCTGGACCCCAGAGCCACCCTGATCCTGCTGGGCAGCGGCGTGGTGCTGGGCTGGCTGGGGTCTTACCTGGCGGCGTCCCGCCACCTCCGCGCCATCGAACCCACCTAGAAGCCGCCACCGAAACCGACTGGTGCCACCCTAGGTACAGGGATGTACCCGCCGCCATCGGCGGCGAGCGCACGGGAAAAGTCGCGCCTTTTCCCCAAGCGCTCACAGCGCGAGTGGCAGGATGCCCGAGTCGCTGATCCAATTGGCCGCACTCAGTCACGGCATTCGTGACTGACTTTCACGGGCCGGGGCGAGGTGAAAAGACCTCAGGGATATCAATCATTTAGCTAAGCGTAATCCGGTCGGAACCTGGGGCCGCCGCCGGAACTTTCAAGACGACTTAGCACTCCAACATGGCGATTGCTAAACTTCTGCCCACTTGCCTGGAGGGGAATCTTCGACATGACAACTGCGCTTGTTCGTTCAAGCACTGAACTTGCCGGTCAGCCCAGCCCCTACTTGATGTTGGCTGGCCCGGTCGGCAGCCTCGATTCGTACATCGATCGCGTATCGCGCATTCCTGTGTTGACCCGGGAGGAGGAGCTGGACCTGGCTCGCCGCCTGCGCAACGAGGAGGACCTCGATGCCGCTCGTAAACTGGTGCTGTCGCACCTGCGTTTTGTGGTTCACATCGCCCGCGGTTACAGCGGCTATGGGCTGCCCGTCGGCGACCTGATTCAGGAAGGCAATGTCGGCCTGATGAAGGCGGTGAAGCGTTTCGATCCGGATGTCGGTGTGCGTCTGGTGTCCTTCGCGGTGCACTGGATTCGTGCCGAGATCCACGAGTACGTGTTGCGTAACTGGCGGCTGGTGAAGATCGCCACCACCAAGTCGCAGCGCAAGCTGTTCTTCAACCTGCGCAAGTTCAAGAAGAACCTGGGCTGGTTGAACGATGCGGAGACCAAGGCCATTGCCAGCGACCTCGGCGTGACCACTGCCGAAGTCACCGACATGGAACAGCGCTTGAGCTCGCGCGATCTGTCCTTCGATCCGGCTCCGGATGCGGATGAAGAGGATGGTTCGTACTCGCCGTCGGCCTACTTGCAGCACCCGGAAGCCGATCCGTCGGTGGCCGTGGAACGCGAACAGTGGGACGAGGACACTGCGGAACGTTTGTCGCAGGCGTTGGAAACGCTGGACGATCGTAGTCAGCACATTCTGCGCAGCCGTTGGATGCAGGAAGAGAAATCGACCCTGCACGAACTCGCCGATAAGTACGGCGTGTCTGCGGAGCGTATTCGCCAGATCGAGGCGAATGCGATCAAGAAACTGCGCGGCCTGGTGGCCGAGGCCGCATAAACGAAGGGACTGACTTAGGTTTATGGACCCTGTAAACAAAAGGGCCGACTCGTAAGAGCCGGCCCTTTTTCTTACAACGCCGCCACAGATTGCTCCCCTGCGGGGAGCACCGCCTTGTCCGAGCCGGCGAGCAACGTCAAAAAATAACCAACTGCTGCGTTATTCTCAGCCCTTCGTAATCGGCACGATCGTCATTTCCACTCGACGATTCTGCGCGCGACCGGCTTCTGAGTCGTTCGACGCGACCGGGTGTGCTTCACCGGCGCCGACGGTGAGCAACCGCTGGCCACTGATGCCCTGCCCGGTCAAATACGTCGCCACCGACGCAGCGCGACGCTGCGATAGTTGCTGGTTGTATTGATCGCTGCCGGTGCTGTCGGTATGACCGGCCACTTCGATGACGGTCTTGTTGTATTCCTTCAGCACCATCGCCACGCCGCCGAGTGCGTTGTAGAAGCCCGCATTCAAATCCGCACTGTTGGTTGCGAACGTGATGCTGCTCGGCATGTTCAACGTGATGTTGTCGCCGACTCGCGTGACGCTCACGCCGGTGCCTTCGAGCTTCTGCCGCAACTTGGCTTCCTGAACATCCATGTAGTAACCCACGCCGCCGCCGGCGAGAGCGCCCACACCCGCGCCGATCAGCGCGTTCTGCAACTTGTCGCCTTTCGTCAGCAAACCCACGACTGCGCCGGCCGCGGCACCGATGCCCGCACCTTTGGCAGCCTTACTGGTTTGCGACTCGCGTGTGTACGGATTGACCGTGCTGCAGCCTGCGAGCAAGCAGGACACGACGATGCCGACACCGGCGAGTTTGGAAAAACGATGGACCATGGGGTTTCCTCTTGCGCTCAAAAAATCGCGCGTCACTATGCGCCGCCGAGGCGTTGCGAAACTAGTAAGGGATTCGCAGTTTGCGATAGATG
The DNA here is from genome assembly GCF_016790065.1 of Steroidobacter sp. Taxonomy (GTDB): domain Bacteria; phylum Pseudomonadota; class Gammaproteobacteria; order Steroidobacterales; family Steroidobacteraceae; genus Steroidobacter. The sequence goes on from NZ_JAEUPY010000442.1 coordinate 33,967, forward strand.
AAGCTCAGCAACCATAGCGGACCGATCATCAGAAACTGAATGTCTTTGAAAAACGACGGTCGCCGCCCTTCGTAATGATGGCCGATGAATTGGCCGATCCAGGCCACCGCAAACAACGCCACACAAACGCTCCACAACGGCCACGGCAGATTCTGCAAACCGACGATGGACAGCATCACCACGCCGACGAACACCGCCATGCCCACTGCCAGCGACCATGACATGGCGAGGTAATACAAAACACTCGCGAACAGAAACAGCGAACCCCAGTTCAACAGCGGCGAGATTTCTTGCCAGCGCTGCGGCGTGGGCAGCGACCACAACAGCCCGATCAAACTGATCACGATGATGGGCACGCAAATCCAGTGCAACGTTTTGTTGGTGGGATGGCGGTGACTCTCGCCGTACTCGTCCAACCATTGTTCTACGGTGCGCATCGATGCCCCCTTTGCTCAACTACGCTACGCCGTCCGCCTGCTACCGACAAGAATTGTAGGCTTGGCTGGCGGCTGCGGCCAGGACACCACCGCTAACGAAGTGCGCACCAAGTGACCGCCGGCCGGCTGCGCTATCATGCCGGCCGATCAGGAGAGCCCACATGTCAGCCAGTCCCAAAGCAGCACCGTCCGCGGCCGCCGAACTCGATCCCGTCGATCTGTACAACGTCCGCGCCATGCTCAATGACGAAGAGCGACTGGTGCAGGATTCGGTGGCGAAATTCGTCGACGAGCAAGTCATTCCCATCATCGGCGACTGCTTCGAACACGAACGTTTCCCGCGTGAGCTGGTCACCGGCGTGGCCGAGCTCGGTCTGCTGGGCAGTTCCATTCATGGCTACGGCTGCGCCGGCCTGAATGCAGTGTCCTACGGTTTGATCTGCCAGGAACTGGAGCGCGGCGACTCGGGCTTGCGTAGTTTCGTGTCGGTGCAGTCCAGCCTGTGTATGTATCCGATCTATGCGTTCGGCAGCGAGGAACAGAAACAACGCTGGCTGCCGAGCATGGCCACTGGCGAGACCATCGCCTGCTTCGGTTTGACTGAACCGCACGGCGGTTCGGATCCCGCCAACATGAAGACGCATGCCAAGCGCCAGGGTAAGGACTGGGTGCTGAACGGCGCCAAGATGTGGATCACCAACGCGCCCATCGCCGATGTCGCCATCGTCTGGGCTCGCACCGACGAAGGCATTCGTGGCTTCCTGGTCGAGAAATCCTTTAAAGGCTTCACCACGGCTACCATCAAACACAAGATGAGCTTGCGTGCGTCGCTGACGGGCAGCTTGTTCTTTGACAACGTCGTGGTGCCGGATGAAAACGTGCTGCCTGGCGTGGTTGGTTTGAAAGGCCCGCTGTCGTGTTTGACTCAGGCGCGCTATGGCATCGCTTGGGGCGTCACTGGTGCTGCTCAGGCTTGCTTGAAAGACGTCATCGAATATTCCAAGACTCGGATTTTGTTTGGTAAGTCGCTGGCGTCGACTCAGTCTGTGCAGATTCGTTTAGCTGAGATGGCGCGGAAGATTACTACTTCTCAAATGCTGTCTTTGCAGCTGGGTCGGTTGAAAGATCAAGGCATCATGCAGCCTACTCAAGTTTCTGTTGCCAAGTGGCATAACGCTCGCGCGGCCATCGAAGTCGCTCGCGATGCTCGCGACATTCTTGGTGGGGCGGGAATCAGTGTTGAGTATTCGCCGATTCGGCACGCTTTGAATTTGGAAAGTGTCATCACTTATGAAGGCACGGAGACGGTTCATCAGCTGACGGTGGGCCGGGCTTTGACGGGAATTAGCGCGTTCTAACTTTTGACGTTGAGGGTTGGTCGCCGGCGCTGCGTCGGAGAGACGTCGGTGGGTTGGCGCCGGCGCTGCGTCGGAGAGGATGCGTCGGTGGGTTGGCGCCGCCGGGGGTGGCCTACCTCCTGCCGGCACCGCGCACGGCCGCAGCGCGTTGCGCTGCTTGCCGCACATCC
>NZ_JAEUPY010000448.1 GCF_016790065.1 Steroidobacter sp.
TTCGCTCTGTTCGTTTGCAAGTTCGCCGCCGGTGGTGGCCGACGACACCGACTGCGTCTGCGCCAACCTGAACTTCTGCGAGCCATGGGTGCCGAAATGCGGCTGCGTAGGATCCGCTGCGTTGTCGCTGGACGGTGGCGCCACCGCACCCGCCGGCGCGATCATCACGGCATTGTCTTCCAGATACCAATAGACCAGCGCCGTGCCGGACAACAACTCGCGCAGTGCCTCGTCGGTGGTCAACTCGCCGGTGGCGCCTTTAGTCTGCAGCACACCGACGATGTCGGAGCGATACAGCACTTGAATGTTTCGTTCCTTGGCAAACGTTTCCAGCGCCGTCGCCAGCGGCTGCGGTTGGATGTTGGTCAAACGTTTGATCGACGCTTCCACATCGGCGGCCAGCGCCAGACTCATCGCCGACAGCAACGAAACAGCAGCTGCAACTGCACTACGCATGATGGCTCCCCAACCTCTAGCGAGGCTTGTTATGGCCGTCGCTTCAGAGATTGATGACGGCTTCATAGGCGTAGGGTCTTGCAGCACGAAAGTGGCTACCGGCACGAACGACTATTTAGAGTTCGTGATGGTGATGATCGAATCGGACTCCGCGATGTCGATACCAGGTTGCTGACGCAGGAACTGCAACAACAAAGAAGGCTCAGTGGAGGAGTACACACCACTGACGCGAAATTCCGCCAGCTGCGGATCGCTGACGATGAGTTGTTTTTTGTTGTAACGATTGAACTCCGCTGCGACCTCGGGCAGCGGCACGGATTGGAAAACCATCTTCTGCTGGGTCCATGCCGTGGCCGCATCGACACTCGCCGTCTGAGGCTGCAACGGCTGGTCCGCCGTCGTAATCACTTGCTGACCCGCCGAAAGTAACGTTGCGCCGGCAAGCTGCTGTGCGCGCAATGCTGGAGCATGCGCTGCAGGCTGCGGCTCTACGGAAGGTTCGCCACCAGCCGCGACCACGACCTGGCCTTCTACGACTGTGACCGTGGTCCCGGCGGAGCGTCGATACACGTCGAACTGCGTACCCACGGCACGCACCTGCACCTCGCCGCTACGAACCGTGAACGGGCGGTTGGCATCCTTGGCCACCACGAACAGGGCCTGCCCTTCGCTCAGTTCCACGGCGCGCTCGTGCTCGCTGAAATGGATCTTGATGCTTGAGCGTGTATTGAGTTTCACCGAGGAGCCGTCATCGAGGACGATCAGCCGCTGCTCACCAATGGACGTCGAATAGCGCTGCGTGCCGTAGAACTGCTGCCAGGCAAAGAATGCTGTGCCAACCGCCGCAATCGCGACCGAAGCAGCGATCGCCAGGCTGAACGACCGCGGGCGCGCCACGACTGCCGCCGGGGCTACGTTCTGTGCCTCCCGTACACGAGGATGCTGTTCCAATTCGAACGGAATGACGTTGTCGTCCGCGCGTGCGCTGTCGAGCAGAGCATCCATATCATCCACCTGGCCGAACTCGACTGCCGTCGCATCCTGCCAAAGCTCGGTAATCTCGAGGTACGCCCGCAGGTGCTCGGGCGAACGGCGAATCCAACTGTCGAATTGCTTCCGGCCGGCGGCATCGATGTCACCGGTGCGCAGTTCGACGAACCAGGTGCAGGCCTCTTCGAAAACTTGATTATTCATTGTGGCGTCCTTACTCGCCGCTATCCAGGCGCTGGCGGCACGCCAGCAGCGCCCTGGCCAGATGCTTTTTCACCATGTGGCGAGAGGTGCCCAGACGCTCGCCCACTTCGTCGACAGTCAGCCCATCACGCCAATGCAGGATCATGGCGGCGCGCGCCTTGGGCGACAGCTCATGCAATGCCTTCTGCACCTCCTCCAATCGCTGACGCGTCGTGGACTGAGTCTCGGGGTCGTTCTCGGCCAATGTCTCGCTGTTCGCCAGTGCTTCCTCCAGTTCGGCCGGTTCGAGCGTGCGAGAGACTCGTAGGCGATACTGATACAGGACGTGATTTGCCAAAGCGATCACATAGGCTTCGGGCATGCGGATGGTCTCGTGGTCCTCGACCCGTAGCAGCCGCAAGTACACTTCTTGCACCAGGTCAGAGGCATCCGCGGCATTGCGCACCCGGGCCATGAGAAATCGCCGCAAGCGCTGCCCGTGCTGGGCCGCTATGGCATCGACGAACGAACGCTTCTCTTCCGGGTTCAAGAACGGCCTCTCGCGGGTCACGGACTGCTCCAGGAGGCTAGGGTAGCGTGGCGGGGAAAGTGGCTACCCTCAACTGCAAAATAGTGCCTGCCGTGCCCTCCTCAGCGCCGATCGTAGCTTAGTCGGCCCTGTTGCCGAGCTCGCAACCCGTAGCAGATCAAGGCGACGACTAGCGCCACCAAGCTCGTCCGCAGCTCAGCGGCGCGGGCCGGTGTAGTCGCCATGGCCGCTAGCACCGCCAACATGCCGGCGATGGCGACGTAGCTAGCCCACGGGAACAGCCACATTCTCACCGCCGGGGTCGGCAGACCTGAGGCATCGTGGGCGCGCCGCATGCGAATCTGAGCAGCGGCCGTGATGATGTAAACAAACAGAATCACCGCACCCGAGGAATTCACGAGAAAGGCGAACACGCCTTGCGCAGACACGGTGGCTGCGAGCACGCCAATGACGCCGGCGACAGCTGCAATCCACACTGAGCGCGTCGGCACGCGACGCTCATTGACCTGCACCAGCCACTGAGGTGCATCGCCCTGCTCCGCCAACACCAGCAGCACTCGCGAGCACACATAGAACGCCGAGTTCAGGCACGACAGAACTGCAGTCAGAATGACTGCTGACATCGCGATGCCGGCCCAGCCGACATTCATGCGCGACAGCGCCAGCGTGAACGGCGACTCTCCGACCCGAACCTCGGTCCAGGGCACCACCATCACGATCAGCAGCACCGAAAGCACATAGAAAATCAGGATACGAACCACCACCGAGGTGGTCATATCGGCCACGGCTTTGGCAGGCTGACTGGACTCGGCCGCCGCCACCGTGATGATCTCGGCGCCGGTAATCGAAAAGAACACCGCCGCGGCACCGCCCAGCACGGCCAGGAAGCCGAATGGCATGAAGCCCTGATGTGCCGTCAGATTATCGAACCCCGGCGCCTGCGGCCCCAGCCAACCGAACGCGAACGCCGTCGCCATCACGATGAACACCACGATGGCCGCCACCTTGATGGACGCGAACCAGAACTCGAACTCGCCATAGGAACGCGCGGACATCAGATTCACAGCCGTCATCATCGCCATCAGCAACAGGCCGATCTGCCACGCCGGCAATGGAATCCAGGCCTGCAGGATGTTGGCACCGGCAATTGCCTCGATGGGCACGACAATCATCCAGAAGTACCAATAGAGCCAGCCGGCCGTGAAGCCGGCCCAGCGCCCCAACCCCAGCCGCGCCAGCTCGGTGAAGGCACGCTGGCCGGGATGCATCGTGGCCATCTCGCCGATCATTCGCATGACCAGAAAGATCAATACGCCGGCCAGCAAATAGCTGAGCACGATTGCCGGCCCGGCTGCGGCGATGGCCGCGCTACTGCCGACGAACAGGCCGGCACCGATGATGCCGCCGATGGAGATCATGGTGAGATGTCTCGGACGTAACGTGCGAGACAATTCGGTGCCGGATTCTGTTGCCATCATAGGAGTGCGATCAGCGCGGCTGGTAGGTCAACACCACAAAGCTATTCGGATGATACACAGGTTTTTCCTCGCCGCCTGGCGCGGCGGGAAGGATCGTATGGTCGGCGTTGACCACCAACAGGCGGCCGGTGCGCTGATCCATATGCATCATGCGAGCGCCCGGACGAGTCCCGACCGTTCCCAACAGCGAATAGTTGTCCGCACCGCGTTGCCCGATGACGCTCAGCGTGCCGTCCACGCCGTTGGAGGTAACGATGCGCTGGCGCTTGTGATCGATGACGAAACCGTCGATGCCCCGCCCGATCTTGACCCGCGAGACGATGCGGCCAGTGTCCGCGTCCAGTGCAAAGAACAGCGGATTGTCATTGCTCAGACAGGCGCCCAACACCCGATTGGTGGTTGCCTGATACAACACTTTGGAGACATTGCAGCCAATGGGCCAGCGCGCCTTCTCTGCCAGCGTGGTCGCGTCCAGCACCACGATCAAACTGTCCCGGCGGGCCGGCGCGAAAATACGGCCCTTGCCGTCGAATGACGGGTCATCCATTTTCTGAAACGGGAAAGCCTTCTTGCCGATCAGCTTGCCGGTGGCGGCATCGAGCGTGTACCAGTGCGATTCCTTGGGCCGTGAGCCGGTGATGACGTGCACCCGCTTGGTGGAGGGCTCATAGATGCCGCTATTCAAGAAGCCGTCGTCCAGCTTGCGACGCTCCAGCGTCTCGAGCGTCTTCAGATCGAAGATCAGCAACGTGCCATCGACATTCGCCACATAGCCGCGATTGAACTCGGGAACCAGGATGGGGCCGTTGGCGCCCACGGAATTTGTCACCGTAGTCACGACCTTGTTGGTGTCCACGTCGAATACCGTCAGGCCATCCTTGTCCCGCGCGATGAACAACCGGCTGCTGTTCGGTTGCATCTTGGCGTAGTCCCAGTCCGTGTCCGTACTCGGCAAGGTCGCAGTGGCCTCGAGCGTGTACAGCAGGTCGGCAGCCTTGGCGCCAGAAACAAATCCGCACACAAGAGCCAGTGCAGCGGTAAAACGTAGACGATTCATGAATGCCCCAATGATTGAACGGAGTGAAGTGACGCGGACTTCAGGATCGCGGCCGCGGCGACGGTTTCAGTTTGCGTTCCAGGAAATCGGCCGTGGCCTGGTAGGCTTCGACCCAATGACGATGCAACAGGAAGTCGTGAGCCTCGTTAGGGAAAATCAATTGCTCGTGCTCGATGTTCTTCTGTCTCAAAGCACGCACCAGGTTCACGGTTTCGCTGAACGGCACATTGCGGTCGTCATCGCCATGGATCAGCAATACCGGCGAGCGCCACGTGTCGATGAACGCAAGCGGCGAATTGGCAAATGCCTGTTTGGCTTCTTCGAACCGACGCAGCCGCGGATCGTACGGAAGGAAGTAGTCTTGCGAGCTTTCGCTCCAATCGTGCACACCGTGGAAATCGACGCCAGCTGCAAACAAATCGGAAGCTCGCGCCAATCCCAGTGCCACCAGATAGCCGCCGTAAGAGCCACCCCAAATGCCGATTCGTGAACCATCGACATCTGACCGCCCTCGCAAGTACAGCCCCGCGCCGAGAATGTCGGCAAACTCGCTCGCGCCTTTGATGCCGTTATCCGGCGCCTCGCGAAAGTCCCAGCCATAGCCTATGGAACGACGGAAATTCACCGAGAGCACCACGAAGCCGCGGCTCGCGAAGTATTGATTCAGCGCATACGCATTCGAGTAGTAGTAACGATTGTGATAACCAAGCAAGGTTTGTCTCGGCGGTCCGCCGTGAATGAAGATAATCGCAGGCCGGCGCCCGTCACCCGAGATTCCATGAGGGATAAATAGCTGCGCGGGCACGACCTTGCCGTCCGTCGCACTGAACGTCACCGCCTGCGGCTCGACATGCGCAGCCGCCGGGAAGGAATTCGGAATCGACGCTGCCAACACAGCCTTCGCTTCACCCTTCACCGATTTGATGAAGGCTTGCGTCGGTCGCTGCGCATCGGATTGCAGATAGGCGACGCCGCCGTCGCTCAACGGGACGGGATTGGCTTCGATGCCCTTGCCGGAAGTGACTGCACCAGCCATGCCTTTGCCCACGGCGACGCGCCACACGTGCCGACGCTCGATGTCGCCGCGATTGGATGAAAAGAGCAATGTGCGACCGTCCGCAGATAGGGCCACATCCTCGACTTCATGCTCGCCAGCCAACAGATCACGAGCATCACCGCCGGACGCACTCACCGCGTAGAGATGCAACCATCCGGTCTTCTCCCACGGGAAGATTAGCGTGTCATTGGCGGCCCAACTGAGTTGCCGGCCCAACGCAACCTTTCGCAGTACGCTCCCCACGCCTGGCTGAGCTCGCCAGATCTCGCGACCTTTGCCAGTAGCTGCATCGGCCACTCGAATCGAGAACGGCTCGTCCTCGCGCGAAGCTAGATAGTAGTTAGCCGCGGCCCCGGCTGGCGTGCGCATGAAAGCGATGCGTTTGCCGTCGGGCGACCATGCGGCCTCGGAATCGCTATCGACGCTGGCATCGAGATAGCGCAAACGTTTGTCTGCAACGTCATAGACGCCGATGTATGCGTGATCGCCGCGGCCGTCGACAAATGCCACTCGCTCGCTGGTCGGCGACCAGCGGATGCCAGAGATGCTGCCTCGAACTTGAATGATCTCGGTAACGTCCGCCCCGGTAGCACTCATCAGAAACATCGACGACTCGCGGACGAACGCCACTCGTCCATCCGGCGCAACCGCCGGCATCCGGCCGTCTGTCAACCGAACCGCACCAGAGCCATCGAGTGGCGTGCGCCAGATAGAACGCTTCGGCGAGAGCGGCGACAGCGCCGGGTTCACGACAGCCGCGCCGGTCCAATCGTCGCCGCGCACGAAGTACAACGCATCGCCTGCCGGGCTCCAGGAAAGCTGCCTGAATTCCTGACCGTCATCGTCAAACTGAGTGATTTTTCTTCCTTGCCAGGCCGGCGCCTCCGCGACGTACAGATTGCGAGCACCGCGTTCATCTAGCACCCACGCGATCTTCGTGCCCGAAGGCGATGCCGTCAGCAATGAAGCGAATGGCGCGCTCAGGAATTGCTCGACGGACTGCGCGCTCGCACTGAGGCTCAACACGAGCAGCAGCATCGCACCCCACAGGCGCCTGACTAAGAACCCAGGAATGTGGCCGCTCATCGCGCATCCTTCACTACGACGCCGCCTTTGATCACCACTGGTACCTTCTCGAGAATCGAAATCTCCGCCAGCGGATCGCCGGGCACCGCGATCAGGTCGGCAAAACGACCTATCGCAATCGCGCCCACATCATGTTCGGCACCGAGTGCACGCCCCGCATCCGCGGTCGCGGACTGAATCGCTTGCATCGGCGTCATGCCGAACTGGACCATTCGACTGAACTGCAACGCATTCTGACCGTGAGGAAACAGCGCAGCGTCTGTGCCGAACAGCATGCGAGCGCCGCCTTTGACAGCACGCGTGAACGATTCACGTTGCATGCGACCGACGATGCGCTCCTTCTCCAACGATTCCGGCAAGTAGCCGGCCGCCTCGCCCACCGCTAACGTGTACTCGGTGTTGTAGATATCCATGGTGAGGTACGTGCCGCGTTGCTTGGCAAGCTTGATGCCCTCCTCGTCGATGAAGCTCGCATGCTCGATGGTGTCCACGCCGGCCAGGATCGCGTTCTTGATTCCGGAAGCCCCGTGCGCGTGAGCCGCAACCTTCATCCCCAATCGATGCGCCTCGCCGACGATGGCCGAGATCTCCTCGGGCGCGAGCTCTTGTGAGTCGAAGTGCGTGTTCTTGGTGATGACACCGCCGGTCGCCGAAATCTTGATCAGGTCAGCGCCGTACTTGTGGACCTCTCGAACCTTTTGAACCAGCGCCCACGGGCCGTCGACCGCGCCGTCTTCGTGATAGGCGAACTGCGGCGCAAGCAGGTTCGAGTCCGAGTGGCCGCCGGTTGCACCGAGCGACGGACCTGATACCCACAACCGAGGGCCTTTCACGCGACCTTCGTTGATCGCATCTCTCAACGCGACGTCGGTGTAGCCGACTGCATGCACATCTCGGGCTGCCGTGAAGCCGGCAAGCAATGTGGCTTCGGCGTGCGCGACGCTATCAATAGCCAGCTTCGGAATCGAGATGCCGAGTCGACGGTAGCCATGCATGTCATGGCGGAACGTGAGATGCACGTGCATGTCGATCAATCCCGGCAGCAACGTCATGCCGTTGAGCGAAAGCTGCCGCGCTCCGGCGGGTGCTGGTAATTGCGAGCGACTGCCCACATTGGCAATCCGATCGCCTTCGACGATCACCGCCGGCTGCTCGATCGTTTTCCCGGCCAACACATCGATCATGCGATCGGCGGTGATGTACAGCGTTTCGGCCGCAGCCACCGAGAACATACCGAACGTCGCCGCTAACGCAACCGTCACGCGGGCTGCTGATTTTATTGTCATGATGTTTTCCTTGCTCAACGCTGGCTGCCTGCCGCTGCTCGCTTCGAGAACAGCTTCTTGAGTTCTTCATGAGGGAGTGCGCGCACGTGTAAGCCATCGCGCCCCGTCATCGATTGCGCAGCGAGCATGGCGTTCAGGATGGCCTCTTCGGTGGCCAGCACCGTGGCTTCGAAGATCGACGTGAGTTCCGGACTGGGGAAT
>NZ_JAEUPY010000466.1 GCF_016790065.1 Steroidobacter sp.
GGCGGCAGACACGCTGCCAGCGGTCGCAATGGACGGCGAACGGTCGGCTACGGCCGTTCGCCGTGTCGAAAGCGCCTACATTTGGTTGATGGCCCACAGGGCGTCGTCGACGATCCAGTTGGCCTTGCGGTTGGCGGCCCGTTCCCAATCGATACGGTCGTGGTTGAGGCCGCTGCCAATGGACTTCGCAACGTACTCACAGAGCTTGCCGGAGCGCGACTCGCCTCGGTACTGAACCGTGTGCTCCAGTTCATGCATGAGCCACCACATATCGTCGGCATCGTAAAGGTCGATCCGCCGCGGGAAGTAGATGTGATTGCCCATGGTGACGGCCTGGTCGCCGCCGGTATCGATGTTTTCGGCATAACGCACCTTCGACAGGTCATTGCCGAAGTCGCGCTGGATCTCCCGGATGAGCCGTGCCGGCAGGCGCTTCCAGCGGCCGACCTGCGCTTCCATGGAGTCCCCATAACGATGCACCGGTTCGGCACAGGCATCGGCCAGCACGGTGCCGGGCAGCTGACGTTTGTAATCCAACGGATCCTGCGTCACCTGTTTGACGTGCTCACGAATATCGTGGCTGCGGCGTTCGACATGTTGCTTGACATCTTTGAGTGACGGGGGCGACAGGCCGCCGGCGTAGGCGGCAGCGCCGATACCAAACATCGCCAGGGCCATGGCCAAGGAAAAAACACTCATGACTCGCATGTTTCTCTCCTGTAATTTATAGCGCGGTGGGGATGTTCTCAGCGGGCGCCGAATTACACAAAGCCACGGCGGTGGTGCCACCGGGGTGGTAGCCGAGGGGAGTACCGTGAAGATCAACTTGGATGACCGATCCCTGTTCGGCAACGACGCCGGCGAGGACGAAGACGAGGACGTGCTGATGTCCTACTTCGTCAATCATTACAATTTCAAACAATTCCTGGATCCAAGTCAGCGCATGCACATCGCCCGGGGCCGCAAAGGCACCGGCAAATCGGCGCTGCTGGTGCGCTTCGCTCATGAGCGTCGCACCGATCCCAAAGGTCAGCCGGCCATCGTCGTGCATCGCACGCCGGCCAGCCTGGTGGCCTTGAAACAGCCGCCCGTCACCGAAGATCCGATCACGCTGCAGAACTATTGGGTGCAGGCGATCTGCGGGGCCATCAATATGCAATTGGCGCGGGACATCGGCTTTGCCTGGCGGGACGATCAGATCGCGTTGATCGAGAATGCCGAGCTGGCCGGCTACAAAGGACGCAACGTGGTCAGCTCGCTGCTGTCGCGGATCGTCGCAAAAATCAATCTGGGCGGTTTCATCGAACTGTCCTCGGCGCCCCGTCAACCCGGCGACCAGGAACAATTGTTACAACGGCTCCGACACGAAGCAGAGCTGCGGCGACCGGTGTGGTTCCTGATGGACGACATCGATACGATGTTCGAGAACACGCGTGCACAACGCAATTCCATCGCAGCGTTCTTCGCCGCCTGTCGCGAGCTGAGTCATAGCAAATCCGGCATCGGTATTCGCGCCACGGTGCGCACCGACGTTTGGGCCTTGCTCGGCATCGCCGAATATCAGGACAAAGTGGATCAATACTCCATCGCCATGACCTGGTCGGCGAGCCAGCAGCGCGATCTGTTGACCCATCGAGTGCTGGCTTATATCCAAAGGGAATATCCGGGCAACCCCATGGCCTCCTGGAGCGTGGCGGAACATGGCGACCAATTGATCGATCAAGTGTTCGTGCAGCCCATGAAATGGCGCAACGATGCCGTGCCGGCCACACACGTGGTCAGAGTTCTGGCAGGAGGTCGGCCCCGTTGGATTACACAGCTATGCCGCATGGCCGGCGACAACGCGGCCATGAAAGGCGAGCAACGCATCGCGCTGCATCACATCAAGCAGGCCATGCCGGTGTTCGGCCAGCGGCGGCTCTCGGATCTCTATAGAGAACATCAATATCAGTTCGCCGATTTGCGGGCGCTGATCGAATCGTTTGCCGCCGGGCCGCGTAACTACACTACCGACCAATTGCTGGAACGACTCGGCACGGGCTATCTGAAGCGCACTCCGGTAGAGCGCATTCCCATGGTCGATGGCACGCCGTTCACCGGGCCCATGCAGTTGGCGCGCTTCCTTTTCATGATTGGATTTTTCAATGGCCACAACGCCGACTATCGGGGTCGAGCGGTGCCGGAGTTCGTGAGCTTCGAAGAGCGGCCGGATCTATTGCAGGTGGAGACCAACCGGGACGATGGCATGACGTGGGAAGTGCTGCCCGCTTATCGCAATGTGCTGCACATCTGACGAATACCACCGCACCGGTCGGGTTAAGACGGACGGAGCGAGATGGGCGCTCCGATTGCACAAAGGGTCATAGAGGCACCGCCTTGCGCGTCGAGTGGAGGCCCATCCCGGCCGTGATCAGCTGTAAGTCGAACACCCTGAGGTCATTGGCATTGGTATTGGCAATGGCTCCTCCGGGGACGAACAAACAGCTGGACTTACCGGGCAGCGTCGTTATGTCGGTCGATTGCATGATGAGACTCCACTTGAGTTGAGTTGAAGCGCTGCTGGCACCTTGGGTCTGCGCCACCAGTGAGTGCAAGGTTAAGTCGAATCGCACGGCGGGTCGAAACCACCGCGGGGGCACCACCGCAGGGGTATGTAGAGATGCAACGGCTGTTACACGATCTGTGGCACAACAAACCGGTCAGCGACGAGGCTGCGTTCATCGCCGACTATCGGGAACACACCTTCCATTTCACGCGCATCGCCACCTGGGCCTTCGCCATCGTCGGCACCCTGTTGATGGCCAATCGGTTGCTGAACGTGGATGTGAGCGGCGAACTCGGTCGCAAGAACAACATCGACAATTTGATCAGCCTGTTGTTGTTCTGGAGCCCGTCCCTTCTGTTTCTGACGTTTCGCAACTGGTCGATGCGCTACTACCAATGGGTGCTGTCGTTCGTGTTCGCGGCACTGTTCATCAAGCTAGGCTTTGGCATCGCTCGTGGCGAGCGCTCAATCCCAGCAGCGCACATCGCGATGCTGACGCTCAACATCTTCCTGATCGCGCTGCTGCGGGTTCCTTTCAAACACGTGCTGGTGCTCGCCCTCAGCGCCAATACGATGCTGGCCGTGCTGCTGTTACGGCAGTACTACGTCGAGATCGCGCACGTCGCTCCACCGCTGCTGCATACGGGCGCAATCGTATTGATCGGTCTCGTTGCCAGCTGGCGCATCGAAGCCCGCGATCGTTCGCTGTTCGATCAGCGCCGCCTGGCCGAGCAAGCCGCAGAACAAGCTCGAGATCAGCGTGACCGAGCGGAACGAGCGTCGGCAGATGCGCTGGTGGCCGCCAAGCAGCGCGAGATGCTGCACGATCAGTTGAGTTCGTCGTACTTGCAACGTGAGCTCTTGATACGGGCGCTTCATCACGATGCCGCGCACCCGCTGTACTTGATGGGCGTGCGCACCAACCTCATGAAGCAACGCCTGCTGGACGGCAAGGCCGGGCCGCAAGATCTGCTGGCGGATTTGGACATCATGGCGGCAGCCAAGTCGGAGCTCGGCGAGATGCTTACAGGCATGTACGACCTGGTGAAGCTAGGCGGCTTCGTTCCCAGCTACGAAGCGGTGTCCACTCGCGATTTCCTGACACAGCTACGCAAGAACTTTCAGCAGCAGGCAGACACCAAAGGTCTGACTCTGATCGTGCGCCTGCCTTATGAGGATGTGTATCTCGAGTCGGATCGCTCGGCGCTGAAGCGGCTGGTCGACAGTTTGGTGTCCAATGCCATCAAGTACACGCCAGCCGGCACTGTGTTCGTCGGCGCCGTCGTGTACCGAAACTCGATTCGTATCGACGTGCGCGATTCCGGCGTAGGCATTGCCGAAGAGAACAAGGAGCGCATCTACAAGGAGTTCGTGCGCTTGGAGCAGGACGGCGCCGGCGACGCCAAAGGCCTGGGCTTGGGACTGGCCATCGTGAAATTGTTCAGAGACAAGCTCGCCGGCCACTACGTCGACCATAGTTCGCGCGTGGGTCGAGGTTCGCGTTTTTCAGTAAGCGTGCCACGTTCGGCCAGAGCGATCATACCTACGCCCGTAGTAGTGGATGCACCGTGCGCACTCGCACCCAACAAGGTCTATGCGACCATCATCGAAGACAACGAAGATGTCTGTAGCTCACTGCGCGATATGTTGAGCGCCGCCGGCTACGACATTGCCGGCAACATCCGCATCACCAGCTCCGTCGGCGGCCTGCGCGAAATCTTCGACCGCAATCCGCATCGCGCGCCGAATATCGTGATCTCGGACTATCGACTCAAAGGCCAAGAAACCGCCAACGACGTGATCGAGCTGGTGGATGAGCGCTTTTCCTGGCAGACCGTGCCCATCATCGTATTCACGGCCGAAATTCAACCGGACATCCGTAGTGAGCGAGACCACATTCGCGTGGTCGGCAAGTCCGACGATCCCAGTCGCTTGCTCAGCGCCATCCAGCGGGCAATCTACGAAACTCGCACCGCCGATGCAGCGCTGGATGCGGAACTGTAGCGCCGGCCGTTGCTACCGGCGCTCCAGCGTTGACAAAGACTGAGCATTTTCAGGCCCTGGCGCCTTGGGCAAGGTCTGAATGATGCCGAGCGTCTGGCCGGTTTTGGCAAAGTGAGCGTGCAACGACGCCTGGTCCGCCGTACCGAACTTCTCGTACAGCCGCGACATGTGCTTCTTCACGTTGTCGTGATTGATGCCCAACGTTAGAGCAATCTTTTTCGGATTGCGCCCGCTCAACGCCAAGCGCAACACATCGAAGGCTCGCGGAGTAATTCCCAAGTCTGCATGAGTGATCGGCGCCGGCAGCGGCCCCATCAAACTCTCGGGCGAGCACGGCGGCGGATTGCCGCCCTTACCCACCGCTTCAGGCGGCAGCCACACCCCGCCAGCCAACGTGCGACGAATCGCTTCGAGCGACACGCTGGCGTCCGCCGATTTGGGCACGAAGCTCGCCGCACCCGAAGCCATCATTTCTTCTATCAGCGCACGATCGGGACTCTCGGCAGACATGATGACCACCGGCGGCCCATCCATCTCGCGAATCGATCGCAAGGTTGTCTTGCCGGACTCGACCTGCGCCTGCTGGCCACGCTCGAAAGGCAGACGCAAGTCGAGAAAGACCAGATCGAACTCGCGACTACGTAAATGTTCGAGC
>NZ_JAEUPY010000478.1 GCF_016790065.1 Steroidobacter sp.
TGGCGAATGTCGGTAAACCGCGAGAGAGCGTGGTATCTACGTTTTGCCAGGTGACACCCAAGGAAATCGTCGAGCGATCGCTGATGTCTGTTTCCAGCGTGCCGTAGAGCAGGCGTTTCTTGTTAGCGTCGATGCCGTCCATGAATGTATCGAAGTTCTGCGCGACACCGACGACCCGTGCGCGCACTGTTCCGTCGCTGTTGAGTGGCGAGTTGAAATCCAAATCTAGGCGACGATCGTTCCAGGAGCCCACCGTCAGCCCGCCGTCGAGCTTCCGCGTCGACCAGGCACGTTTACGGGCCATGTTCACAGTCACCCCCGGTTCGCCCGCACCGCTGAATAGACCCGTGGCACCACGCTGCACTTCAACGCGGTCGTAGGCGGCCAAGTCGAAATAGATGCCGTTGGTATCGGTTTGCAGCGTCAAGCCGTCGAGTTGATAGGTGTCAGCGGCATAGCCTCGAGCCATGAACTGAGTGTAGGTGCCGGTGGCGTCGTAGCGTTGAATGGTGACGCCAGTGACGTTCTTCAGCGCCGCCTCGATGGTGGTGATGTTTTGATCGGTAAGTTGCTCGCGCGTCAGAATCGTGACCGAGTGCGGTAGCTCGCGTAGCGAACGTGCATCCTTACCGAGCGTAGTCGCTCGTGCCGCATAACCTGTACCCTCGGTGGAGGGATCTTTAGACTCGTCTGCTTCCACCTTGATCTTGGAAAGCTGCTTCGGCGGTGATGTTTCTTCCGCCGAGGCCAGTAGCGGTAGCGTCGTGCTCGCCACGATGAGTACGCTTTTCACGGCCGATGCCAGCAAGTCATTTTTGTTCATATCGCCACCCTGAGGTTGTTATCAGGCTGGCAAGTTGCAACCCGGAATGGGTGGCTGGGGCTGGCGGCTGCCGATGGGCAGCGACGCAATAATAACGATTCTCGACTAACAAGCAATGCTGGTTGTCTTGGCTGCTGGCCAAGGCAGGCTCAGTCATATATATCCAACTGAGTTTGCCAATGGAGCGTCATATGGCCAAGGTTCGCGTGAATGCGTTTTCGGTGTCCCTGGATGGTTACGGCGCGGGGCCGGAGCAGTCGCTGGAACAACCGCTCGGTGTCGGTGGCATGTCATTGCATGACTGGGTGCGCGGCACGCAGAGCTTTCACCAGATGGTGGGGCAGGAGGGCGGCAGCACCGGCCTCGACAATGAGTTCGCTACGCGTGCCATGGATAACCTCGGTGCGTGGATTCTGGGTCGTAACATGTTCGGCCCGATTCGTGGCGAGTGGCCGGATGAGGAGTGGAAAGGGTGGTGGGGCCCGAGTCCGCCATATCACACACCAGTGTTTGTATTGACTCATCATCCGCGCGCATCGATCGAGATGGCCGGCGGGACGACGTTTCATTTCGTCACCGAAGGCATTCAAGTCGCGCTCGATCGAGCTCGTGCCGCGGCGGGCAGCAAAGACATTCGCATCGGCGGCGGTGCCAGCACCATTCGTCAGTATCTACAGGCGCGAGTCATCGATGAGATGCACCTGGCGCTCGTACCCAAAGTGCTGGGACGTGGTGAACCGTTGCTCACCGGGCTGGATTTGCCAGCGTTAGGCTACAGCGTAGCAGAGCACCGTACGACGGACGATGCCTTGCATGTGAACATTCGCAAGACTCCATCTAATTGATCGACGCGGTCCTCGGCGGCTGCGAGATGCCAGTCAGAAACTCCGCGTCTTGGAGAAGAACGCTCGAGGGAAAGTCAGTTTGAAAGCTGCCGCTCCAGCGAGATTCACGTCGCTACGACGATAAATTGATTAGAATCTAGTCTGCTGGTTGCAGACCTCTCGCCCCACAACAGATCGAATAAAAGAATGACTTGGCGCAAACTCGCAAGATATGCCCCCTCGGGCTCGCACATTTACCACTACACCGATGCTGCCGCGCTGATTTCCATCCTCGAGAAGGGCGAGCTGCGGTTCACCGATATCGAATGCTTGAACGATGAGCTGGATAGCACTTATTTAGGTGAGCTGTACAAGAAGGCCGCCCGCGATCTCAAGGCTGGCTTGCGCGAGGATCCTGATGGTCGCGCGGCCAAGTTCCTGGATTTAGTCGAAGGGAAAGCAAGATATCTGCCAGTTAGGCCGTTTGTTTGTTGTTTCAGCAGGCAGTACGACGCGTTGAATCAATGGCGTAATTACACTGGTGCGGGATCCTACTGTATCGCATTCGACCGCGATCAGCTTGTATCAACGGTAGAAGAACTGTGTGGTAAGCGTTCGGGTTACGCATTCTGGGCCGGAGATGTGGACTACGGTGGTGCTGAGTCGGTTCCCGTGCAGCTTGCAAGTTCGCTCCGATCGTTTCTCGAGGCGACCAAACCGCCAATGCCTCTGCAACACACGATAAGTTATGAGGCTGAGCATAGATCCGATCGAGTGCAAGAATCATTGCAAGAAGCCGATGCGATTCGTTTCAAGCACATTAGCTTCAAGCATGAAGCTGAGTACCGGATAGCAATGTTGTCGCCGCCCGGGGCGGTAGCGAAAGACAAAGTGGGGGAGGCGGGGGTGTATCTGGATTACTTTGCTCACCGCTCCTTCATTCGCCCGTCGGTGGTGGTCCGATTCGGGGCGCGCTTCAAAAGCATGATCAAGGCCGTTTGTGTCGGGCCGGGTACGTACAAAACAGTGGCTCGCGAGAAAGTAACGATGATGCTGCGCCACTTCGATTACAGGATCGATGACGAACACGTCGTGCCAGTCGAAGAGTCGGAGAGCACCTTCCGTCACATCTGAGGTCGTTATGCGAGGCCCGGGGGCGGGGCTTACGCCGACGCCGGCCGCACCGGATTCATCGCCGTTTCGCCGACCACGGTGTTCCACTCGCGGATGTACCAATGAGTGACCAAGCCGTTCTGGACGTAGGGATCGGACTTGGCGAAGTTCTCCACGACTTCACGTGACTCGGCGCGAAACAGGATGACGGCGCCGTCGGTAGGATCGGCGAGGGCGCCGCCGAGGATCATCTCGTTGCGGGCGACGGATGCCCAAGCCTTCTGTAGATGCGCATCCCGAAACTGCACGCGCTTTTCTACATAGTCAGCACTGGTTTCATAGAACATCAGAAAGTGCTTCATCGCTGCGCTCCCGTGCCAAGGCTGAGGAGGGTTCGGCCGTGGCCATCATAGCGAATGAGCGTGTGCCGGCCTAGAATGCCGGCGCGGCGTTGGCCGTGGCACACAGGAACGATCGCGAATGAAGTTCGAGCCAAATATGGTCAAGCCCAGGTCGTTCAAGGCAGGTACGTGCAAGCCAGGCTGGCTTGTCGCTATTGCCTTTGTAGCTGCCTCAGCATTCGCGCAAACACCGTCGCCGGCACCGGCGTCGGGCGGTGGCGATATCCCGGCAGATTTCAAGCCGCCCATCGACGCGCGTAACTATGTGAAGCGCGAAGCGATGATCCCGATGCGCGATGGGGTCAAGCTGTTCACGGTCATCGTGGCGCCGAAGGGCGTCACCAACGCACCGATCATTCTTACTCGCACGCCGTACAACGCGGCTGCGCGCGCAGCTCGCATGGAAAGCCCGAACGTGTTGTCGGTGCTGCCACTCGCCGATGAGCCATTCGTCGGCGCCGGCTACATCCGCGTCTATCAAGACGTGCGAGGCAAGTACGGCTCCGAGGGCGACTACATGTTGACGCGCCCACCCATCGGCCCGCTCAACCCCACCAAGACCGATCACATCACCGACGCCTACGACACCATCGATTGGTTGGTGAAGAAAGAGAACGTGCCCGAGTCCAACGGCCGCGTCGGCATGATCGGCTCTTCCTACGAAGGCTTCACCGTGGTGATGGCGTTGCTCAATCCGCATCCGGCGCTCAAGGTCGCC
>NZ_JAEUPY010000535.1 GCF_016790065.1 Steroidobacter sp.
TGAAGCCGGCTTCCTTGAAATCCTTGATCCAACGATCGGGGCTGATCAACGGATAGTCCGAGCCGAACAGCATCTTGGTCTTGAGCTGCGAGTTGGCGTACTGCACCAGTTGCGGCGGGAAATACTTCGGCGACCATCCCGACAGATCGATATAGACATTGGGCTTGTGCAAACACACCGACAGCGCCTCGTCCTGCCAGGGCCAGGAGGGATGCGCAATGATCACCGTCATGTCGGGGAAGTCCGCCGCCACGTCATCGAGATGAATGGGATTGGAATACTTCAGGCGCAACCCGCCGCCGCCCGGCATGCCGGTGCCCATCCCCGAATGACCGCTATGAAAGATGGCCGGCAGCTTGTGCTCGGCGATGACTTCATACAGCTGATACGCCATCCGATCGTTGGGGAAGAAACCCTGCAGCGTCGGATGGAACTTGAAGCCCTTGATCACGCCATCTTTGATCAAAGCACGCGCTTCACGCACGCCCATCTTGCCCTTGTGCGGATCGATGCTGGCGAACGCCATCATGATGTCGCTGTTCTCACGCGCCGCGTCCGCAACTTCTTCGTTGGGAATGCGCCGGGCGCCGATCTGAAACTCCGAATCGACCGTGAACATCACCAGACCGATCTTGCGCTCACGGTAGTAAGCGATGGTCTCGTGAATGTTGGGTCGCTTGCCGGCCTTGAAATACTTAGCCGAGGCTTCCTCGAAGGGCTTCCAGGCTTCGTCCGGCTCATGCCGGCAAGACACTTCGGCGTGCGTGTGCACGTCGATGGCAATCAGCTCGTTGATGTTCATCGCGCGGCTCCGGTCTGGTTAGCGTGTTGCTGGGCTTCCCACTGGCCAATGCTAAGCCCACGCTCCACCAATTCCACCAACAACGGCGCCGGCTGCCAATGCATCGGCCCGAAGATGTCCTGATACTTGCGCATGCCGGCCAACAAAGTCTTCAAGCCAATGGTTTCGGCATAGAACATCGGGCCGCCGCGATAGCGTGCGAAACCGTAGCCGGCTGCCCACACCACGTCGATATCCGACGCCCGCAACGCCACGCCCTCACCCAGAATCCGCAGCCCCTCGCTCAACAGCGGATACAAGCAACGCTCCAGGATCTCTTCCTTGGTGTGCTGACGCTGCGGCACCTTCAGCTGTTGAGCGCGCTCCTGCAGAATCTTGATGGCCTCGGGATCGTCGAAGCGCGCCCGATTGCCAGGCTCGTAGCGATAGTAGCCTTTGCCGTTCTTCTGGCCCAGGCGGCCAGCGTCATGGAGTGCAAAGTCCGCTTGGTAGTACGCCGGGTCGGGCGGGAACTGCGAAGCATTGGCCTTGTGCACGTTCACGCCGACGTCGATGCCGGCCATATCGAACACGGCGAGAATGCCCATCGCCATGCCCCACTCTTCCAGCGCCGAGTCGATCTGACGCGGCGTGGCGCCTTCCAGCACCATGGCTTCGGCTTCGCGCGCATAACCTTCCATCATGCGGTTGCCGATGAAGCCGTAGCAGACTTTGGCCAGCACCGGCGTCTTACGCAGCGGCTTGGCCAGATCCATCACAGTGCGAATGGTTTCGTCCGAAGTCTTGGTGGTGCGCACGACTTCGAGCAGCGGCATGACGTTCGCCGGCGAGAAGAAGTGCATGCCGATGACATCCTGCGGCCGCTTGGTGGCGTCGGCGATCTGTTCGATATCCAGCGTCGACGTGTTGGTCGCAAGCACTGCGCCCGGCTTCGCGACTCTATCCAGCTCGGCGAAGATCTTGCGCTTCAGATCCATGCTCTCGAACACCGCTTCGATGATGACGTCGGCGTCGCTCAGTGCGTCGTAGGTCAGCGAGGTGCTGATCAAGGCCATGCGTTTGGCCTTGTCAGCCTCACTCAAGCGACCGCGACTCACCATCGATTGATAAGTCTTGTCGACATTGGCCAGACCCTTGGTCAGGCCCTGCTCGTTGGCGTCGATCAAAGTCACCTTCATGCCGGCGTTCGCGAAACAGATCGCGATGCCGCCGCCCATGGTGCCCGCGCCGATGACGCCAGCCGACTTGATCGGGCGTGCCTTGACGCTCTCGGCCAAGCCCGGAATGCGACGTGTCTCGCGCTCGGCGAAGAACACATGCACCGAACCCTTCGATTCGACGCTCTGCTTGCACTCGTTGACGCGCTTGGTCTCGTACTCCAGACCTTGCTGGAACGGCAGCTGAGTCGCGGCTTGCACGACTTCGACCGCGACCTGAGCAGCAGTGCGATTCGGATAGAGCTTGCATGCCTGCTGACGTTGACGCTCGAACACTTCAGGCGTGGCAGTCGCAGCGGCGACGGTTAGCTCGCCCGTGCGACGCGGGCCTTTGCCGGCCGCGATCAGAGAGCGCAGGTAGTTGGCAGCACCGGCGCGCAAATCACCTTCGATGATTTCGTCAACGAAGCCCAGCTCGCGACCTTTGGCTGCGTCGATCGGACGCGCAGTGACGATCAGTTCCAGCGCCTGATCGGCCCCGATGAGGCGAGGCATGCGTTGCGTGCCACCTGCGCCCGGGATGATGCCCAGAGTCACTTCGGGCATGCCGAAGCGCGTGCCTGCAGCGGCCACTCGATAATGGCATGCGAGCGCGATCTCCAAGCCACCGCCCATCACGGTGCCGTGCATGGCGGCGACCACCGGCACGTTCAGTGCCTCGTAGCCGTTGAACAGATGCCGATACTCCTCCTCTTTGGGCGGCCCGCTGAATTCGCCGATGTCGGCACCGGAGAAGAAGGTGCTGCCTTCACACAGCAATAGCACACCACGCACGCCCTGAGCCTGCTGGAGTGTCTGCAGCACCTGCTGCAAACCGGCCCGGACTTCCGCATTGATGGTGTTGACCGGCGGATTGTGGACGATGACTAGCGCGAGCTCGCCGTCGCGCTCAACGCGCACGACGTTGGACGATGACATCGAAGGAACCCCCTGATTCGGATCCTGGATTGACTAGGACGCGATTTCGCCCGGATCTACCTCATTTGGAAAGAGCGGTGACAGGTATATAAGATATAAGCATCATGGATATCGCCGATGTCGACTTGAACCTGCTGGTGGTGTTCGACGCCCTGCTCCGGGCGCGCAGCGTCAGCGGTGCCGCCCGGGCGCTCAAAATGAGCCAGCCGGCCACCAGCTTTGCGTTGAATCGCCTGAGGAAAATGTTCGGCGAGCCGTTGTTCGTCCGGACCTCGCGTGGCATTCATCCGACCCCGTTCGCCGAGAGCCTGACGGCGCCGCTGGAGGCCATTCTCGACCGCATCCGCTCCGACCTGCTGCAACAGCCGAGCTTCGACCCGGCCACCGAACGGCGCTCGGTCACCTTCAACATGCAGGACATCGGCGAGTTGGTGTTCCTGCCCCGCATTCTGGCGCGCTTGAACGAGATCGCGCCTGGGCTGCAGTTGCGCACCGTCAATCTACCGGCGCCGCTACTCGAGCCGGCGTTGCGCTCAGGCGAGGTCGATATTGCGTTGGGGCACTATCCGGATCTGACCGGCGCGGCGCTGTTCCAGCAACGGCTGTTCTCGCATTCGTTCGTTTGTATCGTGCGAGCCGATCATCCGACCATCAAGGACGAGATGACACGTCGGCAATTCCTCGATGGCGTACACGCCGTCGTGCATCCGGCCGGCTACTTGAACGACTCGCTGGAGACCGAGCTACAGGCGCAGGGATTGACCCGCAAAGTGTCGGTGCGCATCGAGCACTTCCTGGCGGTGCCAACCATCCTGATGCAGTCGAATTTGATCTTCACTGTGCCCTACGCCATCGGCGCCGGCTTGGCCAAGCTGGCCGACATCACGTTAGTGAAGCCGCCGTTCAAGGCCAAGCCACGCGTCATCCGACAGCATTGGCACACGCGCTTTCAACACGACGGCGCGAATCGCTGGTTGCGCTCGGTGGTGGCAGAGCTGTTCATCGACAAGGAAACCCGGCCGAAATCTCGCGCGACGCGGCGCTGAAACTTACAGCGGCAGTCCGACGTAATTTTCCGCCAGCGTGCGTTGCGCCGATTCCGAGCCGAACAAGTACTGCAGATCGGCGACACGAACACGGCTGGTGAACGGGTCTTCGCCCGGGAACCGATGCAGCAGCGACGTCATCCACCACGAGAAGCGCACTGCTTGCCACACACGGCGCAGCGCCCGGCCCGAGTAGTGATCCAACGCGGCACGCGAGTCGCCCTTGTAATAGCCGGTCAGCGCTTCGTAGAGATAAAACACGTCGCTGGCGGCTAGATTCAAGCCTTTGGCGCCGGTGGGCGGCACGATGTGGGCAGCATCGCCGGCCAAGAACAACTGACCATAGCGCATCGGCTCTGCGACGAAACTGCGCAGCGGCGCGATGCTCTTCTCTATGGACGGACCCGTGGTCATGCGAGCGGCGACTTCCGGTCCGACGCGCAACTTGAACTCATCCCAAAAGCGATCGTCGCTCCACTGCTCGACCTTATCCGTCAGCGAACACTGCACGTAACAACGAACGCGTGTCGCCGAGCGCATGCTCGCGAGCGCGAAGCCTCGATCGGAGTCGGCGTAAATCAATTCGTCCCAAGCCGGCGGCACGTCCGCCAACACGCCTAGCCAGCCGAAGGGATACACGCGTTCGAAGATGGACAGCGCATCGGCCGGAATGGAACGGCGGCTGACACCGTGATAACCGTCGCAGCCCGCCATGAAGTCACACTCCAGCCGTCTCTTTTCGCCGTTGTGAACGAAGGTGACCGAGGGGCATGCACTGGTGATGTCGTGCAGCTCGACCGATTCGGCTTCATAGATCGACGGCGCGCCGCAAGCGGCTCGTGCTTCCATCAAATCGCGCGTAACTTCGGTCTGGCCGTAGACGGTGACCACTTTGCCGACGAGTTCTTTCAGCTGAATGCGGTGCTGGCGCCCGTTCGCGCCGATTTCGAAGCCGTCGTGAGGCAACGCGTTCGCATGCAATCGATCGCCGACGCCGGCCAAATCGAGCACGTCGACCGTGCCCTGCTCCAGCACGCCAGCGCGAATGCGGCCGAGTACATAGTCCGGGGAGCGCTGTTCGAGAATGACGGCGTCGATGCCAGCCTTGTACAACAGCTGACCCAGCAGCAATCCGGCCGGACCCGCTCCGATGATGGCAACTTGTGCTCGCAACGCTTCGCCCCCTGATGACGCTGACAAGATGCCGCGTACGGGGCCATGGTGACGATGGAGAAAAAGCACAACTTCTTGGACTTTTCCCAACCTGCCTCGGGCGGCTCGCGCTACTATGGCGACCGCACTGGACTGGAGAGCGCCAGGTGGCCCGACGCGGGATTCCACAGTATTTTCTGTACGGCGAAGCGACTCACGATGTCGATGAGCGGTTTTTGCACATCGAATCCATTGCCGAGCGCAGCCGGCTGCACGATTGGACGATTCGGCCCCATGCCCATCGGGACCTGCATCACCTGCTGCTGGTGATCAAAGGCGGCGGTCACTTCTATGCCGAGGGTCAGACTTTTTCCATTGGGCACAGCTCGTTGATCTCCGTGCCGTTGGCGTGTGTGCATGGTTTCGATTTCAAACCCGCCACCGAAGGTTGGATTCTCACCGCCTCCGGCGCGTTGATCGAGCGCATCGCTCATGAGAACGCCGAGCTGCGGCCGGCGTTGTCGGAAGCGACAGCGATGCCGTTACCCGCCGATGCCAGTGCGTCGCTGGCGACCAAATTCGAAACCTTGACGATGGAGTTCCGGAGCAATTTGCCTGGACGCCGGACCGCGGCTGAGGCTTTGCTGATCAGCATTCTGGTGGCGACGCTTCGTCGCAAGCTGCAGTTGTTGCCTGAGCAGGAGCGGCATACCGGCGCGGATTCGGTACTCGCGGCGAAGTATCGATCTCTGGTCGAGGACCATTTTCGGTCGGCGCTTAAAGTGTCTGACTACGCCAAGCGCTTGTGTGTGAGCTCTGAACGATTGCGACAGGCTTGTGTTCGGAGCACGGCCAGCTCGCCGCTGGCGTTGCTGAATGCCCGCAGGCTACTCGAAGCCAAGAGGACGCTGCTGTACACGGGCATGAGCGTTGGCCTCATTGCCGAGGCCTGTGGCTTCCCCGACCCGGCGTATTTCTCTCGGTTCTTTACGCAGCGGACTGGAGTGTCACCGATGGCGTATCGGACTAAGCAACAGCGCGCGCAGGCTAGAGACCACTAGCCCGCGTGAGCGGTTGATTCGGTGTCGATCTCTGCCAACGTTTCGGGGGCGTAGCGAGGGCCGCTGACGGTGTCGGCGTTGATCAGGCGCTCCAAGGTTTCGAGCGTTTCCGCAGAAACGCGAACCTTGGAGGCGGCCAAGTCCTCCTTGAGATGCTCCACCGACGTCGTGCCCACGATGGGTAACACATTCGGTGCCTTCTTCAGCAACCACGCGATCGCCAGCTGGGCCGGCGTGCAACCTGCTTCCCAAGCAACCCGGTTGAACTGATCAAGCAACTGCCGATTCTTCCCGAAGTGCGGTGCCTGGAATCGCGGCATCGCGCGGCGAATATCTTTCTCCACGAAGTCCCTCGGATCTGGGATGCCGCCTGCCAGGAAGCCGCGGCCGAGCGGCGAGAACGCCACCAACGCGACGTCCAACTCTTGGCACGCAGTTAGCAAGCCAATCTCAGGATTCCGAGTCCACAGGGAATACTCACTCTGCACAGCCGCCACCGGATGAACAGCATGTGCCTTCCTCAAAGTCGCGGCGGAAACTTCGGATAACCCGATAGACCGAATGTGCCCAGCGCGAACCAGATCGGCCAGCGCGCCGACGCTCTCCTCGATCGGCACTTTCTTATCCCACCGATGCAGGTAATAGAGATCGATGACGTCGGTTTGCAGTCGCCGCAGCGACTCGTGGCAGGTTTGTTTCAACGTCTCCGGCCGACCGTCGATGACTCGCTTGCCGTCGACGCCCGTCATCCCGCATTTGCTGGCGAGGAAGATCCGACCCCGGAAGGGCTGCAACACCTCGCCGACCAGCTCTTCATTACGGCCGAAGCCGTACAACGCAGCGGTGTCGAAATGATCGACGCCAAGATCCAGAGCGGCATGGAGCAACGCCTTGGCCTCCGCCGGCCCCGGCGGCGTGCCATAAGCATGACTCAGATTCATACAGCCGAGGCCGATCTCGGCCACCGACGAATTGGCAAGCGTTCGCTGATTCACCCCTGCGCCACCAACTGCTGTTCCAACTCATGCAGCGTGCGGTAGCACCCCAACACCTGATGCACGCTCGAATTCGGCTCGCGCTTGTCACGGATGGCAGCAAAGAACTCGCGGTCCTGCAGCTCGATGCCATTCATGGACACATCGACCTTGGACACATCGATCTTCTCTTCCTTGCCATTCACCAGATCGTCGTAGCGCGCAATGTACGTGCCATTGTCGCAGATGTACCGGAAGAACGTACCCAGCGGCCCATCGTTATTGAACGACAGCGACAAAGTGCAGATCGCTCCAGAGCGCGTCTTCAACTGAATCGACATGTCCATGGAAATCCCGAGCTGCGGGTGCTTCGGCCCCTGGATGGCGTGCGCAATCGTCACATCCTCGCCGGTCTGATACCGGAACAGATCAACCGTATA
>NZ_JAEUPY010000548.1 GCF_016790065.1 Steroidobacter sp.
GACGTATTGGTACTGCGCGGCCCTCGCCCCGAGGCTCAGCCCGCCATCGTCACAACCAACATGGCAAGCCCGACGGATCCGCTGGTAGTCAGCGGCGGCAGCATCGTGGTCAATGACGTGGTGATGGCCTACAGCTGCGAAGGCCAAGCGTTTTTCCAGGTGACGGCGCTGGGCGGCAGCCTCTCACACACTGCCACCGGCGCTTCGCCGGGCAATGCCAATGCCAGCACCAGCTATCAGTTCAAGCGCAACGCTGAAGTCGTGCCGGTGGAAACGACGGTGTACTTCGTCGGACCGAGCGTCGGCGCCACTGCGCCGGGCAACACCCTGCCGATCGGCACCAACTCGCTGTATCGCCAAGTCGGCAGCCGCGCCCGCGAAGAGCTGGTGCAAGGCGTGGAACAGATGCAGGTCGAATACGGCATCGACACCAACAACGATCGCACCGTCGACGACTACCGCGAAGCCACCGCCACGACCAATTGGCAACAGGTCATTTCAGTCCGCGTGGCGCTGCTGGTCAGATCGGTCCAACAATACGGCACCGATATCGACGCACGCAGTTATCAACTGCTCACCAATACGACCGTGCCGGCTGCCAACGACCGGCGTACGCGACAAATCTTCACCGCGACCATCAGCTTGCGTAATCGAGTCCGCGTCGATTAACGAGTGCGCACCACAGTCATCATGAAACACCCCAGCAACATCGCATCGTCCCGCCAGCAACGCGGCGCCGTGCTCATCGTGAGCATGCTGCTGCTATTGGTGGTGACCATCCTAGCGCTCGGTGCGGGCCAGAGCACGCGCTTGCAGGAGCGCATGGCCGGCACCCAGCGCAACTACGACCTGGCATTCCAGGCCGCCGAAGCAGCGTTACGCGCCGGCGAACGCATCATCGACAACAACGCGCTGACCGCGCCTCCCCTGCCGTGCGTCTCAGTAACGAGTCCGCCGTGCCAGGTCTACGAGTTGGGCTTTCTCAACGGCCAGGTCAGCTATCAGGAGCAGGCGTTTGCATCGAACGCTTGGTGGGATGCCCGAGCGCAGCGCTATAGCGGCGACACCACGAATTTGATCGCCGGCGCCGCTAACGAAGGTCTCGCGAAATGGGATCCGCAGTTTTATATCGAGGAAGTCGAGGAAGTGCCGGACTCGTTGAGCATCCCGCCCACCGGTCCGCCGCCCAGCCGCGTTTACTACCGAATCGTCGCGCGCGGTAAGGGCGGCACGGATAACTCGCAAGTGGTCCTGCACAGCACGTACGTGCGTCGCTTCAATTGAGCATCGAACGAGTCATTACCCACATGAGTAATGTTTCCATGAACAAGGTCACCGCCGCGCTTCGCAAGGTCGGCTACACAGCGAGCATCGCCGCCGCGATGCTGTTTGCCACAGCTGCGCCAGCCACCACCATCGGTTTGACCGACACGCCGCTGTTCCTGTCGGCCGGCGCGCAACCCAACCTCATCATGGCCATCGACGACTCCGGTTCGATGGACTTCGAGGTGCTGTTCCCCGGTAACGACGGCGCGGCCTGGTGGCGCAGCGGCGACTCCAGCGGCTGTACTACCACCGACAACAACAAGTTCACCGGCTGTCGTGCCAACAGCACCGGCACCGGCGACGTGTACGCCAGCGGCGAACTGAACTTCAACAACTCCGGTAACTCGGGCACGGCCTGGAAAAAATACGCCTATTTGTTCCCGAACGGCACCGGCGGCAACACCGGCGCTCGCCGCCGCACCGGCGACGACACCAACGATCACTTCGGGATCCCACCGATCCCTGACTATGCGTGGGCTCGCTCCTCTGCGCACAACGCTGCTTACTTCAACCCTCAGGTGACCTACGACCCCTGGGTGAATGGCGGCGGCTACACATTCAGCAACGCCACGCCCACCGCGACGCGCTTCGATCCGGTGTTCGAGAGCACCGTCACCATCAACCTGACTCAGGATTACGCCGGCGAAGGCAATGTCGATCCAGCCACCGCCTGTACCGCTATCACAAATAACCGTACCGACAACTATTACTTCAAGGTCTACACCGGCATGACGCTGCCGGCGGGTACCTGTTTCCGTGCAGCCAATTACGGCGGCACGACTGGTGATGTAGCGGCCAACTGGCAATACGTGCGCACTGGCGAAACCTGCCAGGTCGGCGTGACCACCGGCTGTAAGACTACCGCCGCCAGCGGCAATCGCGACTTCACCCTGCCCACTGCGGGCCGGGTCGCGATTCGTTACTTCCCGGCGACGTTCTATCTGCCCTCCACAGTCACGTTGCCGACCAGTTATGGCTATATCGACGCCAGCAAGATCGCAGGCGGCAAAGCGCCCGCCGACACTACCGCAAGCACGCTGGTGGGCTATGTGATCAAGCCGGCCAACTTCAGCACCACCGCGCAGTACAACGCAGCGATGCAGAACTTCGCCAACTGGTTCCAGTTCTATCGCAAGCGGCACCAGGCGCTGCGCGCCGGTCTGGGCGAGTCGTTCAACGACATCACCGGCATTCGCGTCGAAGGCTTCACCATCAACAGCCCGAACAACAGCGTGACCATGGGCAGCATCGACAGCGCCAGCGTCAAAACCAATCTGTATTCGCGCTTCTACTACGACTGGGTGCGCAGCGGCGGCACGCCGAACCGCACTGCTGTCGCATCTTTGATTACCAACTTCCGACGCACCGATACCAACGCCCCGGTGACGCTGGCCTGCCAAAAGAACTTCGGCATGCTGTTCACCGACGGTTTCTCCAACTCGCCGGCCGCCGGCGACGGCATCCAAGGGGTGTATGGCAACGTCGACGGCGACAAGGGCGATCCGTACAGCGACACCTTCTCCGGTTCGCTCGCCGACGCGGTCATGGACGCGTACAGCACTCCGCTGCGCACCGGCACCAGCTTCCCGGCCGGTCGCGTGACCGTGCCAAACGGCTGCGGTACCGGCACCTACAGTGGTCCGTTGGATTGCAATCGCAACCTGCACATGAATTTCTACGCGGTGACGCTGAGTACCAAAGGCCTGGTGTTCGATCCGAATGCGAGCCCAGCGGTCAACGTGTACACCAACAAGCCAGTGTGGCCGACGTCGTTCCCGGCTCGTCACCCGTCCGCGGTGGACGACCTGTGGCATGCCACGGTCAACGGCCGCGGTCAGTTGTTGAACGCGCGCGACCCGAAAGACATCTCGACTCAGCTGAAGTCGGTGTTGCGCTCGATCGTAGACCGCACCAGCACGGCCTCGGCCGCCGCGCTCAACAGCGGCAGCATCAGCACTCAATCGCT
>NZ_JAEUPY010000917.1 GCF_016790065.1 Steroidobacter sp.
TGCAACGCATTGATCAGATGCTCCACCTCCATCACATGCACGTCGCCATCGTTGGTCGTGGTGTGAATCAGTAGCGGCGTTTGCAACTTGTCGGCGTGGAACACCGGCGAGCGGCGGCGATACTCGAGCGGATCCTCGTTCACCGACTTGCCGATGAAGTTCTGAAAGATCTCCGGATAGCTGGGCTGATACGCCATCCGCATCACCAGATCGGTGACCGGCACGCCGGCGTAGGCCACTTTGTAGTCCTCCGGCCAGCGAAAGACATTCATCAACGCATGAAAGCCGCCATGACTCCACCCCAGGATGCCAACGCGAGAGCCATCCACGTTCGGCATGTTCTCCACCGCCCAATCGCGTGCCGCATGCGAATCGTCAATCTCGGCGCCGCCGTAATCGATCTCGTCGTACATGCCTCGGCCGAAGCCGCTACTGCCGCGGTACTCCGGGGCGATCAGCACATAACCCTCCAGCAACAGTTCGCGAGCGATCGGGATCAGCAAGCCGCTGAAGTTCGAATGCACGCCACCGTGCACGAACACCAGCAACGGCGCCCGACGCTGGCCCAGGGCCTTGGGCACGAAGGTATAGGCGGGAACGATCAAAGGATTGCCGGCCCCGAGCCCGGTGGGATTGGAATTCCGGGGCGGCACCGAGGTGATATTGATTTCCTCGATCACGGCGATGTCGCCCAAGCGCTGGTACATGGACAGCACATCGATCTTGCGTTTCAGCATATCGAACTCGTGCTTGTACTCAGGCACCTTCGGCGCGGGATACTTATCGCCGTCCGCCGCCACTGCCATCCCCAAGGACAGCCAGACGACGCTCAGCCAGCCCACCATCTTCATGCTGCTTCGGATCTTATTTCTCATGCCGCATCCACCCGAAAGTAATCCCGCCCCGCGGTCCGCAGACGCTCGCAGCAGCCGTTGATCACCTGCCCGAAGCGCATCGGCTCGGCCCACGGCTCGCTGCCTTCGCTGACGAAGCCACCATCGACTTCCTTCAATGGCGTGGTGCCATCCACCCACAGCCTGCCTTTGCGAACGACGATGCGGACACTGCGACTCATCGCGCCGTTGTCGTTGTAGTGCCCGACATAGGCGTTCCATTTCGGGTCGGCAGTAAAGGTCTTCGGTCCGTCATACGCAGAGTTGACGTACCAACGCTCGCCCCAACCGATCTCCACCACCGGACTATCGGCGCGCGCCGGGTCTTTGCGTCCGAACAGCATCGTGTAGTGATCGAGCCCGGTCTGCGATGCCAGAAACTTGTCCTTGCCGAGCGACTCCATCGGCGTACGTTGCGTTCCACGCACAAGGTATAGACGGTCGTTCTCGGCAATTACCTGCAACAATTCGCCATCGGCATGTCGAAAGGTGCCCGCGTACTCAGCGGCCTTCTGCTCCTGCCACCAGGGCTCGGGCAGCTTTGGCGGCGGCGCAGCCGGGCGCCGTTCACGCACCGAGCGCATCAACTGACAAGCGTATTTGACGACAGCGGCCGGTGCCGGCCCCAGCGAATTGATCGAAGCAAATGCGCCCAAGCCCGCGTCGACATCCACGCCCAAGTAGGAGACAAACGAATACATGCGGCCGGGATGAAACAGCAGGCGGTGACCGTCCAGCTGATCCACCACCCAGCCATAGCCGTACTGCGCTTTCGGCCCATACGAGGTGGCTGCGATCCGGCCGGTCGTCCATTGATCGAACGCCTGTTCCGACAGCACTTTGCCCTTGGGGCCCTGGCCGCGCCGGGCGATCATCTGAATGTAAGTGCCCATGTCGCGGGCACTCGATGCAATACATCCGGCGGCCGAGGTATAGAACATCCCGCTGGCCTCGCATACCGGTCCCGTGGTGGGCACGGGCCGATCGGTCCGCAAGCCCACATAACTTTTCACCAAGCGATCGCGAATTTCGTAAGTGATGACCGGCTCCGCCTGCCGCATGCCTGCGGGAACGAACATCCGTTCACGCAGCAGCTGCGACAGCCGCCGACCATCCAGCGTCCACGCGAGATAGCCGAGTACATCGAACCCCATATTGCTGTAGTTGAAGCGCTCGCCCGGCGGATAGGCTGCGCGGTGCCGGTAGGTTGGATCGCTCTGGAACAAATCGCCGTACCCCACCAGTCCGCCGGAATGGGTCAACAGATGATGCGCGGTGATGGGCGCGAAATCCGAATCGATGGGCAGCCACGGCAAGTAGTCTTGCAGCGGCTTGTGCAGATCGAGCTTTCCCTCTTCATGAAGCTGCATCAGACAGGCGGCGATGAACGACTTGCTGATCGAGCCGATCTGAAACAGTTCGTGGTCCTGCACCGGCCGTCGTGACTGCAAGTCACCAAAGCCATAGCTCGCGACGCGTTGGACGCCGGCGCGATCCGCCAGCACCAACGTCATGCCGGGTATGCTGTTCTCGCGCAGATAGCGTTCGGCGAACTGATCTAGTTCAGCATTTACCGGCGCGTATTCGCTGCCCGATGTCGCCGCCTGCGCGACCCAGAAACTCTCGAGCCCCAGCGTTGCCGACACTGCCGCCGCACCGCGCAGCACGCCTCTACGAGTTATCGCCATGTGGATTTCTCGAAGCTGTGGGCGAGCCGG
>NZ_JAEUPY010000572.1 GCF_016790065.1 Steroidobacter sp.
ACCCCTGCTTCAATCACACTGCGCCGATAACCCTGCAGGAACGCACGTGTCGTTAGCGTCAGCCACTGCCCCAAGTCGGGTTCGAGCCGTTCGCGTAGTTCAGGCCGGTGCACGATTGCATGCTCCAACGCGACAGTGCGCGCGTAACGGAACGAAATCAGCACGCTCGCCACGTCATGCAACGGCGATTCTTTTTGCCGCCGTTCTGCCAGCGGCAACGTCATGTCGCCTTCGAAGCCGGTGAGCAGGAAATCATCCGCGACCAGCAAGATCTTCGCCAAATGCAGGTTGCCGTGAATGCGGGTTCGTAGACCGTTGACCGGCTCGGCGGTGAGTTCGCGGATGTAGGCGAACAAGCGCTCGCGCGCTCCGATGAGTTGCTCAGCGCGAGCACGCAGATTGTCCGTGAACGTTGGCAAGCGCTGCTGAAGCAGACCGAGCGTCGCGTCCGCCTCGAACTGCACCGCGCTGTACCAGCGCGACAAATCCTGCGAGCGGATGGCTTCGGGCGCGAAAGCGACGTCGTCCGACCTCGACAGCAGAGTGTGCATTTCGCCGATGCGACGGCCGAGCGCCTGCATCTGGGTCGTGAACAATGTGTGCGGCTGTTCGGGCACCGCGGCGTCCTGCGACGAGATTGAAGCTGCATGTCGCTCGAGATGATTGATCGCATACGTCCAGACATCGCCTTGGTTACCGACGTAGCCGAACAATGCAGCCAGCAGCGTCGGCTCTGCTTCATTCCAAACCAGACGACCAAGCACCGGTGCCACGGCTTTGAATCCAGACTCCGTCAACAGCCGCGCCATTTCCAGATCCGGACTCGGGCCAGGCTCGGCGCGCCGATAGGCCTTCATGAACAAGGCTTCGTCGATGACGATGTTGGTATTGGTCGGCTCGGCGCCGACGTGTCGAACGCTTTGCAGATCGGGCGCCGGCAGCGGCGGCAATGGCCCGAGCGCTTCGAAACGTAGCTCGGAGCCAGCGAACGGCATCGAAGTCCGATGCGCCATGGATTGAATCAGGCCCAGACAG
Organism: Steroidobacter sp.; assembly: GCF_016790065.1. GTDB lineage: Bacteria > Pseudomonadota > Gammaproteobacteria > Steroidobacterales > Steroidobacteraceae > Steroidobacter. The sequence goes on from NZ_JAEUPY010000572.1 coordinate 1,036, forward strand.
AACACCGGATCGGCAAACGCGTCGATCATGACACCAGCACGCGCGTGCTCGCGGACCTTGGCGAGCGTCCATTCAGCCGTCTTCAGAACAGTGTCGACGCCATCTTCCCAACCGATGGTCAGTGGCATGAAATAGCGACGCCGCCCGGCACTGCCCCCGTCGATGTCGACGAAGCTGAGCAGGTACGAGCGTTGTTCGTAACGCCACAATGTGCGCGGCCCGAGATGTACCGAAGTAATTTCGCTGCGGCGATGTGAGAACCAGCCGCGCGCGCCGATGAACTCCGGCATCACTTCCGTTTCCAGCTGTTGCAAGGTGCGACGCATGAGGCTGCCATTGGCCGACTTGGTCACTTCAGGCAGGAAAGTCGCCAAGCCTTCGGTCAGCACCAACACCGGCAGTTCGGTGGCAGGCAAACGCTCCACGTGCCAGGTCGGCGGCGGCACCGACTCGCTCAGCTGCATCCAGAAAAACCCGTGCGCCGGCAAAGTCAGGAAATACGGCAAGTCGCCGATGGGCGGGAACGCATTCCGACCCATCATTTCCACGGGCACGCGGCCCTTGTACTTCGACAGGTCGAGCTCTACCGCCTGCGCGGTCTGCGACAAGTTGGCGACGCAAAGAATCATCTCGCTGCCACAGCTGCGCACGTACGCGATGATTTTTCGATTCTGCGGTCGAATGAATTCGAGCGAGCCGCGCCCGAAACACTGGTATTGCCGACGCACGGCCAGCATGCGTCGCGTCCAATTCAACAGCGACGATGGATCGCGACTCTGTGCCTCGACGTTGACGGCCTGATAGCCGTAGATCGGATCCATGATGACGGGCAAGTACAATCGCTGCGGATCGGTGCGTGAGAAACCAGCGTTGCGATCGATGCTCCATTGCATCGGTGTGCGCACGCCGTTGCGGTCGCCGATGTAGATGTTGTCGCCCATGCCGATTTCGTCGCCGTAATAAATGATCGGCGAGCCGGGCATGGACAGCAGCAAGCTATTCATCAGTTTGATGCGATCGACGTCGTTGCCGAGCAAGGTGGCGAGACGGCGGCGAATACCCACGTTCACTCGCATGCGCGGCTCGTTGGCGTACATCTTGTACATGTAGTCGCGTTCGCGGTCGGTCACCATCTCCAGCGTCAGCTCGTCGTGGTTGCGCAGGAAGATGGCCCACTGACAGTTCTCGGGAATGTCCGGTGTCTGACGAATGATCTCGGCGATGGGATAACGATCTTCCAACGCCACCGCCATGAAGATGCGCGGCATCAGCGGGAAGTTGTAAGCGACGTGGCATTCGTCGCCGTCACCGAAATATTCACGCACATCCTCGGGCCACTGATTGGCTTCGGCGAGGAACATGCGACCGGTGTAACTCTCGTCCATCGCGGCACGCATGCGTTTGAGCACAGCGTGAGTCTCGGGCAAGTTTTCGTTGTTGGTGCCTTCGCGCACGCACAGGTACGGAATCGCATCGAGCCGCATGCCGTCGACGCCCATGTCCATCCAGAAGCGCATCACGCGGATCACCGCGTCCACCACTTCGGGATTGTTGTGGTTCAAGTCGGGCTGGTGCGAGAAGAAGCGATGCCAGTAGTACTGGCGCGCCACCGGATCCCACGCCCAGTTGGAGCTCTCGGTATCGGTGAAGATGATGCGCGTGCCGGCGAACTTCTGGTCGTCGTCGCTCCATACGTAGAACTCACGTTCGCGCGACCCGGGCGGCGCCAGCCGGGCCGCCTGGAACCAGGGATGCTGGTCGGAGGTGTGGTTGATGACCAGCTCGGTGATGACCTTCAAGCCGCGCCGATGGGCTTCCTGGATGAACTGGCGGAAGTCGTCCAACGTGCCGTAGTCGGGATGCACGTTGGTGTAGTCGGCGATGTCGTAACCATCGTCGCGCAGCGGCGACGGATAGAACGGCAGCAACCAGATGGTGTTGACGCCCAGTTCCTGGATGTAGTCGAGCTTTTGCGCCAGGCCGGCGAAATCGCCCATGCCATCGCCATTGGCGTCATGGAACGCCTTGACGTGCATCTGGTAGATGATCGCGTCTTTGTACCAAAGCGGGTCGTCGCTCATAGCAGGCGCTGTACGTTTTGCAGTCGATGGGTTCAAACGCATCGGACGGGTTGTCGGGTTCCGTCCGACGGCGGGTACGCTGGCTCAAGGTTCATGGTGCGCTGCCGATACCGCCCTAGGGCGAGCTTCGCCCCAGTCAAGCCGGCCGAGAACCAAGAAAAGCACGTATGTCGAGCACATTGGACCGTTTTCTCTCGCCCGGGAATCGCCTGATGCAGGTGGCTCGCCTGCCGATCAAATTCGCCATCATCAGCGCGGCCTTCATCGTGCCGTTGTGTGTGGCCGTGTACGGCGTGGTCAGTTACTCGAAAAGCAATATTGAGTTCGCGCAATCTGAGCAACTCGGTACCGCGTATTTGCAGTCCATGAATAAGTTCATGGCCGCCTTGTCGGCGCGTCGCGCCGGTAGCAGCTCGAACACCGCCGGTTCCGATGCGCTCGGCCAGGCACAGACCTTGAACGACTCCCAGGGCAATGCGCTGGCGCTCAAGGCCGAACTGCGCGCCCTGCAGGACGGCTGGCACGGCACCGACCTCAACGACACTGCCGCCCAGGCGCTGTCGCTGTATGGCTTGATCAGCGACAACTCCAAGCTGACGCTCGACCCGGATCTGGATTCGTATTACGCCATGGCCATCGTCATGGACTATGCGCCAAAGCTGGCGGAGACCGCCGGCCGGCTCGATGCCATGGCCGAGAAGATCAAAGCGGCCGGCAGCGTGTCGAGCGACGACGATGTGGCGATTCAGTTCATCGCGGCTCGCGCTTCCATGTATCGCGACTCGTTGGCACTGGCCATCGAACGTGCCACCGGTGCGAATGCATTGCTGATCCGCAAGTTGGACAGCAGCAAGTTCGAGCAGGCTTACGGCGAGTTCAAAGAACACGCTGAGCGTCTGCGCCGTGGCGAGACCGGTACTGCGCGCGTTGGCGGCAAGCTAACCGACGAAACCTTATCAGTCTCGACGGCGGCAACGGCGGCGCTGGACGAGTTGCTGGCGACTCGTATCGAAGGCTTCGAGCAGCGCCGGAACCTGCTGCTGGCGATCACCTGCGTCGGCCTGTCGCTGGCCTTGTATCTGATCCTGAGCTTCTACATTTCCAACCTGCGCGGCTTCGACGCGTTGATGACCCGCATGCGCAAGCTCGCGCAGGGCGATTTGACGGTTAGCTATCCGGCACGCGGCACGGATGAGATCGCGCAGCTGATCAACGCTTTCAATGTCAGCCGTTCGCAATTGCAGACGCTGGTTCACCGCATTCGCGAAGTCACCGTGGAGATCGATAGCGCCGGTCAACAGATCGCCAGCGCCAACGACGAACTCGCGCAGCGTGAAGCTTCGCAATCGTCTGCTGTTCGCTTGACCGCTGAGCGCGCACAGCAGGTACAAGGCAACGTTCAACGCAACCTCGACAATGCTTTGCAGGGCGAACGTCTTTCTAACGACGCTCGCGGCGTGGCTTCTCGCGGTAATCAGGCTGTGGGTCAGGTCGTGCAGACCATGCAGGCCATCACCGGCTCGTCGCGCAAGATCGGCGACATCATCGGCGTGATCGATGAAATCGCATTCCAAACCAATTTGCTGGCGTTGAACGCCGCTGTCGAAGCCGCGCGTGCCGGCGAGCAAGGCCGTGGCTTCGCCGTCGTCGCCGGCGAGGTTCGCAACCTGGCGCAACGCTCCGCCACCGCCGCCAACGAGATCAAGAAACTGATCGGCGCGTCCATCGAAGATGTCGAGAAGGGCGCGGACCTGGTCAATGCGGCCGGCGACACCATGAAAGAAATTCTTAGCTCGGTGCAAAGCGTCTCGCACATCATGCAAGAGATCGCCACCGCCAGCCGCACCCAGAGCGACGATATCGCCCAACTGCATCAAGCCATCGATCACATCGACGGCGACACTCAACAGAACGCCGCCCGCGTCGAACAAACCGCCGCCGTTGCGCAATCCCTCCGCAGCCAGGTGGAAACCCTGCTGGACGCCGTCGGCATGTTTACCCTGAGCAACGACAACGCTCGGCCTAACACCGCCGCCCCTGCGCCGGCCAGCGCCTCACCGCGCACCGAACAGCCCAACCAGTCGCTTCGCTCGGCCGCCTAACGCCGAGCAGCCCTTCGAGCCCCATGCCTGGCCGCCCCCGTGCGGTCAGCTCATGACCTATGGCCGTGCCGCCCTGGCGCAGCTTTGGTCCGCGACGCAGAATGAAGTGGCGGTACCTGCATCCAGGTGCTGGCCCGGTGACGAATACCTCAGTCAAATAAAGGGAAGTGTGCGGCCTGCGCCTATGGTGAAGCGGGGTCGGTACGCGACCGTGAGGCCAGTTCATGAATACCCGAGCCCTGCTGCAGATCCTGTTTGCGGCCATCTTGTTGTCATTGCTTGCCTACACCTCGTGGGCCAGTACCCAGCAGCCGATCTGGCAATGGCAAGGCTTGAGCCGCGAGCCGGATCGATGGTGGACCCTCGCCACCTTGATCGACGCCTACTACGGCTTCCTGACCTTCTTCGTCTGGGTGTGTTTCAAGGAGCGCGGGCTGCTGGCCCGGGCGCTGTGGTTCGTGGCCATCATGGCCTTGGGCAACATGGCGATGGCCAGTTATGTGCTTTGGCAGCTCCACAAGCTGCCGCCCGGTGCGCCGGCTAGCGACATCCTGATCTCCAGAGGAGCAACGGCGCGATGACTCCGCTGCTGCTCATCGGACTCGGCGCGCTGTTGGTGTTCCTGATCATGACGGCGCTGTGGCTGCTCGGCATCCGGAACAAGAACTTCAGTTACGTCGACATCGGCTGGTCAGGAAACTTCGCGGTGCTCGCGATCCTGTACGCCGTATTGGCGCCAGGCTGGGAAACGCGCAAATGGATCATTGCCGCGATGTATAGCTTGTGGTCGATCCGCCTGGCCGGTCATCTGGCGAAACGCATCATCGGCGAACCCGAGGAAGGCCGTTACGTGGAACTGCGCCAACGCTGGGCCGCCAATCTCAACGCCAAGTTCTTCGGCTTCTTTCAGCTGCAGGCCTTGCTGAACGTCATCTTGATCGTGCCGCTGTTCATCGCCTGCCTGAATCCCGAGCCCAGCCTGCACCTGCTGGAAGCCGCCGGGGTGGCGATCTGGTTGATCGGCTTGATTGGCGAAAGTATCGCCGACGGTCAGCTGGCCGCGTTCAAGCGCGTTACATCCAATCAGGGTCGTGTCTGCGATGTAGGGTTGTGGCGCTACTCGCGGCACCCGAATTATTTCTTCGAGTGGACGATCTGGATCGGCTATGCGGTGTTCGCGCTGGCCTCGCCGTGGGGCGGGGTGGCGTTGGCCATGCCGGCGTTGATGTTGCACTTCCTGATCAACGTGACCGGCGTCAAAGCGACCGAGGAGCAGGCGTTGCGCTCCAAGGGCGAGCGCTATCGGGAGTATCAGCAGCGCACCAGTGCATTCATTCCCTTGCCCAGGAAAAGGTTGAAGTCATGACAGCTACCGTCATCACGCCGCGCCCCGCCGATCCGGCCATCTCGTTGCCGTTCCGGTTGCTGGCGCGGAATCTGTTACCCGATTCGCTGGTGCGCTTCGGCATTCGTCGGCTGCTCGCCGCGCGGCTGCGTGACGAACGCCGGACCACCGAAGAAGCTCAACAGCGTCAGCTCATGCGCTTGCTCGCGCAACTCAAGGCGAGTCCCATCGCCATCAACACGCGTGAGGCCAACGAGCAGCACTACGAGTTGCCCTGCGAGTTTTTCGAAATGGTCATGGGCAAGCATCTGAAGTACTCGTCCTGCTATTTCCAACCCGGCGTCTACACGCTGGATGAAGCCGAGGCGGAAATGCTCGCGCTCACCTGCCGCCGCGCCCGCATCGCCGACGGTGAAGAAATTCTGGAACTGGGTTGCGGCTGGGGTTCGCTCACGCTGTGGATGGCGGAACGCTATCCCAACGCACGCATCACCGGCGTTTCCAACTCGCGTACTCAAAAGCAGTTCATCGAAGCTCGGGCCGCCAGTCGCGGACTGCGCAATATCCAGATCGTCACTTGCGACATGAACGACCTGGCGCTGGAGCACAACCGGTTCGACCGGGTGGTGTCGGTGGAAATGTTCGAGCACATGCGCAATTACGAACAGCTGTTGGCACGCATCGGCTCGTGGCTGAAGCCGAGCGGCACCTTGTTCGTACACATCTTTACGCATCGAGAGTACGCCTACCCGTTCGACATCCGCGACGAGAACGACTGGATGGCGCGCTATTTCTTCACCGGCGGCATCATGCCCAGCGATCATTTGCTGAGCTATTTCCAACGCGACCTGCGCCTGTCCGACCACTGGCGGGTCGACGGCACTCATTACAGCCGCACCGCCGAGTGCTGGCTGGAAAACATGGATGCCAACCGCACGCGCATCGAGCCGCTTCTGGCGGCGACCTACGGGGCCGAGAATCTGCAGCGCTGGTGGGTGTATTGGCGCGTGTTTTTCATGGCTTGCGCCGAGCTGTGGGGCTATCGCGGTGGACGGGAGTGGTTCGTATCGCACTACCTGTTTACCAAGTAGCGATGACGTCGTAGCCTGTCGGTGTCGGAGAAAACGATGTCGAGCGGCTGAGTCGGTGGGGTGGATGATGAGGGTTAAACGATCGTCGAGCCCGATGCTGAGCGCGGTCACAGTGGGCGTGCTGCTGGGCCTGTCGACGCTGATGACCGCGCACGCCGCCCCGCCCAAGCGCCCCGAATCCCAACAGGAGTTCTGGGCCCGCTACGACAAACGCGATTGGTCGGCAGCCATCGAGGAAGCGCGGCGTCTGGTCGAGACCGCGCGCGCCAACACTCAGCAACCGCTGGCGCTCGCCAATGCACTGACCCTGCTGGGTAACTCACAGCTCAGCGGCGGCGACAAAGTCAACGCCGAAACCTCATATCGAGAAGCGTTACAGATCACCGAAGCCCAAGTCGGCGGCGCCGACCCGGCGCTGCTCGATCCATTGCGCGGCCTGGGCTACACCTTGGCGCTGCTGGAACGGCATGAAGAAGCGGTACCGATTCTGGAGCGCGCACTGATCGTCAGCCGTCGCTCCTTCGGTCTGTTCGACCTGGGCCAACAGGGCTTGCTACGACAACTGGCTTCGAGCCTGAGCCAGATCGGTCGCATGACCGATGCGCACAAGCAGATGCTTTATCTGCAACGGGTCGGTGAGCGCACTTACGGCGACAACGATCCGCGCATGGCGCCGTTACTGTGCATCATCGGCGACTTCTATGTGGACACCGGCAACTTCCTGCCCGGCCGCGATCGTTATCGAGACGCTCTGCAAATCATCGAGAAAAAACTGGGCAAGAACGATCCGGCATTGGTCCAGCCGTTACGCGGGCTGGCGCGCAGCTACGTGCAAGAGATTTTTTTCATTACGCAGGGCTACGAGCCGTTGCAGGATCGCGCGTCGATGGATCCGCAGGCCAACGATCCTCGCGGCCTCAATCCCAAATATCTCAGCGCCGACGGCGAGCGCGCGATACAGCGAGCGCTGGCGATTCTCGATGCGCGCCCCGACACCACGCCGGCGGTGTTGACCGACACGTTGATTCAGTTCGGCGACTGGTACCAGATCAAACATCAGCCCGAGAAATCGCTGCCTTACTATCAGCGCGCCGCCGCTCTGGTAGCCAGCATCGATACGTCCTCGCCGGAAGCCGCCGCTGCGCCCCTGAGTTTTCCGGTACGGCTGTACTACCCGCTGCCGCCGCTGGCGATGCGTAATCGTCAGCTGCCGCCGCAACAGACCGATGAAAAGTTCGTGTCCGTGCAATTCACTGTCACCACCACCGGTGACGTAGCAGATGCCAAGGTGGTCGAACAGAACGGCTCGCAGCGCCAGGCCTCGGAAGCCTTGCAAGCCATTCGGGCGTCACGCTATCGGCCCAAGTTCGTCGACGGGCAAGCGGTCGAGACTCAGGGCGTGGTCACTCGCGAAGTGTTCAAGATCCGCAAACAGGAAGACGAGGAAGGTAAGTCCTAAGACACCGGCGGCGTCTGCGCCAGTGCTTCGGCCTCTGGCGGCTTGCTGGCCTGGTCATCTTGCTTCTTGTCTTCTTTCTCCAGCGGCTGATCGGTGGGATCTTGCTGGGGCTTGGGAGCGGGCTTGGCCGGCTTCAGCTTCGGCGCAGGCGGCAACGGCGCAACCTTCGGCTGCTCGGCAGTGGCACTTTCGGCTTCGGCCGGCGGAGTCGTAGTCACTGCGGGAGTCGTTTCCGGCGGCACATCGGCCGTCGGCGATTCCGGCAACAGACCGCGCATCACCGCTTGCTCACGAAACTCCACCGCAAGCTTCGCGCCCGCGTCTCGCATCGCCAGCGCCGTTGCCGTGGATAACGGCGCCTCGCTCGACAGACCTTGCGACGGCGAAGTGCCGTAACCAGTGAAGCCCCACGAATCGGCGAGCTTGCCGTCGGGTAGATAAACGTTCACGCGATACTTGATGCTCACCGCGTAGAACGGCGAGCCCGCATCGCGCGGCGTCACGAATGCATATTCTTCGATGCTCGGCTCGAGAATCGCCGCCACACCGCCGGGCACTTGAGTGCCGGCATTCACGCTATCCACCGCGATCACGCGCTCGAACATCGCACCCATCAACCGTGTGATGCCGTCGGTCTGCGCCTTGCCCAGATCGACGTGCCACTTGGTGCTCCAGCGCTCTTCCTTGTGCACGTACGAAGAAAACTCGGTGGGCACGAACAGCGCCACCCCGATGGGAATCTTCACCACCAGCGGCGGCGGAATGTTGGTGCTTGCGATCAGCTTCACCGGGCCGCAACCCGCCAGCAACACCATCGCGGCGCTCAGGCCGCAGGCGGCGACGGCGACCAGCTGGCGCTGTCGTGCTCGAAGCCACGAACTGGAGCGAGACAGCAGTCGAATGTCTTTCACGATGACCTCAGGGCGATGGGCCCGGAACGGTGGCCTGGGCAAGCGCGGTTGCTGTCTCCGGCGCGGCGGACGACTCGTCGTTCTGCCCGATCCGGAAGCGCGGACCGCCGCGTTGCGGATCCTGCAAGCCGACGAACGAGCCGCCGTTGCGCTGACAAAGGATCCGCATCAGCGTCGCAAACCGAATGCTGGTGTACTGAGGCGCATCCGGGCGCACCGGAAAACCGATGGCGTGAATGCGCACGCGGCGCTCGCCGGTAGCGTCCTCGCGATTGATGATGTCCACGCCCTTGACCACCGAATCGATGGACGAGCCGGTGAACTCATCGCCGAACACATACAGGCTGATCTTCTTGTCCTTGGAATGATAAGTGCGAATGGCTTCGACGATGCCTTCGATGGGGCTGGAGTTGGAGAACACGTTCCAGGTGCGCAGGCGGTCGATCACCGTGCGCCGTTGCGTCGGTGTATCGGGAATCCATTTGCCGCGATAGCCGCTGAACATGTAGGTGCCTTCATCGCTCATCACCTGGAAGCCCTTCAGCTGCGGATACACGTTCAGGGTTTCTTCCACCTTCTGCAACATCATCGGCCACACGTAATTGAACATGGAGCCGGAGGTATCGATGATGAAAATGATGTATTCGCTGTCCACCGGAATGCCGCCGATGGCATCGTCTTTCTTGCGACGGAAGCCGGCGCCGAGCAGGCGTTTCATTTCATCGGTGAGGGTCTGCTGCGCCGAGGCCAGCCGGCCTTCGAGCTGATTGGCCACGTCGGCTTCCTGCTTGGACGTGTTGAACTTGCCCTTCACGTCGCTGAGATCGCCTTGCAGACGCGCGATGCGACGTTTCTCATCGGAGAGCTGTTCCTGCTTGGCCTTCAGATCGCGGTTCAAGATGTCGGCCTCGCCTTCGATCTCGATCAGCTCGTCCTGCAAGCTGAGCAACTCTTCTTTCAGGTCCTCTTCGGACTGCTCGATACTGGGGGTACGGATGTTGCTCAACACCAGCAACAACACCACCGAGCCCAGACCGCAAGTGATGCAGTCCAGGAACGAGATACTGAAGATCTCGGTTTCGCGTCGTGCTCGCTTACCCATGTGGCACCCCGCTCATGGCCAGTCCTTGGACGGACTCATGAAGGAGCCGCCGGTATCGCGCGCCGCCACCCAGAACGCGGCCGGCGCCATCGGATCGCCTTCCATGGGCATCAAGATCACATTCAACGGTACGGTGCGCGGATACTTGGCAAACGCCCGTTCGAACAATTTCAGACGCGCGTCGCCATCGATGGTCTTGCGGATCAACGGTGCGGCCGCGCCCTGCGTCGGCAGTCCATCCGTCACCATGATGACGTTGTCCGGCTTGGGATTGAGCGCGTTCAACGCGATGAACGCATTCTCGATACTGGTGCCTTCGGCGGGCACGGTCTTACGCAACTTCTCCAGCGCTTCGGTCATGGCATTCGGATCGTTGGCCTTGAGCCATTTGCCTTCGGTGCCTTCCGCCAGCGCATACGTCTTGGTATTGAACGCATAGATCTGGAACTGACCTTCCAGCGGCATTTGCGCAGCCAGCCACTCGACGGTGCTGACCGTGCGTCGCCACTTCTGCGACATGAGCTTCTTGGACTCGTTCATGTTGCGCATACGCAGGATGTTCACCACAGTCTCATCTAGCATGCTGGCGGAGACGTCCACCAACAGCAGAATGCGATCGCCACCCACGCGCAAGCCGGTCAGATACTGACGATCGCCGGTACCGACGAAACCTCGCACGCGAGTACCAGTGGCGCTCGGATCTTTGCTCGCGCCTTCCAGTCGACGCGTGCCTTCTTCGAGCGATTTCAAATCGGCCTTGAGTCGTTCGATGGCTTCGCGGCGGGACAAAGTTTCCTTGTCCGAATCGGCCAGCTCCACTTTCAGACGTTCGGTCTCTTCCAGCACGCGCGTGCCCATGCCCTCGGTGCGCACCGATTCCTTGTCGGTCTGGATCATCGAGTTACGCAGCACCACCAGCCTCTGGTAACCCTCGAGCACTTGCTCTTCGAGCTTGGACACTTCGGCGCGCTGCGAACGATCCATGGTCTGGGCGCGCAACCCGCCTTGCGCATTGATCAACGTATAGACCAGCACCACCGACCCGAATGCACAGGTGATGCAATCCAGGAACGACATGCTGAAGACTTCAGTCTTGCGGCGTGCCATGGTCGTTCACCAGTTGAATCAAATCGAGCGTGACGCCCGGCGAACCGAGCCGCAGCCGATCGCCCACGGTGAGCGGCGTGCGGCCGGAGACTTTTTCGTCGTTGACGAACGAGCCGTAAGTACTGTGATCCTCGACCATGACGGCGCCGTTACGCCGAACCAACGTGCAATGGGCTCGCGAAATGCCCGGCAAGGCGTTCGGCAAAGTCAGTGCACGAGCACGACCTTCCACGGCCCAGCCGATGGTCAGCGGCTGCTCGGTGATGCTCCAGGCGCGACCTTGGAACAGCACATGAGTCGGCCGTAGTTGCGGCGGCGTCGCTTCGACATCGGACGATTCCACGTCGCCTGAGTCGGCACGCGGCACCGGTAACTGATAGACCAATGCCAACGAATCCGGCGCACGTCGAATGCTTCCTGCGTACTGAAGCGTGCCCCACGCGGCAGCCGCAGGCGGCAACACTTGAATCGTGCAATCACGCAAGGTTCGGAATCGATCCAGCAAGCCCGGCATCGATGCGACTCGTTGTGACAGACGCAATTCGATGGGCATTCCGGCCACTCGCGCGCCTTGCACCAAACGCAGCAGCTCCAGGTAGTGCGGTTCGGCAGCGGCAATCAGCTGTGAACGTTCCACTTCGAGCTGCAGCTCTCGCTCGCCGAATTGGAACGACAGCGTGACCGTCTCGGCCTGTTGCAACTCGGCAAGCCACGCCGGCAATTGATCGACTAGCCGCTGCTCGCTGTTGGCGTCGTGCAGTGGATCGAAGCGCGTCTTGCGAACAAAGTTCTCGGCGATGAATTGCACCAACGACTGTTGGATGCCGAGCAAGCCGTGGCGCAAGGCAATTTCATAACGACTGCGTTTCAGCCCCGGGTGCTCGCCGCCCGAATATTCCAGTACGGTGAGCAAAGCTTGATGTAGTTCGAGATCGAGATGCAGCACTCGTGCTGGCGCCGGCTCCAAACTGCATGCCGCCAATGCCGCATCGACCAGACCGGCCACTCGCACGCCCGTCTCGTTGATGACGCCGAGGAGCAACCCGAGTTGATCGCGGTTGTAACCCGCAGGCACGGCCAGCAACACGCCTTCGCTTTCTTGCTTGAACTGCCCCAACAACTTCTCGGCCTGTGCGAACGCCACGTCGGCCGCTGTGCCAGCGACGCGCGACGGACGACTCAGCGGCTGCGTGCTGAGACCGCGCCAGAAATTGGTGTGCGCGAGCAGCGGTTGTCGCCGCACTCGCTGTAGAGCATCCAAACCCGTGACGGTCTGCGAATCTTCGAGTAATGCCACGCCCGGCGCGTCGGCAACAACCTCTACGCTCTCGCCTTGTTTGCGGGCGACGACCAATGCGGCGTCGATGAGCTCGAGAGCTAGCACTACCTCACCTGCATGTGGCGGATCAGATGCTGGTCGATCCAATGATCGGTGTCATGCACGAACTGTTCTTGCGCCTGCTGTAACTGATGCAGGAAGAACATCAGGATCAGGGTCAACAACAGCGCGACGAACGTGGCGTTGAACGCGATACCCAGGCCCGAGGTGACGCCGGTGATATCGCCGGTGACCGCTTTATGAGCTTGCAACAGTGCGTCGCCGATGTGACGCACCGTGCCGATGAAGCCGATGGCCGGAATGGCCCAGGCGATGTAACGAATCATGGCCAGGCCCGAGTCGAGTCGATCCGCTTCGGAATCGCACACGGCTTTGGATGTTTCAGCGGAGTCGCGAATGCTGCGTGTCGCGGAGAATCGATCGAGCGCGCGTTGTAACGCTCGTACCACGAGCATGGACCTGTCTTGCTGTGGTAACCCTTCTAACTGACGCGCGTAATCCTTCGCATCCTCGGGCAAGACCTTGATGCCCTCGGGCACGTGGATCAGCTCGCGCTCCAACAACTGGCGCTCGCGACGAACCAGCACAGCCTTGTAGCCGAGGATCAGCAGCGCCCAGATGAAGTGAATGATTTCGACTTCTTGCTCGGGCGCGTTGATCACCAGGAAGAACGAGCGTTCCGGCACGTAGTTCGGATCGGCCTTGAGGCGCGCCTGTTCGGCGGCGACGATCTCGTTACCGGTGGGATAGATCCAGGACACGTACAGCGCGTGCACCACCAGGATGGTCACGATCAGCGACAGCACGTTCACGAAAAATTCGCTCGGGTACTGAACCTTGCGGGGCGAGCGAGGTGCCGGAGCGGCTGCGGTTACCATGAGTGAAGTCCTGTCGTAGCTCGAATCAAATATCGATGGGGAAGGACACGTCGAAATCGGCGCGTACCTGTTCCGACGGCACGAAGCGCTCCGGCGAGCTGCCCTTACCGGCAGCCTTGGGCTTGGCGGCCGGCGGCGGCCGATCGGCGTCCGATTCGCCCTCCTCCTGAGTACCCTGCTGAACCTTAGTTTGTTCGTCAGCCTTCGGGGCAGCGGATTCGCTGGCGGCCGGCTTGGGCGCGGCCTTGGCGGCCGGCGGCGCCGCCGGTTTGGCAGCGGGTTCGGCAGCCCACGACGTGCCGGTGGCGCAACAAGCGGCCAATATCATCAGCAGTCGCAGCGCTTTCATCTGTTGCCCCTCGCCTACTTCACGGGCCGACTTCGCTTTACTCTGCATATCGGGCGACGCGGAAGCCCACGTCGTTGCGTTGGCTCTCACCGAAATCGCGCGCCGACAAGCGCAAATCTGTAACGCTCGACTGCCGCCAGCTGGCACCACGAATGACGTGCTGTTTGCCGTCGGCCGGGCCGCTCGGATCGACTGCCGTGTCACCGCTATCGCTGGTCACAGTGTAGTAGTCATGTACCCATTCGGCGACGTTACCGCCGATGTCGAACAGACCCAGCGCATTGGCGGCGAATTTGCCGGTGGGCGCCGACGCGGCATAACCGTCGTCATAGTCTGGAATGACATCCTGAACGAGCAAACGTGCGGTCACATCTGCGTAATTTCCCGATCGCGGCGTCACCGGCAGCGACTCGCCCCACGGATAACGTCGGAACTTGCCGCCGCCTTCGAAGCGCGCCACCCATTCCCACTCGGCGTCGGTGGGCAACCGATAGCCCGTGGTCAGCGGCTGCACGGCCATCATGCG